>CAMAWN010000003.1 GCA_945861865.1 Candidatus Kuenenia stuttgartensis | reverse complement strand
AGGGGTGAGGGGTGAGGGGTGAGGGGTGAGGGGTGAGGGGTTTGATTTCACTCGCCCCTCGCCAGTCATCCCCCGCCCCTCATTCAGGCTCCGCAGTAGTCGATGATGCGGGCGATTTCGGTGCGCAGGTGTTGGCGATCGACGATGCGATCCACGAAGCCCATTTTCAACAGGAATTCGCTGGTCTGAAAATCGTCGGGAAGTTTTTGCTTCACGGTCGCGGCGACAACCCGCGGGCCGGCGAAGCCGACGAGGGCTTTCGGTTCGGCCAGCGTGATGTCTCCCAGCGATGCGAAGCTGGCGGCGACGCCGCCCATCGTTGGATTGGTCAGCACCGAAATAAACAGACCACCGGCATCGTGAAATCGGCCGAGCGCGGCGGAGACTTTGCCCATCTGCATCAGCGATAGAATCCCCTCGTGCATCCGAGCACCGCCGCCGGAACCGCTCACGATCACCAGCGGCAGCTTGAATTCGGTAGCTTGCTCGATCGCGCGCGTCAGCTTCTCGCCGACGACCGACCCCATGCTGCCCATGATAAATGCCGAGTCGGTCAGAGCCAGCACCAGCGGCCGGCCGCGCATGTAGCCTTTGCCGGCGACACAGGCATCCGTCAGGCCGGTCTTTTTCTGTTCCTCTTTCAGGCGATCTTTGTACGGCTTCTTGTCGGCGAACCCCAGCGGGTCCACGGGCAGGATGTTTGTAAACCACTCTTCGAAGCTCTCTTCGTCGAGCAATTGCTCGATGCGAGCTTTCGCCGGCACATAAAAGTGGTGATTGCATTCCGGGCAGCAATACAGATTCTGCTGCATCTGCTTGCGATAGACCGTCGTTTTGCAGCCGTCGCACTGAATCCACAGACCTTCGGGCACGCCACGTTTTTGACGCTTGCCGCCGGTATTGTCTGAATCGCTCATCGGTGCATGTCTCTGTGAAATGAAGAACAAGGAACGAAGAACTGAGAATGAGGAACGGCGGTCAGCGGTCTTTTCTGTTTTCCATGTTCAGTTCCTCGTTCTTCATTCTTCGTTCTCCGATTTCTGTTTCCGCTCGACTCGGACGAACTCACCATCTCTGCTGGACTCGAAGACCTCGACGATCGGATCACCAAGCTCCTCCGAAAACGCAGACGTCAGGTCGGGAGGCTCGCCGGTGAGTACGGAAGATACAAGACTCGCCAAAGGCTCGGAAGCGACGATCACCAGCGAGTCAAACTTGCGGAGCGGCTTCTTGAGCGCCCGCCGAACACGATCGACCGCGTCCTCCCACGGTTCCCCTTCCGGCGGGCAAATCGTTTCAGGAGCCTCTTGCCACTGATTGAACACGCGCGGCATTCGCCAGCCGATGTCTTCGATCGTCGAGCCTTGCCACAACCCTTGATTGAGGTTCGACAACTCTTCCGATTTGCGAGTCGTCAAATCGAAGGCAGAGGCAATCGCATCGGCCGTGCAGGTGGCCGGCTGAGCCATGCCACACACGACGGCTTCGGGCGGAGCGGAAAGCGTCCGCAACTGCTCGATCAACGCCGCAACCTGAGTGACGCCTCTCGCGTTGAGCGGCAGTTCCAGAGCGCCAATCAGCCGATGCTGCTCGTCGAAGTCAGTCCAGCCGGGACGAACCACGGCAACAATCGTCATATTGTCACGCTCGATCAGAGCGCCTCAAAGGAAATTACCGCCCGGCCAAACGACCGAGTTCTTCAACCGCAAACACATAATCACTCTGATCGAAAATCGCGCTGCCAGCAACGAACAAGTCGGTTCCGGCGTGGGCACAATCCGCAATCGTCTTCACGCCGATGCCGCCATCGACGGACAAAATCGTCTCCGGAGAAATTTTCTGCCGTGCCTCCCGGAGTTTCTCGATCGACGTCGGAATGAACGATTGCCCGCCGAATCCCGCCTGCACGCTCATCACCAGCAACAAGTCGATCTCAGCCAGAAACGGTTCGACCGCCGACAGCGGAGTCTGCGGATTCAATGCCAAGCCAGCGACTCGCCCGGCGTCTCGAATGCGACGCAGCAGCGATGTCGGCTGCGGCACCGCTTCGATGTGAACCGTGATTGCCTCGCAACCCGCCTTGAGGTACTCGTCGAGATACTTCTCCGGTTCAGAGATCATCAGGTGAACGTCGAAGACCATGTTGGTCAGCGGACGAACCCGCTCGATGACCATCGGGCCGTACGACAAATTCGGGACAAAGTGCCCATCCATCACGTCCCAGTGCAACACTTTCGCATTCGCGGCGGTGAGCCGTTCGACCTCGCAAGCCAAATTCCCGAAGTCGCACTTGAGCATCGACGGCGCGATGATCGGCCGAGCGGCTCGCAGACGTTGCAGAATGTCGGTTCGATTCATGGTTGCTTCTTTCCCGGCAACTTCCAGCCGAATGTCGAGGCCAACACCAATGCGGCCAACACAGCCGCCAGCATCCAGGCATCTACGAGATTCCAAATCCAATGCAGCACGATCGCGAAGAGCGTCAATGCCGCCGCACTGACCAGAGCCAATCGCTCGACCGTTTTACAGCGTCGCAGCCACGACAGAAAAAAGCCCCAACCGGTCAGCGGCCGGAAAATGAGCAGTCCACCTCCCCAGAACAGTCCCATGGCCAAGAACGTCCCCGCCCAACTGACGAGCGATGCTTTCGAGGATTCGATTTCCCACACCTTTGCCGGAGTTTGGCGGGGATCAGAGGAATGCTCGGTGAAAACTTTTGGTGCGGACGCTTGCCGCGCGGACAGGATCGATGACATCTCGGCTCGTTTGTCTTGAATCCACCAAACCGTCAACCAAGCCAGCACCCACACCACCAAGCCCGCGACAAATTGCTTGCGAGGCTCAGCCGATGCGGCGGCGGCAGAGGGTCGAAACCAGTCGAACGGATTGAAGCCCATGTGGATTTTGTAACAGCCTTGAGATTCACTCGACAGGCTGTTGCAGTACGAGTGGGAGAACCAATCATGTCACGCGGCCAAGGTGGTGCTCGGCGTCCGGCGACGAAGTTCGCTCACCTGCAAAAGAAACTCGGCAAGCAGAGCGTTCAGAAGAATCTGCAAAGCCAGCGTGAGGCATTGCGTCCGCGACCGAAGAAAGGATTGCCATGACCTCGCCTCGCGAAGAACTGAATCAGATGATCGCCGGCTTCTGGAGGACACAAGCGGTCTACGTCGCCGTGCGGCTGCGCATTCCCGATCTGCTGGCATCGGGGCCGCGAACCGCTGACGAACTCGCGGCCGAGTCCGACACGCACCCGCGCTCGCTTTACCGATTGCTGCGAGCGCTTTCCAGCAGTGGCGTGTTTCACGAGGACACCGACCACCGCTTTTCGTTGACGCCGCTTTCCGAATGCTTGCGACGCGACGCGCCTGGTTCGATGGCCGGGCTGGCTTGGATGCGCGGCGACTGGCAGTACCGAGCTTGGGGCGATCTGTTGCACAACGTGCAAACCGGCGAGACCGCCTTCAACCACGTTTTTGGTGAACCGCTGTTCGACTTTCTGCGTCACACGCCGGAGAACGCCGCAATCTTCGATCAAGGCATGGTCGGAGTTCACGGCCGCGAAACCGACGCGATGCTGGCCGCGTTCGACTTCTCGGACATCGAAGTCCTCGCCGACATCGGCGGCGGCAACGGCAGCGTGCTAGCGGCCGTGCTCACAAAATTTTCGACACTCCAAGCCATCCTGTTCGACCGAGCCGACGTCATCGACCGTGCGAAAGCAGTCCTCGCTCAAGCCGGTGTCGTGGATCGCGTGCAGTTCATCGCTGGCGACTTCTTCCAATCGGTGCCCAGCGGAGCCGATGCGTATTTTCTGCGGCACATCATCCACGATTGGAACGATGACCAATCACGCACCATTCTGAAGAATTGCCGCACCGCGATGCCGATGAACGGTCGGCTGTTGCTCGCCGAGTTCGTCTTGCCCGATGGTCCGGAACCGTTCCACGGAAAGTGGTTCGACCTCGCGATGATGACCGTCACCGGCGGACAAGAACGAACCGAGTCCGAGTACCGCACGCTGTTCAACGAGTGCGGCATCGAATGGCGACGAGTCGTACCAACAGCGACCGAGTTGTCGATCATCGAGGCAGTGACACGGTGACAGAGTAGGTGGGTGACACGGTGAAAGAGTCAAATCACCTTGTCATCCCCTCACCATGTCACCCTCCCCCAACTCTGATCGCCACGCATCGCGAATCAGCGCGACCTTGCGTTCGATCGAGCGGAGTGACAAGCCGAGCTTCTCCGCCGTCTCTGACCGAGAGTCACCCGCCAGAACGCTCAGCGCGACTTGTCGCAGCCGGTCGTCTTCCAGCGAGGACAGCAAGCGTTGCAGTTGGTCGTCAAGTTGGACCATCAGTTCCGGAGAAGGTTCTGGGCTGGGGACGGAATGAAAGCCGTCGTTGTTGTTTTGTCCGGCGGAGCCAATCGCAAAAATTGAATCTCCGCGCACGTTGCCACCGCCGCGCTTTGCTCGCTGGGCGTGGCGGCGTTGATCGAGCGTTTCTTGGCGAGTGAAGTGCCGCAGCAGCTTCGTGAGATCCTCGCGGCGCAAGTCATCGCCGAGCCGGCCGTCGCTGACTCCTTGGCACAGTTCGTGGAAGACGGCCAGCGCGACGTCTTCTTCGTCGGACATTCGCCGCTCGTTCGATCCGAGCTGTTTGCGAGCTTCGCGGACGAGTGCTTGGCAGCAAAGTTGCCACAAGTCCGTCGCGGCCTCTTCGCGGCCTTCGCGGAGTTCCAGGTACAGCCGAGTGACCGAAGCGTCGTCATCAAACATGCGTGAAACAGCCGGAAATCGTGGATTGTCCGGATGATCGTAGTGGTCGTCGCGCAGACCCGTAAGACCGGCCCGACGAATTTTGAGAAACTCGCAGAATCGTTGGCGGGACGTGGTCGCACTTGTCGGTATCGGTTTTGGGAGGGGTGGATTGTGCGCTCGCGTGTGGAGTCAACTTCATTCACGAACGCCTCTCGACTCAACGAGCAGTGCCCGAGTGAGAGAGTCACCGCGAACCGATTGCTCGATTGGTTCCGGTCTCTCTCGCTACTGGCAGATTCTTGGAATCGTTTTGGTCTCGAACACCAAAGGATTTGGTGGAGGATCTCTTGCTCTGAACGGCCTCTGGACGATGAAATTCCCCTGTTGAAAAGCAATTCCTTTCCGGCACAAAGTCGAGGACATGCCATGTGGAACTTCTTTTTTCACCGCGACGCGCGAGTCAACTTGCCTGAGACGGCGAGGAACTCCGGATTGTGCGTGAGACGCCGCCGCCGAATTTCGTTCGCCGGCGCAGAATCGCTCGAGACGCGATCGCTGCTGAGCGCGACCGGAAATGACTCGGCGATGCCTTCGCTGTCAGCGATCGACTTCTCGGAGAGCTTGCCGCCGGTGCCGGCCGATATGGCGATGGTCGAAGCTGTGGATCGGCAAGCATCCTTTGTTTCGGATGGGGTCAATTTGACTCACCGAGCGGACCAACTACTCGTCAACCGCTTCGGGGAAATCGCGTCGCCCTCACAGTTGTCGGATGATCTGTTCGTGTCAATCGCACAGACCACTCCGATTCAACTGGCTCCGATCGCGGCCAACAGCTTCAACAACCTTGTCTTCGGCTCGATGTCCGACGACGCCAAACCGATCGTGGAATTGCGCCTCGGTGAAACCGGTCAACTGATCGCGGTCAGTTCAGGGTCGTCGGTTCAAGACAGCAGTGGCCTGACAATCAACGACGGCGGCAGCCCGGTGACTTATCTGCGCACGACCGACTCCGAAGGCCGAGTTCACTCGCAGCTCGCCTTCGTCACGAGAACGACTCGCCCCGCATCAGTCTCTGAACCGCAACTTCCAATCACCTCGAATGGAGTCGTCGTTGCCGAAGCGGACAACTCGGACGATGCGAACTCCGATGTTTCGGAAGCGCGGCCGGACTTGCACGATCTGGAGACAGCGCTCGATTCGGCGAGCAACGCGAGTCCATCCGCATCGCCGGCTTCGCGTTCCGAGGCCTCGCCGCAAAACTTGGCTGCGGCGAGTCGCACTCGCTGGGTGGGATCAACACGAGTCGCCAGCCCGAACGATCGCGAACTTCGTCCCACAACTGACGCACGTCGCGGTGTGGCTTCGGAACGGACGATCTCTCGCGATGCGACGAACGACAAACTCGATACGAATTCCGATGAGTCCGCCGCCATGCCGATTTTTGATCCGACGACCCGCAACGTGGTGGTGTCGGTTTGCCTTCTCGGTTCACTGGCACGAGCAACCTCTCGGCAACGACGCCGACTGAAAGCCGCGCTCACGCATTGATGCGCGAGCGGCTGCCCTCAGGAGTTTGATATGCCCACGCTGGAGGAAGTCAGCCGATCACGGATACTTGAATCGGTCTACGACCGGTTCGAGTCGGCTTGGCAGCGAGGCGACGAGCCGGACGTCGAAGAGTTCGCCGTCGAGTTGAAAGACGATTCGCGTCGCCAACAGGTGCTGCACGAACTCGTCCTGATCGACTTGGAATATCGCTGGCGGCGAGCGGCGTCTGCGATCCGTGCCAAACATGACGGCAACATGCTCGAGGTGTCGCCGTTCGCAGCTGCAGGTCGGCCGTTCTTGGAAAACTACATCGAACGTTGGCCGGAGTTCGGGCCGCGCGATCGCCTGCCAATCTCGGCGATCGTTCATGAATTCCGAATTCGTTGCGATACTGGCGACACACCCGAACTCGCCGAATATTTCAGCCGTTTCCCGATCCAGGCGCGAGGACTGCACGACGCGTTGCAACTCGAAGTGGAAGAACGACTGCACGCGACGCGATCGATCTCAGGGACTCAGCCGCTGGACTCGGCATCGACCGGCCCTGTCAACGACGTGCCGGCGAGCGAACAAGACCGCAGCGCGATGCGGCGACTCACACCAGGAGATCAACTCGGCCGGTATCGAATTCTTTGGCCGGTCGGCCACGGTTCGATGGGAACTGTGTACTTGTCATACGATCCCGACCTCGACCGGCAGATCGCGATCAAAGTGCCCTTCCTCGATGGCCCGCATGCCGAACGGCTGACTCAGCGCTTTCGTCGCGAGGCCAAGCTGACCGCCTCGCTGCGGCATCCGAACATCTGCCGAGTGCTCGATGTCGATCGCCAAGGTGGCATCGATTTCCTGACGATGGACTACGTCGATGGCACATCGCTCGAGACGTTGCTCAAGTCCGGCCCGTTGCTCCCTCTGGTGCAGGCAGTGCAGATCGTTCGCAAGATCGCGTCGGCGCTGCAAGAGGCTCACGCAGCCGGAGTCATTCATCGCGACGTCAAGCCGTCAAACATCCTGATCGACCGTCGCGGCGAACCGGTGCTCACCGACTTTGGACTCGCACGGCGGCCGGACGTTGACGAGTCCGAACAGACTCGCCCCGGCGAGTGGCTCGGCACGCCGGCTTACATGGCTCCGGAACAGTTCAGCGGAAACTCCGAAGATGTCACCCCCGGTTGCGACATCTTCAGCCTGGGAGTCGTGCTGTATCGACTGCTCACCGGCCAACGTCCGTTCGGCGACGGTCACCGCCGCGAAGACATCGCTCAACGCACGCCTCCCGCGATGCCACATCTGCTGCGAACGGGACTGTCCGCCAAGCTCTCCAAAGTCTGCCTGCAAGCACTGCGCTTCGATCCGCGCGAGCGATTCACTTCTGCGGGCGAATTCGCCACGGCGCTCGAACCCTTTGCGAGTGAGCGACCGATCGAAGCCAGTCAGCAGGGTTCTGGGATTGTCGCTGTCCGCCGCAGACGATCCTATCCGACCCACTACTTGGTCCGCATCCTCATGCTGTTATTGGTTGGTTGGTCGGCGGTCGCGGGTGGCTACGCCGCATGGTTGATCTTCCACGAGGATGTTCGGCCGACGTTCGCGAGACCGGCGAACGCATCGAATCTCCATTCGGCCAAAGATGCCGAGCTGCGGTTTCTGCCTCGCGTTGAACTGCACGTCCAACGAGCTTCGCATTCGGAAGGCTATCAAGTGCTCGGCCCCGAAGTCGGTTCGCTGAAAGACGGCGACAAGATGCAGTTCCACGTCGTGCTCGATGAACCGGCATTCGTGGCGTTGTTCTACGTCGATGCGGACGGGGGCGTCTCGCGGCGTTGGCCACTCGTGGGACAAGTTTCCAACCTGCCCCACGAGGACAAAGAGGTTTGGGATCCGCCGCTGGCGGCGGCTGGCGAACTGCAAGAAATGCACGTCCTCGGCGACAAAGCTGGCGTCGAATTGATTGTCGCCGTCGCTTCAGCGAAGCCGTTCGACGAAACATCCCTCTCCGCGATCGAACGATTGCGTTTGAATCCGATCAAGTCCTCTGCGGGCTTCAGCTTCGTCGCTCGTCGCGATACACCCAGCGGCGACAAGATGGAACTCGATTCCAACTCGGCCAACGTTCGATTGACGACGCTGCCGCTGGGAGCCAATCCGCGTCTGTTTGGTCTCGCCGCAAACGACAAGACGCGCGCCATCAGCGGCCGCACCTCCACACAGAAATCCGAATGGCTCGACTGGGAACAATTTGCCGAACGCCTCGCCCGCCTGGGCGAGTTTTGTCACGGCTCGGCCTTTCATCACGCGCCCTGATCGCCGGCCTGCTCTGTTTGTTGGCCACGATGACTCGCGCGGCGGACGATCCGCGCACGCTCGAAATCACCGCCAACACGCACGTCCAGCAAGGCCGCTGGTCCGAGGCGGAAGCTGTGTTTCTCGAACTTCTCACGGCAGTCGAGGCTCAATCAAAACCGACCACCGAGTCCGAACGTCAACGGTTGCGCTGCTGGAATCAACTGGAACAACTCGCCCGAAGAACTGGACGTCCGAATGACGCGCTGCGATTCGCGCTGAAAACTCGCGAGGCAATCACGCGCTCCGCAGACGATGATTCGCGGAGCCTCAACTCACTGCAAATTGCCGAATACCAACTCGCGCTCGGCGAGGACTCGGACGCGAGAACCACGCTCAACGACTTGCTCACCGGAAAATTCAGTCCGCTCAAAACGCTCCCAAAACTGCGAGCACAATACCTGCTCGGAGTCGTCGAGCACCGAGCCGGCAACGACGCCGCCGCGCGAACGAACTGGCAACTCGCCGAGCAGCCACTCACTCCATTGCTCGACCGACATCGCAAGACGCCGTTTCTGTCGCCGTCGGATTGGCTCGACCTGCAACAGCGACGGATCGCAATGCGCGAAGCTCAACAGCGCAACGACGACGCGAAACAGTTGCTCGACGAATTCGTCGGGCGGTTCACTCCGCCAAATGACCAGACCAAAAAAACCTCTGACGAGACTCGCAACGATTCGCCGCGATTTCAAGCGTTGTTCGGACTCGCGCGTCACGCGCAATTGCGAAACGATTCCGCCGCCGTCGCCCGTCATCTCCGCACCGCGCTGGAGCACACACAACGGGTTTCGCCGCAGGAACAGGCCGCCGCAATCCGATTGCTGGCGACCGTGCTTGAGGACGGCGATTTGCCAGCCGCCGAACAATTGCTTCGCCGAGCACTCGCCACCTACGAAGTGGCGAACCAATTTCGCGAACAGTTTCGCGCGCTGCTGCAACTCGCGAGCATTCGCCGGTCGCTCGGTGATCTCACCGACGCCGAGCGGCTGCTGCGAACTGCGATCGAGTTGGCCGATCAGCGAATTCCGCTCAATGACCCGGATCGTCCGCTTGCGAAGCGACAACTCGCGGCGCTGTTGCCGTCGGCCGGTCGATTCCGTGAGGCAATCGCGCTCAATCAGCAGATTTTGGAAGAGGCTCAACAGCGCGGGCCGAGTGGCGACCGACTTCGAGCCGACGTGTTGCTCAACCTCGCGATCATCGATCGCAATCAAGGACTGACCGATTCCGCCGCCGAGAAGGCTCAGCAATCGGCTCGTGCGATCGAAACAGCGTTCGGTTCTGACGCTTGGCCACTAGCGGCGGTTCACAATGTTTTGTCGGCGATTCATCGCGATCTCGGACAGGCCAACGACGCGGTAACGCATGCTCAGACCGCGCTGCGGCTTTGCGAACTACACGGAAAGAAACAGAACCCCGAAGCAGCGACGGCGTATCAGCAACTCGGCTTGCTCGCCGCGCAACAAGGCGATTTCGCCACGGCGACATTGCGTTGGAAATCGGCCGCCGAAATCTTCCGCTCGCGTGGACAAGCGGCACGCGAGGCGCACATTCTCAGTTTGCTCGGCGGCATGGCTCTGAGAACGAACGACCGCGAACTCGCCGCAGCAGCACTCGATCACGCCGAGAAGTTGCTCGGCCAACGCTCCGCATCGCCGCTCGATCGGTACGTCCAGTTGGCCAATCAAGCCGTGCGCCGTGCTCACGATGGCAACCTCGCCGAAGCAATCCGGCTCTTGCAACAAGCGGTCGATATTGCCGAGTCCGCTCGCACAGAAACTGCCGGCGACGGCGAGGCGGGCCGAGCACGTTTCTTCTCGCAGTTCGCTCCGGCGTTTGAACGCCTGATCGACTGGCATCTGCAATCGGGACAGACCGCCGAAGCATTCCTTGCTGCCGAGCAATCGCGCAGCCGGACATTCCTCGACCAACTGCAACTCGCCGGCATCGACCTGAACGCGACGTTGCCACCAGAGACCCATCAACGCCTGGTCCCGCAGGAACGAACACTCGCCAAACGCCAGCAGCAATTGCGATTCAAGTTGGCAAAATCGCAATCACCATCCACCGACAGCTCTATCGCTCAACAGGACTGGGTCACTCAACGACAACGCGAACTCTCAAAAGCAGAGCACGATTACGCGAAAGTCTGGCAAGCGATCCGTGACGCGAGTCCAGTCTATAACCAACTCCTCACCGGCCGGGAATCTCTGTGCGACCTCTCGAAAGTGCAGCGTGAGTTGCTCGCGACCGACACCGTGCTGCTTTTTTATCAGCTCGGCAGTCAGAGCAGTTGCGTGTGGATCATCGACAATGAGCCGGGCATGGTCGAAGTCGTCCCGCTGCGCATCAGTCAAACGCTGCCCGCTCTGCAATTCCGTGAAACAACGAACAAGCCGACACGCGGCATCGCCGGGCATCTCGCGGTCGACAAAGGTCTGTTGCGTCGCGGACTCGACCCGATCCCGCCAGGGCCGGTGACTCGCGACGTCGCATCGCGTCTCGTCACTTGGTATCTCGCTGCGACCGTGCCGTTCACGCCGAGCAACTCACGTGGATTGTCCGGCACGGTCGCCACTGTGAAGGGTGAACCGATTCTGCCGAGTTCACTGACGCTTGTGGCCGACACGTTGTTGCCTCCACCCGTTCGCGCCGCAGTCCAACGTCGACAACCCAAACGGCTCGTCATTGTGCCGGATGCCGCACTGCATCAACTCCCTTTCGAGGCGTTGCTGCTGTCTGCCGGACCGCGCACAAAATACGTCCTCGACGAGTGGCCGCCGATCACGTATGCCCCATCGGCAACGGTGCTCTCGCAATTGGCTCGACGTGCCGCACCTGCGATGAACACCGAGCGGCGATTGCTGCTCGTCGGCTATTCGCCGTCGGAATCCTCAAGAGCCGCGCCGCTTCCAGGTGTCGCCGCCGAGTGCCGCCGCATTGCTGCCGCGTGGCCGACTCCGGTGACGACGCTGCTCGATCACGAGGCTCGTGATTCGCTCGTCACGCGACAATTCCCGACCCATCAAATCGTGCATTTGGCAACGCACGGATTCGTCGATGAGCAAGCCGACAACCTTTTCGGAGGCTTGCTACTGGCTCCCGATGCGGACGGCGATGATTCACTGAGTTACCTCGACATCTTGCGAACTGATCTGACCGGTTGTGAGTTGGCCGTCCTGAGCGCGTGCCAAACCAGCGTCGGTCCCGAACGCCCGATGGAGGCGAGCACTTCTCTGGCTCAAGCCTTTCTGGCGGCAGGTGCTCGGCAAGTCGTTGCCAGTCTCTGGCACGTTTCGGACGAAAGCACGTCCGAATTGATGACGGACTTTTACAAGCGGCTCGCGGAAGATGCTGCCGCTGGTCGACCGCTGCGAGTCGCCGAATCTCTCCACGCGGCCAAACGTCTCCTCCGACAATCCGCCGATTGGAACTCCCCCGCACACTGGGCCAGCTTTGTGTTCGTCGGCCCGGCAAAGTGATCGCCAGGCCAAGCTCGAAGTCGGCATTGAGACTGCTTCTCGCGTCGGGATCACATCTCAGTTGACGAAAAATGCGGAAGGATGCGGGACGAGCCGGTAGACCGTTAATCTTCCAGTACTACAATCCACCCGCTGTTCGCAAACCGAAAATGAAAACACCAGCCGCCAATCGGCTCATTCCAGGAGAATGCATCATGCAAGGATCTCAAAAAGTCATCGACGCCCTCAACGCGGGGCTGACCATCGAACTGACCGCGATCAACCAGTACTTCGTCCAAGCCAAAATGTGCAAGAACTGGGGACTGAACCGCCTCGCCGCCAAGCACTACGTCGAATCCATGGGTGAGATGAAGCATGCCGAAATGCTCATCGACCGCATCCTCTTTCTGGAGGGCGTCCCAGAGATCGCCCGCTACGACGTCATTCGCGTCGGCACTGATATCCCGGAGCAGTTCGACTACGACCTGGCGCTCGAATCCAACGGAGTCAAAACGTACAACGCCGCAGTCGCCTTGTGCATCGCGGAAAACGATGGCGGCAGTCGAGACTTGCTGGAGAAGATTCTGGTTGAATCCGAAGAGCACGTCGACTGGCTGGAAACGCAGATCGATTTGATCAAGCGGCTCGGCCTGCAAAACTATCTCATCACGCAGGTCGGCGAAGAAGAGGCTGGCGGACACTGAGTTCGGATCAGACCGCGGATCGCTCGATGGCAGGCCGTGCAACCGGTGCCGGCCCCGGTCATCCGCATCACGCATCTCAGCGACGGCTCGTCGGAGGTCACAATGGCGGATTCCACCTCCGCCTGAGTGACCTTCAGGCAGTGGCAAATCACGTCCTCGGAGCAGAAGCTGCCTTCGTGCATGGCCTGACGACTTGCGTCGCCTCCGTGAGATTGAATCTCAGTTCACGGCAACATCCTAGCCGTGAGCAAGTCGGCGTCAACCGTCTTGCTCGGAAATCGCCGGAAATACGGCTGAGGGTGTTCTCTGCCAAGCACTTACGGGCTACCGCCAACGGAGATCAATTGGCTCATCGTACGCAAAAATAGCCTCCCACCGGAGACGGCGGGGGTCGCCCGGCACGGTTCGTCGAGTGGATTGCGGGCAAGTTCTTCCAAGCTGTCGTCCGCTTTGAGCACAATCACTTCGCCGTCGTCGCTGATGCCGTACAGCTTGCCGTCGATGCAGACCGGGGATGCCGAGAAATTCCCGCCGATCCGTTTGGTCTCCAGCACGTCGCCCGTGTTGAGCTTCACGCTCGAAACGATTCCCTTCTCGGTCCACAGGAACAACCGACCGTTGAACGCGATCGGTGTCGGCAGGTGCGGGGCGCTCTTCTCGACGCGAAACAGTTCTTTGGCCTCAACCTTGTCACCCGCATCGCGCGGCCGCACGGCAACACAGTGCTTGTCAGACGTGGCGAAGCCGCACGTTCCGAAGATCACATCTCCCGCGATGATCGGCGACGCGATCGCTCGTTCGGTTTCTTTGCCGAAGCAGTCAATCTCCCATCGGACTTGGCCGGTCGCAGGATCAAGCCCCGTGATGCCATGCTTCCACTCAGTGAAGATCAGCTCCGCTGAACGGCCAGGGACTTGATACACACACGGTGTCGAGTAGCCCGCGCGCTTGCTCTGACGCGGTGTCTTCCAACGTTGCTCGCCAGTACGACGATCGACTGCGACCAGATAACTTGGTCCCTGCTGATCACAAGCCAGCACGACGAGATCGTCCCACACAATTGGTGAAACTCCGCCACCATGACCTTCGGAGAATGCGTCCAATTGAAACTTCCAGGCAGGTGCTCCGTCGTGAGTGAATGCCAGCAATGCGGACCCTTCTGCCGATTGCCAAACGTGATATGCCCGCGCTTCATCGACAGCCGGTGTACTGGTCGCGAAGGAGTTCACCTTGTGCTTCTTGTACGCCTGAAATGTCTCCGTCTGTCGCCAGCACTCTTTGCCCGTCTTCGCGTCCAAACAGAGCAGATGCCGTCGCCCCTTATCTACTTCGGCGGCTGACACGAAGACTTTTTCGCCCCACACCACTGGCGAAGAAATTCCTCCGCCCGGCAACTTGGCCTTCCAGTTGATTTCCGAATCAGTCCACTTCACCGGCACCGTCTTCGCATCGCTCACCCCCGACCCATTGGGACCGCGAAACCGAGTCCACTCCTGGGCGGCACCGTGAGTGCAAACGATCGAGACCGCCGCGAGTGCAACAACGCGAGTAAACCGTTTCCACATTGAATCCATCATGCGACCTCTCATCGTTCCGGCTTCGGTACTCGCCGATCGCCTGACGAGCCTGAACCTCTACGACCTCGGCCCCGTTTGGGTTTCTTTTGGGCCAACTTGAAACCGGGATCACCGGCGGCGACCGCTTGGCCGGCTTGGTTTTTGAGTTCGAGGATGCGGTCACGGAGTTGGGCGGCGCGTTCGAACTCCAGGTTCTGCGCGGCGGCGTGCATCTCGCGTTCGAGTTCGTTGAGGAACTCTTGCGTGACGTACTGCGTCTCGCTGACTCCGACTGATTCGGTGATGACGCGCTGGGCGGCGATCTCTTCTTCGATGCCGCGCTTGATGGCCTTCTTGATCGTCTCCGGCGTGATGCCGTGCTCGGCGTTGTAGGCGAGTTGCAATTCTCGTCGTCGACTGGTCTCGTCCAGCGCCTGTTGCATCGAGTCGGTGACTTTGTCGGCGTAGAGGATGACCTCGGCATTCACGTTACGGGCGCTGCGGCCGATCGTTTGCACGAGGCTCGTCGCGCTCCGCAGAAAGCCTTCCTTGTCGGCGTCGAGAATCGCGACCAGCGAGACTTCCGGAATGTCGATGCCCTCACGGAGCAGGTTCACGCCGATGATCGCGTCGAACTTTTGTTCGCGGAGTTCGCGGATGACTTCGACTCGTTCAATCGTGTCGAGTTCGGAGTGCAGCCACTTGCAGCGGACCCCTTCTTCGACGAGGTAGTTCGTGAGGTCTTCGGCCAGCCGTTTCGTGAGCGTCGTGACGAGGACTCGTTCGTTGTGTTCGGCTCGCTTGCGGATCTCCTCTTTGAGATGCGGCACCTGTCCGCGAGCCGGCAGCACATGCACGAGCGGATCGACGAGGCCGGTGGGACGAATGACTTGCTGCACGACTTCGCCGCCCGATTGTTCCAATTCCCAATCGGCGGGCGTGGCCGAGACGAACACGGCTTGGCCGCGCATCTTCTCGAACTCTTCGAATTGCAGCGGGCGGTTGTCGAGGGCCATCGGCAAACGAAAGCCGTGTTCGACGAGCGTTGTTTTGCGGGACTTGTCGCCGGCGTGCATCCCGCGGACTTGCGGCAGCGTGACGTGTGACTCGTCGATGAAGATCAAGAAATCTTTCGGGAAGAAGGCGAACAGCGTGTCCGGTGGCTCTCCTTTTTTGCGGCCGGCGAGTGCTCGCGAGTAGTTTTCGATGCCGGGGCAGAAGCCGGTTTCGCGGAGCAGTTCCATGTCGTACCGCGTTCGCGCCGACAAGCGTTGAGCTTCCAGCAGCTTGCCCTCCTGTCGGAACTGATCGAGCCGTTCGGCGAGTTCCGCCTCGATGTCCGAGACGGCGGCGGCGACACGTTCTTGCGGCATCACGAAGTGCTTGGCCGGGTAGACGTACAACTCGTCGAGCCGCTTGGCTTCCTCGCCGGTCAGCGGATTGATGATCGACAACCGCTCGACTTCGTCGCCCCACAGTTCGATGCGGTACGCGAACTCCTCGTAGGCCGGCCAGACTTCGACGACGTCGCCGCGCACGCGGAACTTGCCGCGCGACGGCTCGAAGTCGTTGCGGTTGTACTGAATGTCGATCAGCCTCAGCAGTAACTCGTCGCGATCCACGGTGTCACCGGGCCGCAGCGTGACCATCATCTCCAGGTAATCGCGGGGTGAGCCGAGTCCATAAATGCACGACACGCTGGCGACGACAATGACATCCCGCCGGCTGATGAGCGCCGACGTCGCCGCGAGCCGCAGCCGGTCGATGTCGTCGTTGATCGACGAGTCCTTCTCGATGTAAATGTCGCGAGCCGGGATGTACGCCTCCGGCTGGTAGTAGTCGTAGTAGCTGACGAAGTACGACACCGCGTTGTGCGGGAAGAACTCTTTGAACTCGCCATAAAGCTGCGCCGCCAGCGTCTTGTTGTGCGACAGAATCAGCGTCGGCCGATTCAACCGCGCGATGACGTTGGCCATCGTGAAGGTCTTGCCGGAACCGGTGACGCCGAGCAACACCTGATTCCGCTTGCCTTCATGGATGCCGCGCGTCAGCGCATCAATCGCCTTCGGCTGATCACCGGCAGGCTCAAACGGCGCGACGAGTTGAAAGTCGGACATGTCTCGATCTCACACCGAACCGGATCTCAGACGGCGATGTCTCGCACGTTGAGTTTCGGCTGGTGTTCGCGGATGAGCAAGCACTGATACGCCAGCAATTCCGGCGTGTTCGGTTCGGCTGTGAAAAAGCGGACACGCAGATCGGCCGATTCCCGTTTCCAGGTGCGGAGCGGTGGACCGCTGAATTGCGTTTGCAGCCGTTGCCGCAAGTTGAGCGAACCGCCGACGTAGAGCTTGTCGCGGCTGTTGGCTCCGAGGACGAGATACAGCCCCGCCGCATCGGGATAGTCAGTCCACTTGGCAGTCGCGAGCGGCTTGGCCGATGACAGCTTCGCGGGTGCGATGCTGCGGAGCACGTCAGCTCGCGCGCGAGCCGACTTGGATTCCTTGCGGAGCATCAACGCGCCCCAACGGTACTGGAATGGCGTTAAGCCGGGGCAGAACGACTGCGCGATGCAATCGAATTGCGCCGCCTGTTCGGGGTCGCACAGAATCGCATCGAGGCTTTCACTGCCATCAGCGAACATCTTGGCGAGCGCGATTTCGCTGGCGAACAGAAATTGGTCGCAGTCCTGCCAACTGATTTGCGTCCGTTGAGTGGTCGGAACGCTCGAGAGCTTGCCGGCCTTGCGGTAGTTGAAGAGCTTCCAATTCCAGAGCCGCGCGTCTCCGGGCAAGCCGAGTCGCCGGCAGTGATCAACGAACTCGCGATTGAGGTCGGGGTCCGTGACCAAGCGGTCGAGTGAATAGCCTTGGCTCGACTTGGCGAAGGCTTCGATCAAGCCTTTTTCAAAACGCTGTTCCGTTGAGAGAGCCTCGGTCTGCGTTGCCGCCTCGGTCGCAGTGATGGTTGTGAGCTTGCCTTTGCGAGTTCCTTTCGGCGGCGTGGTCGGTGCGCTGACCGCTGGCTCCGCAGCACCATCGAGCAGATCGCCGACTCGGCAATTCGCGAGACGATCGCGGCCCCGTTGGATGTATTCCGGCGAGAGATCGAAGCCGAGGAATTGGCGGCCGAGTTTCTTCGCAACCGCCAGTGTCGTCGCGCTGCCGGAGAACGGATCGAGCACCGTGTCACCCTCGTTCGAGCAGTACTTGATGATGCGGCCGAGCAGTTGTTCGGGCATTTGGCAGCCGTGAAATCCGGCTCGCTCTTTGAACGTGCCAGCAACGCGAGGGAAGTACCAGGTGTCTTCGCCCGGAGTCAGGCAATCGACCAAGTCTTGCGGACGCAAAATCCAAGTGTCGTCGGGCAGACGGCCGACCGAGTTGGCTCGCTTGTCGGCGTAGACCAGTTGCCGCGCGGAGGGGATGCGATTCTCCAAGAGGTCGGAGCGGAAGGTGAACTGCGTCGGGTCTTTGACGAAGTGAAACAGGTGCGCGTGCGAGCGGCTGAATTTGGCTTTGCAGTTCACTCCAAAGGTGTAGTACCAGATCACCCAACTGCGGCAGTGGAAGCCGACTTCTTGGCTGATGAGTTTGAGTTCGGCGGCGTATTCGTCGCCGATGGCCAGCCAGAACGTACCGTCCGGTTTGAGTGCTCGGTGGACCGTGCCGATCCAGGCTCGCGACCAATCGAGGTAATCGTGTCGAGCGCGAGCGTCGTCGTAGACGTCGTAGTCGTAGCCGATGTTGAACGGCGGATCGGCGAAGGCCAGGTCGATGGACCCCTCCGGCATCGCGTTCATGCCGACAATGCAGTCGCCGTGATGGATTTGGTTGAGCATTCGAGAAAGCTTGGTGTCCGACATCCGTGATGACCCGCCAGCGAAAAGAAGAAGCCAGCCATTCGGGGCTGACCGAGGCGATCCCTCGGAGCGTCGATGACCATTCGCATTGGTCACAACGCTGCAATTCGGCGGGATTCTATCGGTGCGAATGCTCGCGGCAACGGTGGTGAGCAATCACTCGTCGCAGGCCTCGGTTTTCGCCCCGAGCTTCACGAGCGTCACTTGATTGCCGAGTTCGTTGAAGCTGATTTCGTCCATGAACGAGCGCATCAGCAGGATACCTCGGCCGCTGGGTTTTTCGAGGTTGGCGAGATCCGTGGGGTCGGGCAGCGTCTGGGGGTTGAACCCGGGGCCTTCGTCACGAATCACGAACCGAGCCTGCTCGCGCGAAATCAGCGCGTCGATGAAAATGTGGCGATTGCGATACGGCTCTAGCTCGCAGCGTTGCCGAGCCGTCTCTTCGAACAGATTCGGATCTCGTTCCTTCAACTCCGAACTGACTTCCAGGTTGCCGTGATACAGCGCGTTGAGCAGAGCCTCTTCGACCGCGATCCCGACTCGCAAGCGGTCCACCTCGTCAACCAAGCGCACGCAGCGCAGCGTGTGTTGCAAATACTTCACCAGCGAATGAACCAGCGACAGGTCGTTGTTCAGCACGAACGAGAATTCGTTCCGGACCAAGCGGTGCATCAGTCGTGACTGCATGCGGTTCTCGTCGGAGTTGTCGATGACCTGCTGCACGATCTCGATCAGGTCTTGTTGCAAGCGGCGTTTGGAGACGTAACTGGCAGCTCCTTTTTCGAGAGCCTTGACCGCGATCTCTTCACTGCCCAGAGCGGTCACCAGGATGACCGGCGTCAACGGGTAGTCGGCTCGCACAGCTTCGACCAGTTCCAAGCCGTCCATCTCGTCCATTTGCATGTCGGTCAGCACGAGGTCGATCGGCTGCAACTTCAACGCTTGCAGAGCGTCCTTGCCATTGGTGGCCAACACGATTTGAAAACCGCCTACTTTTTCGAGAAGCCCGGATGCCAAACGGCGGTCGATGGCGGAATCATCTACAACCAAAACTGTGTGCTGGCCAGGACGCATGGGCTGAGCTTTGTAGGCACGAGCAGTTCACCAGTGCCGGTTTGGTGGGATGATGTGATTGGGGCAAGCGATCTACCTGGCCCTGCGTTACGTACCTTTCAGGTAACCTTGAACTTCAATCAGGACATTCTCAAGTTCTTCGCTGAACTTTTCAAACAGATCGCGGTTTTCACCCATTCGATCTCGTTTGCAACTGTCCTCCAAGGCGATCGCCAAATCGAGGACTTCGCCCCCAAACAGCCGCAACGCGGCCTGCAAAGTGTGTGAGGTTTTCGCGACCGTGGCCCAATCTTCGTCGGCCGCCGCCTGCCGCAGCCGAGCCTGCAATTGCGGACATTCTTCGACAAATGCCGCCAAAACCTCGTTCAACAAATCCCGATCGTCCGCGACTAAGCGCAGGGCTTGTTTCCAGTTGAGCCGTCGCATGGCCGCAGCGGCTGTATGACTGGAGTCCTCTTCGACAGGCACCACCGCAGCGTGCTCGGCAGTCAGGCGAAACAAACCGGTTTTGCCGGCGAGTCCGCCGACGGCGGATCGCAAGACCGCAACGACTTCTTGCTGACGAATCGGTTTGGCGATGTAGCCGTCCATGTCGGCGGCGAGGCATCGTTCGCGGTCCTGCCAATGCCGGTGTCGAAGAGCGGCCCACAGTTCGTTCTGTTGCAGCGCGTACCGAATCGCGTGTTCCAAGTGGCCGACGTCTCGGACGTCGCGCACCAGATAATCCGCCGCTCCCGCGCGCAAGGCCGCGACGTCGAGGTCGTGGTTCTCCTGCTCCGAGGTCACGATGATCGGTGCCTGGCATTCCGCCGCGACCGCCGCGACCAATTCCACGCCGCGCTGCCCACCGATGCGGTGATCAACGAGGTACACGTCATGTCGAGTCTGTCGGATCGCCGCCAGGCCATCATCGAACGAACCGGCCCAATCGAACACAAACCGCCCTGGATACCGTTCATCGAACAGTTCGCGCGTGAGATCGAACATCGACGAATCGTCATCGATCATCAACGCTCGGACTGTCAACTCGGCCATCTCGCTCGCTCCTGCGGAAGAGGGGCGGGATTGTAGCCCTGTGACAACGCAAACGTCGTGTCCGCAGTATTCTGCCAATTTCCGAAATCGCTTGTGCGATTTGCTCGGCGATCACGTTTCTGATTGTGAGGCGGCTCATACTGCCGCCGGAAACACCGCGACTTCGACGACGCACCGAAGTCGCCAGCGACTCGCGCTCGTCCAACACGATCCGCTGCTCGTCGGCGGTCAACTCGATTCGTAACCAGGGCATGCTCCGACTTCCTGCCTGTGTGCCAAAACGTCAGCGACAGGGTTACAGAGCCTCGTTGACGTTCTCGCACTTCGCCTTGCGGTCGATCCGCTTGAGCAGTCCGGCGAGCACCTTGCCGGGGCCGACTTCGGTGAACTCGGTGACCCCTTGGGCTAACAACCAGCGGATGGAATCTTCCCAGCGAACCGGGTTGACGACCTGTCGGACGAGCAGTTGCCGAATCTCGTCCGGTTCCCAATGCACTGCGGCATCGACATTCGAGACGACCGGAATTCGCGGCTTTTGGATCGGGACACTGGCGAGAGCGTCCGCCAGCTTTTGGTCGGCCGGTTCCATGATGCTCGTGTGGAATGCACCGGCCACGGCGAGCGTGACGGTTTTCCCGCCAGCCGCGTCGGCGAGTTCGACTGCCTTGGCAACAGCGGGCTTCTCGCCGGAGATCACGAGATTGCCGGGGCACAGAAAGTTCGCGATCGAGACCTGGCCGACCGCCGAAGCCTCGTCGCAGATCGCTTGCACCTTTTCGCACTCGAGCATCAGCAGGCTGGCCATGCCGGAGGGCTGCCGATCGGCTGACTCTTGCATCGCCTGTCCGCGTCGCTGCACGACCTTCAGACCATCTTCAAAACTGATGGCTCCCGCAAAGACGAGCGACGTGTACTCGCCCAGGCTGAGTCCCGCCGTGTGCGTGGCGCTCGCGACGAGATCGGGCTTCACCTCTTTGAGCATCTCCAGCGCGGCGAGAGCACCCACGAACAGCGCCGGCTGGCTGTAGCTCGTCGCATCGAGTTGCTCTTTCGGGCCTTCAAAGCAAAGCTTCGCGAGGTCGTCGCCGAGGATCTCGGAGGCTCGATCGAACAGCGATTTCGCGCAGGCGTATTTGTCGTAGATCGACTTGCACATCCCGACGGACTGCGCGCCTTGGCCGGGGAAGAGGAAGGCCATGCTCATGATTCACCACCTCACGCCAGCGGCATCTCCACCAGTGCGGCGGAGATCGACGAATTGATTTCGCGGTCCTTGAATGTCATCGCGACTTTGAGCGCGTTGCGAATCGACAGACCGTTGCTCGAACCGTGGCAGATGATGCAGATGCCATCGATCCCCAGCAGCGGGGCACCGCCCTCTTCGCTGTAGTGGTAGCGTTTGCCGACGTTGTGCAGGGCTTGCATGCCGAGATCACGCTCTTGATTCAACTTGCCGATGACGTCGCGGGCGACTGTCTTGAACAGGAAGTCGGCCATGCCCTCGCTGACTTTCAGCACGACGTTGCCGACGAAGCCTTCGCAAATGATGACATCCACATTGCCCTGATACAGATCGCGGCCCTCGACGTTGCCGACGTACGCCTCGCGCAGCCGGCTGTTCTGCAACAGCGAGTGCGTCTCGCGGTACAGGTCGTTTCCTTTGCCGTCTTCGCTGCCGATGTTCATCAGGCCGACGCGCGGGTTCTCGATCCCCAGCACATCGCGAGCGTAAACCAGTCCCATGATGCCGTACTGGAAGAGATGCTCGGGCCGAGCCGCCGGATTCGCGCCGACGTCCATCAAGACCGCGCGTCCCTTTTGAGTCGGCAGGGCGACCGCGATACCGGGCCGCTTGACGTTCTTCAGATACAGCCGCGTCTTGAGTCCCGCCGCGACGACCGCTCCGGTGTGACCCGCGCTGACGACGGCATCAACTTCGCGGGCGGCCATCATCTGCCAGCAAACCGAGATCGAGCAGTTCGGCTTTTTGCGGAGCGCCTCGGTCGGCTTTTCCTCCATTGTGATCCAACTGTCGGAGTGCCGCCGGATCAAACGCTCGGACGAGAACCCGGCCTTCGCGAGCAACGGCTCCAACTGCGGTTGGTCGCCGACCAGGACGACTTCCAACTCAGGGTGAGCCTGCAACGCGGCAATGGCCCCGTCGATGTTCGGGCCGGGAGCGTAATCGCCCCCCATTGCGTCCAGCGCGATCCGCATGAGGATGTTCCTCGCCGAAGCGTCTGCGACTATTCCTCGTTGCCGGCGTCGTAGCTTCGGCCGTGGTAGTGCCCGCACTGCGGACAGATGCTGTGGCACGGCACCATCGCGCTGCACTGCGGACAAGTCGTCAAATTCAAAGGCTTAATCGCGTTGTGACTGCGACGCTTGCGGGCACGGGATTTCGACGTGCGCCGTTTGGGAACTGCCATGATCTCTCCGCAAAAATTCGTTCAACGTGGGAACAGCCCACGAGTTACGCACGATTTCTCAAGTTTTCCCGCCGTTTAGAGCGGGGCATGGTATTGGAGCCTCCCCCGCACTTCAAGCAACGCAGCAATGGCCGGAAAAAACGGCGATTACCAAATCACCATCGACTTCTCAAACATTTTGGCGAGTTCCTCCGCAGCGGTCATTCGTGGCGAGAGTTTGATGAGCCGTTGCTGGGCCAGCGTCCCTTCCACCAGTGCAGGAATATCGGAGGAGCCGTAGCCGACTTCCTTCAGCCCGTGCGGCATCTTCAGCGTTTGCATGAAATGGATGACGCGATCCGCGAGGATGCGTCCCGCATCGGCGGGATTCGCTCGCGAGATGTCCGCTCCCAACGCTTTCGCCCCCAGCAAATGCCGCTGCGGTGAAGTCGTGGCCGTAAATCTCGCGACGGCCGGAGTGTGCAGGATGACCGACATGCCGTGTGGCACCATCGCGTGATCGGTGGCGAATCCGGCCGGCCGGAATTCTCGCACCATGCCGGCGACCGGGTACGCCATCGCGTGCGGCAGATGCACTCCGGCGTTGCCGAATCCGATGCCGGCCATCGACGAGGCCAGAATCATCTGCATCCGAGCTTCCTCGTCGCTCGTGTCGGCAACCGCTCGTGGCAGGAACTCGGCGACGAGCTCGAGCGCTCGCAGCGCCCAGACATCGCTCATCGGGTTTGCGCCTTGGTAGGCTGACCGCTCACTCGGCCGAGCGGGTCGCAGTCGTTGGTCGTACGGAATCGCCGTGTAACTTTCGAGCGCATGGCTGAGCACATCCAAGCCCGCGCTGGCGGCGACCGCCGGCGGTTGAGTGCGTGTGTTGTCCCAATCGACGATGCCGAGCGTCGGCCGGACGTACTTCGACGCGATGCCGGTTTTCACTCGCCGTGACACGAGATCGAAGATCGCGACGCCGGTCGTCTCGCTGCCAGTGCCGGCCGTTGTCGGAATCGCGATCAGTGGCTTGAGCGGTCCCGGCACCGGTTTCCCTTTGCCGATCGGAGCGTTGACGTAATCGAGGAAGTCGGCTGGATGTGTCGCGAAGACGTTCGCCGCCTTCGCCGTGTCGATCGTGCTGCCGCCGCCGACTGCCAGAATCGCGTCGAAGTTTCCCTCGGTCGCGAACTTCGATGCCGCGAGAAAGCTCGTGTCGGTCGGTTCGATCTCGATCGCGTCGAACACGGCGAAGTCGAGTTTGTTGTCTTCCAGCGACTGCTGCACGACCGAGCCAGTCGCCACTCGTCGCACCGCCGGGTCGATCACCAGCAGCACACGCTTCGCGCCAAGATCAACCAAGTCCATGCCGACCTCGTGCGTGATGCCGCTTCCGAAGCGGCAGTTTGAGGCCATGATCTGAAACGCGGTGTCGGTCGCAAGAGGCATCGTTTGGCTCCTGGAATTAGCTACCGTCAAAAGACCGAGAGTAGCAGCAATTGTGAGATGCGGATCAGCCATTTGCGATCATCGGTGGTGAACGTGTCACGATCGAGGATTTGCTGGCACTTGTTCTGAGCCTGCGTGACGATCAACCGTTGCAGGTCGGTGAGCGGTTTCTTTTCGCCGGCTTGCAGCAGCAGGTCGGTGATGCGGTGGATGGCTTTGACCTCGGCGATGTCGGGGCGGACTTCGTCGGTCCATTCCGGAGCACCCTCGGCGTTCGCGGTGGCCTCGACCAGTTTCAGCACGAGGCTCGACACGCGAGCGATCTTGTCGAAGTCGAGTTTCTCCGGCACGTCGCGCGGCGTGTGGTAGTCGGGATGTTCCCCGGTCGAGAAAAACAGAAACGGAATTTTTTCGTTCCAGAACGGCCCGTAGTCGCTGCGCACGCCGATCAAGTCGATTCCTAGCCGAGCGACTTCCAACCCGCGCGGCGAGCCGACGTCGTCCAGCAGCAGTTTCATCCGCGGCGCATGTTCGCTGCCCATCACGAAGATCGTCGGCAATGGCAAATCCCCCAGAGACCGTCCGATCATGTCGGCGGTGATGAAGAGTTTGACTCGATCAAGCTCAAACGGCGGATGCGCGACGAACCAGCGTGAACCCCACAGTAGTTGTTCTTCGAGATCGAAGCCGACGAAGACGATGCTCCGCTTCGGACGTTGCTTCGAGGCTGCCAACTGTCGAGCAACTTCCAGCATCATCGCAGTGCCGCTGGCGTTGTCGTCGGCTCCGCGAAAGATTTTTCCATTGCGAGTGCCGAGGTGATCGAAGTGCGTACCGATGACGATCAGCTCGTCGCGAAGTTTCGGATCGCTCCCTTCCAGCCAAGCACCGACATTGCGGCCGACGATGCGCGGTGTTTTGGGCGAGGGATCGTCTCCGACTGGCTCTTCGGCCGAGGTCGGGATCGACTGCTCGAAGGAACCGTCCGCGAACAGCGGTCGCAGCTTGCAGTCGCGAAACTGCTTGACCAAATAGTCGGCGGCTTTGGCGGAATTGGTTCCGGATCGGCCGGCTAACGCTGGGCTGGCGAGGAACTCGACGTGCGGACGGACATGCTCAGGACGGATTGCGCCCTCCCAGCCGTTCGGCAGATCGTCGGCTCTCGCAGGCATCACCAGAGCCAGCAAAATCGAAAGCCAAGACCAACGAGACATGGCACACTCCGTTGCTGAAAACGCGACCCCCGCGAACCGCACGCGGCTACGTTATGGCCGATCCAACGAACGGCTCAAGCGGAAGAGTTTGCCGGTGCGCGGAGCTCTGTCGATTTTTCGTGTGGTGCGGGTCGTGCCGATGCCGATGAAGAATCAGACACTTTGTCCAACTCACGGACTTCAGGAGCACGCGGACCATGCTGCGACGAATTCTGACCACGGGATTGATCTGCTTGGCGATTGTCGCTGCGACGCAGTTTGGCGGCTCGACCGCTCAGGCTGCCGGACGTGGGCAACCGACCGACTGGAACCGGTTCAACTACTACCCGTACTTGTACTACCCGCACAACTTTCAGCGCCCGCAAGGGAGCAACGACAGTTTGTACTACCGCTACAACCCCCAGCAGCGGATCCCGGTGCAGAACAAGAACTGGTACAACTTCTACGGGACCGAGCAACCGTATCACCGCGGCCATCACTTCATTCTCGATGTGTTCTAGGCCCAGCGCGTCCATGAAGCGTCGAACAGGGACGTTCGATGCCGGCAGGGATGCCGCGCGCTTCAGGACTCACATCGGTGCCAAAAGCGAGAGCCTGTTCGGTCAACCGAGCAGGCTCTCTGCGTTTCGCTCGCCGACGATCACCTGCGCTTTGCCGAGCACGCGAGCGAAGATCAGCACGCCGGCCCGCGAGCCTTCCAGCGGCAACTTGCGGCGGACACGCTCGACCTCGATCGGCAAGTGACGACACTTGATCTCCACCGAACCGAAATCGCGGCGGCGGCAAGCGGCGCGGACTTCGCGGTCGTTGTTCGGGATAACTTCCAGCACGCGAAACGTCTGCAGCCACGGCGAGCGGAGTGGCTGATCGCCGGTCAAATATTCTTCAGCATCATCGAGTCGCGTGAGTTGCAGTCGCTCGGCCAGCACATCGAGCAATCCGGCGCGAACGATCGCCGGATCGGGATCGAAGACAAACGCCCGTGGCGGCGTGATGTCCACGCGCGCGGAGAGCGGTTCGGCGGCGATCGTTTCTCCCGACGGCAACGAGGTTGCTCGGAACGGCTGATCGCCCGCGAGTTCGCCGAACCAAACTGTGGCCTCTTTGCACTCGCCGTGCAGGCTGACCAATTCGATTTCGACGTTCGCGAACTTGCCACCGAAATTACTCGCCGGGCTGAGCTTGATCGCGCCGCCACGAAACTCGGACATCAACGTCCGCAGCACTTCGAGATTCGGAGAGCAGTCCTCGATCCGCCGCATGCGCTGCTGTCCGCCGGGTCGCCGATCCGGATCGATATGCAGTAACCCCGCGCGGTTACCCGGCTGCGAGACGTCGGCGACGACGGTGCGAACTCGCTCGTGAACGCCGTAGATTTCCGCATTCCATTCGGTTCGCAGACACATGGCCGCATCGAGATCGACGCTGTGAACCTCGCAACGCAAGGCCAGCGCGAGCGAATCGCCGCCGATGCCGCAGCAAAAATCCCAAACCGTCCCGCTGAATCGCTGAGCTTTGTGTCGCGCGATCGGTTCCGAGGTCGCCTGCTCGAGACCGGTCGGCGTGAGCCACATCTGATCGGCTCGCGTGAATTTTCCCGAGGCTGCGGCTTTCCGGCGAATGTCTTGCAAAGTCAGCGCGGCAACCACCATCTCGACCGGAAACTCGTTTCGTAGTCGTTGCTGCAAATGGAACTCGGTCTCTTTCGAGTCGGGGTGAGCAATCGCCTCGAACAAAGCCGGCGACGCGCGGAGTGCTCGCAACAGCGACGATTCATCGGGGAACGGGGACGGCTCGGTCATGGGCCGCGAAGCCTAGTCCCGCAACGTCCGAATGACCATCATTTCGCCGCGAAGGATTGACTCACCGTTGCAACCGATTCAAGGAATCACACATGCCCGTCAGCACGGTTTCATCTCCGCCCGTGGACTCTTGGCCGCTCGGCCCGTTTCTGGAGGGCTTGCGCGCCGAGCCTGTGTCGTCCGAAAAAGGCCGTGCGACATGGCGGCTGGCCGTCGCCGAGCAACATCTGCGGACTCACGGCATCTTGCACGGTGGAGTCGTCGCCACGCTGCTCGACACCGCGATGGGGCGGGCGGTCTCGACGCTGTGCCGTGACGATCAAGGGTGCGTGACCGCACAACTCAACGTTAATTTTTTACGCCCGGCCTGGAGCGGTGAGACGCTGACCATCACCGGAGAAGTCCAGCACTCCGGCCGACAAACCGCAGTGGCTCGCGGCGAGATCCGCACGGCGGCGGGAGTGCTCGTCGCGACAGGAACTGGCACATTCATGTTTGTCGCACGCCCGGCCGAAGGTCAGCCAATGTTCGTCCAGCAGCCCGACAAATAGCCGTCGCGTCCGTCACGACCGGAAGTCTTTCGCCTGTTGGCTCGACCGCTGCGATGCGTCGAGTCGCGCTGCGTGTCCTCATTTCGCACCGCTTCAAGCGGACGCCGCCGTTCTCGCTGAAGTTTGGCGGGTAGCCTTGAGCACAATGGGGAAGACCTTCGACTTTCGACGACTGCGAGACGATGTGCTGTCGCTCGTGCTGCTGGGCGCGGTGGCGTATCTCGCCCTCTGCTTGGTGAGCTGGGATGCGGCTGATCCTCCGGCGACGCAGACGTATCCCGTGCGCGCGGTCGCGCACAATTGGGGTGGGAATCTCGGAGCGTACCTCGCCTACGGCCTTCGTGCGGTCGCGGGACTCGGCGCGTACTTTGTGTGGCTGTCGCTGTTGGCACTGGACGTGCGACTGTTTTCTCGGCGCGAGGTCATCGGCTGGGGAGCGGTCGCGTTCGGCTGGTCGCTGCTGTTGCTGGCCGTCTGCGTCGGCTTGCAGTTGCTGATGCCGGGACTCGGCGGCGGGCAGATCGTCGGCAGCGGCGGGTACATCGGAGCTTGGGGCGTCGCGTTGTTGCAACCGCTGTTCTCGAAGGCGGGGCTGATGATCGTGCTCGGCTCGTGCGCAGCATCGGGGCTGCTGCTGGCGGGGGACATCCTCTTTGTCGATGCGGCGCTGGATTGCGTCGCCGCGCCGATGTGGATCGTCAACTGGATTACGTTCGGCAAAACAAAACGTCCGGTGCAAGAAAAGCCGGCCAAGAAAAAACTCGAAGCGCCGCTGGCCGTGCGCGAGTCCGTGCCGTTGGAAGCGGTCTTGTCCGATTCGGTCCAACCAACCAGCGCCGAGGAAGCCGCCAACAGCGCAGTCGAACTGCTCGATTCGATGAACGCCGAGATCGCCGCCGTGCTGAGCGATCCGATCGACGACTTCGACTCGGAGGTCTCCGCCGCTTCCGAATCGGACTCCGAGCGGCTGCCGATCAAGGTCAATCCGCCTGCGACCGTGAAGTCGGATCGCGAGCAAGTCATCGCGCAGCTCGAAGCCGGAAGCCAGCAGGCCGACGGTTCACAGTACGTCCTGCCGAGCCTCGACATGCTCGAACACCCGGCGGAGTTTCCGTACGACGAGTTGGCGAAGAAGGCTCAGATCGCAGCGGTGACGCTCGAAAAGACGTTCCAGGAGTTCGGCCTGAACGTGAAGGTCAACGAGATCGACACCGGCCCGGTCATCACGCAGTTCGAGCTGTCCCTAGAAGCCGGCCTGCGATTGAACAAAGTCGTGGCGTTGGAGAACGACCTCGCGATCGCGCTGCGCGTTCCGGCCGTGCGTGTCGTCGCGCCGATTCCCGGCAAGAACACGGTCGGCGTCGAAGTCCCGAACGAGACGCAGGTGATGGTCCGGCTGCGCGAATTGATCGAAGCCTGCCCCGGTGACATCGAGAAGAAACGCATCCCGCTGTTCCTTGGCAAGGATGTCAGCGGACGGCCGATGATCATCGACCTCTGCAAAATGCCGCACTTGCTCATCGCCGGACGCACCGGCACGGGCAAGAGCGTGTGCCTCAACGCGCTGATCTTGTCGATCCTGATGACTCGCAGCCCGGACCAAGTGAAGATGCTGATGATCGATCCCAAGATGGTCGAGCTGTCGCCGTACAAACGGATTCCGCACCTGATGCACCCGGTCATCACCGACATGAAAAAGGCCGAGGCGGTGCTCGCTTGGGCCGTCGAGAAGATGGAAGAGCGATACGACCTGCTGGCTCGCGTGGGTGTGCGGCATCTCGACAGCTACAACGCGATGACTCACGACGAAGTCCTGCGACGCTGCGGCTTGACCGCCGAATGCGCCGAAGCCGACTCGATTCCCGAACAGATGCCGTACATCGTCATCATCGCCGACGAGATGGCCGACATGCTGATGACATCTGGCAAGGACGTCGAAGGGCACATCATCCGCCTAGCTCAGAAGTCACGAGCGGTCGGCATCCACTTGGTTCTCGCCACTCAGAAACCGACCGTCGATGTCATCACCGGACTCATCAAGTCGAACCTGCCGGCCCGCATCGCGTTTCAAGTCGCCAGCCGCACCGACAGCCGCGTCGTGCTCGACGAGAACGGAGCCGATCGCCTGCTCGGCAACGGCGACATGCTGTTCCTCGTGCCGGGAACGAGCAATCTCATGCGTGCTCAAGGCACCTACGTCAGCGACAACGAGGTCAACTGCATCATCGACCACTTCGGCGATCAATCCCCGCAATACAGCGCCGAACTTGCTCAAGTCGCCGCGAAGAGCATCACGTCTGGCGAGGGGGGCGACGGCGGTGCTCGCGAGAAAGACGACATGTACGAGCCGGCCGTCGAGATCATTATCCGTGAAGGCCGAGGCAGCGTCTCGCTGCTGCAACGTCATCTCGGCATCGGCTACGGCCGAGCCGCGCGGCTGATCGACTACATGGCCGAAGACGGCATCGTCGGCGACTACAACGGCTCGCAAGCCCGCGAGGTGCTCTACGACCTCGAACAATGGGACGCCATCAAGGCGGCCCGAGTCCCCATGGACGCAGGCGTGTGAGTCGCCGCCCCTGGGAGATCGGTCCGCGATAACGACCGATCAGTCTCGCTTGGGGAGCGTGAATCAGGGGGCCTTGTCCGGCCGTTCCGTCCAAGTCTCTTCGACCAACTGGACGGACTTCGGCGCACTGGCTTCGAAGCGGATGCGCGTGATCTGTCCGGGCTTGATGCGGACCGTCCAGCGACTCTTGATCATGTCGAAGTCGGGCAGCAACAGGTTGTACTCACCGGGGGGGAGCGGCCCGGTGTGGCAGACATTGTCGTGATTGAAATCGCGAGTGACTCCATACGCCCCTCCCACCACACAGGGCCCCAGTTGCAGCTGGTACATTGGCAGCCGCTGTGTGGTTCTCCAATCGTTGCCGACGAAACGCAAATCCAATTCCATCTGGCCCATCGCTTCGGGCTGCGGCCGCGACAGAATCACATCGCCGAGAATGCCCAACTGCCCGCGCGGCGGAACCTGTGCCGTGAACTCGGCCGCGTGATGCGTGAAGCTGCCGATCTTCACGGGATCGCGACCGTCGATGCGCCGCGTCGAGTTGATGTGCTCAATGAGAATGAAGTCGCCATTCGCCAATTCAGAGAAGACGCCCCCGCCATACAATTCTTTGAGCGAGACCACTTTGGTGGACGTGACTTGAACGATGTCCAGCTTCGCTCGCGAGGGCGCGACTCGGGCTGTCGGCTCGACCTTCCCGACCGCGTCCGAAAAAAACAAGCGGACGCCGTTGACCACCGACAACAATTCCGGACCGGGAGTCGGCAAGGGCACGGTGCCCAGGAGAGGCGGCAACACGCCCGCGTCACCACCACGCGGTTGCTCCGTGTTTGGGGGCCGGCGATTGGCCTCGTCCGTAAGATATGGAGGAGTCACAGGCTCAACTCCTTCGAGGACCACACGCAGCAACGTGAACTCTCCGGCTCCCACTTGCAAGGCCTTGTGCTGAGTGGCTCGCTGAATCGCCTGTCGCCAAGTCGGCGCATCACATTCCGCGCGACTCACACGCCAAGCCGGATTGGTTGGCAGGGGCGACAGCGGAGAACTGCTGATGGCTGGAGTCGGTTGGTCCTCCGCTCGAACCAGGCGGCGCGAATCATTCGAGACCTCCCAGCACCACAACAGACTCAAACCGACGAACAACACTAGCAACGACCGCTGACCCAAATCTTGTCGCATGGCCATGACTCCTGAGGACGTGAAGGACCACTTCGCCAATTCACTACGCTGGCAGTCGCTCCGCCAGCTTGAGACAGATGTCGTAAAGCAGATCGAGCGACGTCTTGGCTTCGGCACGGCTGATGGTCAGCGGCGGGCTGATCCGCAAGACCTTGCCGGCCAGCGCGCCGAGCAGGTGAATGCCGTCCTCGCCAAGTCCGAGATACGCGGCTTCGACAATCTTCACGGCGACTTCGTTGGCCGTCAGCGCACCGCGCGGAGCGCATTCGATGCCGTACACGAGACCCTCGCGCTCGCCGCGGACTTTGGCGATCAGGCCGGTTTCTTTCAGACGGTTGAGCCCCTCGAAGAAGGTCCCCGTGAGCGATCGCGTGTGTTCGAGGATTGGGTTGGCTTCAAACTCGTCGAGCGTCGCCAGCACCGCCGCGCAACCAAGCGGATTGGCCGACCAAGTGTCGGAGGCTTCGCCGTAATTCAAACTGGCGATGAGGTCCGCTCGACCGACCGCCGCGCTGACCGGGACGCCGTTGCCCAAGCCTTTGCCGAGCGTCACAAAGTCGGGCTCGAGGCCGTAAGACTCAAAGGCGTACATCCGGCCGCAGCGGCCAAAATTGGCTTGCACTTCGTCGAGAATGAACGCGATGTCGTGAGTTCGGCAAAAGCGTTGCAGCAGTTGCAGGTACGCCGCCGGTGGATGAAAGCTGCCGCCGCCGCCGAGGTACGGCTCGGTGATCAGGCAGTTGATGCGCTGACCGAACTCGGCGAAAACTTTTTCCAGTTCATTGACGTACGCCGCGGGATCGAATGCCGCGCCGTACTTGCTGACGTCATCGCATTCGGTCATCGGAAAGGCGATGAACTTCACACGCGGATCGCGATCGTGATCGGCCTCGCAACCCGTGACGGCTCCGGCGAGTCCTTTCTTGCCGTGAAAGCCGTAACGCGTCGCGAGGATGATGTCGCGCGATTCGTCCCGATGCAGACAGGCCCACAGCGCCTTCTGCACCGCTTCACTGCCGGACGCGGCCCACATCACCGTCTGCAATCGGCCGCCGCCTGGCGAGGCCTGCAAGCTCTTGACCAGCCGCTCGGTCGCCCGCGTTTCGATTTCCGTGACCGCGTTGTACGCCGTCAGCGGCACGGCCGAGTAATAGTCATCGAAGCCGTTCGATGGCTTGAGCATCTCGGCCGACCAACCCATGTAGCCGGCCAGCCGACCCAGCCAGCGTTTCGGATTGTGCCCCAAGTTCGCGACCAATACGCCCGAGCTGAAGTCGTACAATCGCCGATTCTCTGGCGTCCAATGAAACACTCCCGCTGACTTGGCGAGCACCGCTTGGGTCGGAGTAAACGTCCGCAACGCGAGCGCCTCGCGTTCGCTGACGACTTGTCGAGCCGCGTTGGATCGGACTTCATTCGGAAATTGGATGGGCGTGGTCATGGTGGTTTCTGTGGTGAGCGACTGTGACGGAGGCTGAGAAAACGAGTGTCGGTCTGCTATCGTCCGGCGGGCGTGCCGTCTTCTAGCGGGAGCGATCGCGGGCACACGCTATCAAATTGTTTCCAAGACCGACAAGGACGTCGCTCCTGCGAGCCGTGACTTCGATGCGCAAACTTCTGATTGGCTGCGGATACCTCGGCGAGCGAGTCGCGAAGGAGTGGCTGCGGCAAGGCGACGAGGTTTGGGCGCTGACCCGATCGACGGCCAACGCCGAGCGATTTGCCAGTTTCGGATTGAAGCCGGTGATCGGCGATGTGCTCGATCCGGAGTCACTTCGAAAGTTGCCGGCGGCGGAGACGGTGGTCTACGCGGTCGGCTTTGATCGGGCGAGCCAAACCAGCAAGCGCACGGTTTACGTTGACGGGTTGAGTAATGTTCTCCAACAAGTCGGTGCGATGTGCGAGCGATTCCTCTACGTTTCCAGCACCAGCGTTTACGGACAAGATGCTGGAGAACGGGTTGACGAATCCTCGCCGACCACGCCAACGGAAGAGAGCGGCTGCATCTGCCGCGATGCGGAAGCGGTCGTGAGGCAAGCGAAGAGCGACGCCAACGTGCTGCGGCTCGCGGGGATTTACGGGCCAGGGCGTTTGCTGGCTCGTGTCGAACAGCTTCGTCGCGGTGAACGGTTGGCGGGCAACCCAGAGGCGTGGCTGAATCTCATTCACGTCGATGACGCCGTGCGAGCCGTGTTGGCTGCGGAGACTCGTGGTGTTCCGGGAGCAACGTATCTGGTGTGCGACGATCGGCCGTTGCGTCGGCGAGAGTATTACGCCGAGTTGGCCAAGCAGGCCGGCGCGACAGCTCCGCAGTTTGAAGAGTTGGCGGCGGACTCGGCCGAACGGCGACGGCTCAACAAGCGGTGCGTGAATCAGAGATTGCGCGACGAGTTGCGCGTCGAGTTGCAATTCCCGACGGTCATCGAAGGACTGCGGTCGCTTCCGGCGGCGACGCGATGACCGGTACCGCCTCGACGCGGACGAAGTACCAGCGACCCATTGTGGACTCCGTGGAATAGATCGGTTGCGGTTCGGTCGCGGCGCGTTCGGGATTGTTGTCGACAGGGATGCTCATCCAGGCCACTCGGCCTTGAGCATCGACGACTCGATAGGTGCCGGGGGAGATCAGCTCAGGGAGCAAAACGACCGACACGTCGAACTCCGCTGAAACCGAAACGGCTCGGCCGACTTCGACCGCAATGAGCGAGCTGTGGACTTCGTCAGCGGCCGAAGGGCGATCAGGCAGGCAACGAGTGTTGGCTGCCAAACGTTGCGTCGCCTCGACGGGACGATCCGAATTCCACGCGGAGGCAAACAAGCCCGTACACACAATCAATAACAGGACGCGAACGGCCATGATGAATTCCAAGAGTGTCGTGCCTTGAGCATTCCGCCGCGACGACGGTTGCCACACCAACGATTCCGGCAGATTCCGCCGCAGAGAATGTCTCTGGGTGTGGATCGGCCCAAATAGTGACAGCGCTTTGGTGAAACTGATCCGGTTTTGCCGAAGCCGACAGTGGGACTTGGCGTGGCAACGGTCCTATCGGAGAGACAGAAGGCGTCCGGTTGTTCGGATTGTACGCAAAGCGGAAGCGGCGTCGGATTTTCCGCTTTCGGGGGGTCGGTTTCGGGCATTAGAGTTTCGCGCGCCGAGCCGATCTTTCCTCTCAGGAAGCGAGCGAGAGTTCGTGCGCTTCCCGTGTGCGAGGTTCGGGAGGAATCGGCAGGACTGCGTGCTCCTGTCCTGTGCGGGTTTGAGGTGACATCGATGTTGCTGACCTCATGGTTGTTTGGTTGGTCTGGCAGAGCTAGGTCGCTCGGGAACGACTTGCCTCGGACTCGGTACCGTTTGCGACCGCATGAGATGCGTCGCTGGATGGCTCCCAACGTCGAGACGCTGGAGGTGCGTCTGGTCCCGACGGTTATTTCTGGCTTCGATCCCGCGTCCGGAACGCTCCACATCAATGCCAGCGACGCTGACAACATCACCGTCACAGTCGATGGTTCGAACACGGTCCTGGTGAATGGTGTTCCCGTCAACAACAGCGGCCAGAACTTACTTGCAACGGACTCAAATCTGACCAACCTTGATGTTCAGGCGACCGGTAACTTTTCGAATGTCCTGAACTTGAGCCAGGTCAGAACCATGACCTTCACAAGTCTGACAATCGTCCAGGTCAATTCCGGTGGTGGTGCCGACACGATTACCGGTTCGGAGTTTGCGGACAGGTTGGACGGCGGCGGTGGTCTGAACTTCCTGCGTGGCGGTGATGGCAACGATGTTCTGATCAATGGCTTTGATAGCGATGGACAGGCTGGCGATGACCTGATCGTCATCAACACTCCACTGAATACGCTGAGTCCCACAGACATCTCACTGCGGGCCGAGATGATTCGACTCGGAGCCGATCTCCGGACGGCTGATGGGAAAGTCAGTCTGTTCGGCAACGTGGTGCTGACGAACGACGTGATCATTGCCACGGGTTCCGGTTCGGGCGGCAACGTACTGATTGAGGGTGCGGTCGATTCCAGTTCGGCTTACACGTTGCAGACGACTTCGCTTTCGTACGCCGCGGCCAAGGCTCAGGCACCGTTGGACGTACCGGGCGGATACTTGGTCACGATCCGTTCGCAGGCGGAACAAGACGCGGTGCAGGCGATCGTCGGTACCAACGATGTTTGGATCGCAGCCTCCGATGCGGATGTCGAAGGACGCTGGGAATGGGATGCCGACCCCGACGACGGCGTGCAGTTTTGGAACGGTGATTCCAATGGAACGGCGGTGAATTTCGAGTATTCGAATTGGGCGTCTGGTGAGCCGAACAATTCCGGCAACGTCGAGAATGCGGCTCAACTGATTGGTAGCGACCTGGCTGATCCGGGCCGGTGGAACGATAAGGATGCCGATCTGTCATTTCCGTATGTCGTCGAGTCGCAGTTCTCGCTGAGCCTCAACGCTGGAACGGCGACCGTCAATCTGAATGGTCCCGTCGGAAACTTGTCGCCGCTGCGATCCTTGTCCGTGACCGCGAATCAGACCGGCGTATTCGGTGGCTCGGTCAGCACCTTCAAATCGCAGACGTACAACTCGGACGTTGCCATGATCGGTCCAACGCTGCTGCGGGCTGAGGAAGTGGAATTCAACGGCGGTGACGATTCCGTCACCGGAACCATGAACCTCACGCTGGCACCGATCAAGCGGGATGCTCCGATTACCGTTGGAGCCCCAACGGATGCGGGGCCGGCGTCGTTCGACATAACCGACACGGACATCGCTGCGCTGGCGATCGGTTTCGCGGCAATTCAGATCGGCGAGCCTCCCTTCAACAGCACCAGCGGAATCGGTTCGCCGCAGAGCATCGGGTTGGTGACGGTCACCAGTGCCACATTTCGGAGTCCTGTGAGGATCGCCGGTGGCTCGATAACGGTCACGGGGCTGGATGCCGGGACGAACAAAGTTGATCTGATTGCCAGCATCGGCACGATCACGGATGACGGAGTTGCGCCGGCGGACATCAGAGCTGGCGAACTCTCTTTGGATTCAGCGGCGGGCGTTGGTGGAACCAGCAACGCGCTCGAGACGGCTGCTTCCGCGATTGCCGCGTGCGCCGCGAACAGCGGCGGCGTGTTTATCGCCAACACCGGCAACCTGTCGATCGGAGCACCATTGTCGCCGGACGGAATCTTCACCAACGGCGAAGACGCTGCGGTGTCATCCACCGGGTCGATTGCGGTCGTCCAACAGATTCGGACGAATGGCGGCAACGTCAACCTCACCGCGGCCAACGGCATTCTGATCAACGGAGTTCCCGTCGACACGACAGCGGCCGACTCGAGTGGTGGTCGGTTCACGGCCGATGCCGACAGCGACAACAACGGAACGGGGACGTTTGCGATTGCCTCGATCACGGAATTTGTGGATTGGACTTCAGCGACGACCGGTACCCTCGGCGGCGGATCGGTCGTAATTTCCACGAGCACGCTGGCGACGGCGACCGCCCAGTCGGCGGCAGACACTCGCTTCAGCGCCAGCGATCCAGTCGTCTACTTCCCCCCGCAGGCCTTGGGTGAATTCGTCGAAACACATTTTTCTCTGCCAGGCGAGTTTGTCCGGTTTGAATTCTCGAATTCGCTGTTTGGGTTGTTCCTGCATTTCGACGGAATGCAGGTTCAGGATCCGTTGTTCGATCCGGTGACGGGTAACCCCATCAATCTGTACTCGTTCGATCGCTTCACGTCGAAGGTTTCTGGTGATCCCACCTGGGTTATCGACACGGGATCGGAAACAAACTCGATTCAGCAACTTGGTGGTGACCATCTTGCGGACCAGGACGGCACTGTTCGGTTTGACGAAAAAGTCAGTTTCTTGACGATGTCTCGCGCGGCACCCGGAGTGTCTCCGGGAGCCGACAGCACCGTGAACTTGCAGTTGGGGCTGTTTCGAGCGGGAGGCATCTTGTCCAACGGGGACGCTGTCACGATCCGCGCTGCCGACTTTGACCACAACGGCTTCCTGAATGCCGGATCGGGACTCGTCCGTTTAATTCCGTCCGCCACGAATCGCTCGATCGACTTGGGCGTGAGCGGCGGAAGCGGACAGTTTGTGTTGACCGACGCGGAACTGGACCAGATCTCCACGACCAGTGGGATTCTGGTGGGCAACACGGACAGTGGCACGATCACCATCAATGACGCGGTCACTCGTGGGGAAGCGACGAATCTCAGTCTCACGACAGCCAACGATCGGGACATCCGTTTTGTCGGCACGAATGCCCGCCTGGATGCGCGCGGTGGCAACGTCTCGCTGACAACGGGAGGCACCGGCGCGATCGTCTCGGGCGGAGCGACGACAGACATCGGAGCGGATGATCTCACGATCACCGTCGGATTGGGCGGCATCGGCACTGGCGGCAACCCGCTCGCCACGGCGGTCAGCAAGCTGGAGGCCGTCAGTGGTTCGGGGGGCGTGTTTGTGTCGAACACGGGCGGGCTGACCATCGGCGGGATCGGGGCGATCACGGGCGTCTCGGCGACGGGCGGGGACATCGTCCTCTCGGCCAGCAGTCCGCTGACGGTGAATGAACCCGTGGTCAATTCCGGCGGCGGCAACGTGACCCTCAGCGCTTTGGGCACCACTGGGCCGGGCACCGCCGAACTGACGTTCGTCGAGTTTCAGCAGGATGGCGTGGGAGGCGTCGATGGATTGAACTCGACGAATGCCACGACGGTCAGCCCGGACGGCAAGCATGTGTATTCCGCGTCGTTTGGTGACAGTGCGGTGGCGGTCTTCAGTCGGAATGCCAAGACCGGCGCGCTGACGTTCGTCGAGTTTCAGCAAGATGGTGTCGAGGGTGTTGATGGATTGGACTCCGCTCTGGACGTGGTGGTCAGCCCGGATGGAAAGCACGTCTACACGGCGTCGTTTGGTGACAGTGCGGTGACGGTGTTCCGTCGGAATGCCACGACCGGGGCGCTGACGTTCGTCGAGTTTCAACAAGACGACGTCAACGGCGTGGAGGGCTTGGCGAGCCTGTTTGGCGTGACGGTCAGCCCGGACGGCAAGCACGTTTACACGGCAGCGAATAGCGACGATGCGGTGGCCGTGTTCAGTCGGAACGAGACGACCGGCGCGCTGACGTTCGTCGAGGCAAAGACCAACGGAGTGGGTGGCGTCGTGGGATTGGAAAAACCTCGTGAGGTGCGGGTCAGCCCGGACGGCAAGCACGTCTATGCGGCTTCGTTTGTGAGCGATGCGGTGGCCGTATTCAGCCGGAACGAAACGACCGGTGCGCTGACGTTCGTCCAGTTTCAACAAGATGGCTTGGGGGACGTCGATGGATTGAACGGCGCAGAGGACGTGACGATCAGCGCGGACGGAAATCATGTCTACGTTGCGGGGTCTGCGGACTCGGCGGTCGCCGTATTCAGCCGAAATACAACGACCGGCGGACTGACGTTCGTCGAGTTGCAGCGTGACGGTGTGGCGGGCGTCGATGGTTTGCTGGGACCGCAGGAAGTGACGGTCAGTCCAGACGGCAATCACGTCTACATTGCGTCGTTGAATGACAATTCGGTGGCGGTGTTCAGCCGTAATGTCCTGACCGGCGCGTTGACGTTCGTCGAGTTTGAACAGGACGGCGCCGGAGGCGTCGATGGATTGCTCGGAGCGAATAGCGTGACGGTCAGCCCGGACGGCAGTCACGTCTACGTCGCATCTCGAGGTGACAATGCGGTGGCCGTTTTCAGTCGCGGTGGTGATGCCGCTCTGAGTGGCCCCAATGACCTGACGTTGAATGCCAACGTCACAGCCAGCGGCGAAAACGGAGCGATCACGCTCAACGCCGCCGAAGACATTCTGCAAACGGCCGGCACGGTCTCCGCCGCAGGTGCGGGGGCAGTCAATCTCAACGCGGGCACCGACACAGCCGACGGCGTGATCACGATGTCGGCGGGGACGCAGCTCGCCTCGGAGAGTGGTGGCATCACTTTGGACGCCGACGGAGTGGCGACGCTGACGGAGATCACGTCGAACTCGGGCACGATCACACTCACCGGCGGTACGTTCCGGTTGAGCGACTCGGATCGCATCGACGACGACTGCCCACTGGTCGTTGCGTTCGGTGCAACGCTGCAATTGAACGGATTCAACGAAACGCTGTTCGCCCTGCAAGGGAGTGGCACGGTCGTCAATGGCTCGGCGACGGCGGCCACGCTGAGTGTCAACCTCGCCGGCAACGACACCTTCAGCGGAGTGCTCGGCGGAGCGGGGACCAACGAAAACAACTTTGGTCTGACGAAGACGGGCAACGGCACGTTCACTCTTTCGGGACCGAACAGCTACACCGGAACCACGGTCGTCAATGCCGGCACACTGCTGATCAACGGTTCGGTCACGTCGAATGTGACCGTTGCCAACGGAACGACCGTGGGAGGCACCGGCACCATCAACAGCGGTAACACATTGATCGTGCAAAGCGGCGGCACGGTGGCACCAGGAACTTCGCCCGGCATCCTCAATTCCGGCAACGTGACGCTGCAATCGGGGTCCACATTGAGCGTGGAACTCAACGGCACAACGCCAGGCCCGGACCCCAATGGCCACGATCAACTCAACGTCACCGGAACCGTGACCATCGGTGCGAGTGCCGTGCTGAATGCGACACTCGGATTCGCGCCAGCAGCCGGAGATACGTTTGTCATCATCAATAATGACGGAAGCGACGCTATCAGCGGCACGTTCAATGGATTGCCTCAAGGCACGTTGTTGCCCGGTGGCGTCAAGCTGCACATCTTCTACAACCACGACGGCGGCGGCGACGGAAAAACGAACGACGTGGCTCTGATCGCCAACCGCATTCCAGTCATCAATGCTCAATCGTTCTCGATCAACGAGGACAACAGCAATGGGGCGGTCGTCGGAACCGTGGCAGCAACGGATGCCGACTCGGACGTCACTTTCGCGATCACTGGTGGCAATCCCGGCAACGTGTTCGCCATCAATTCCACTTCCGGACAAATCACTGTCAGCAACGCGAATGGATTGGATTTCGAAGGCCAGCCGACGTTCAGCCTAACCATCGAGGTCACCGACGATGCCGCTGCGACTGCCACGGCTACGATGACCATCAATTTGACAAATACTGCACCGAGCCTCCCGGTGGATGGCGATGCGGCTGCGGACAGCGTGTCGGAAGGGGCGATCAATGGTGACTCGGTCGGCGTCGATGCGGACAGCAGCGACATTCATGGCGGCGCGATCAACTTCAGTCTGACCGACAACGCGGGAGGACGATTCGCAATCAATGGCTTGACCGGCGTGGTGACGGTGGCCAACGCCAGCCGTTTGAACTTCGAGTCCGCGAGCAGCCACAGCATCACGGTGCAGGCCGGCGACGGCACCAACCATTCGACTCAGAACTTCACGATCGCCGTGACGAACGTCCCGCCGAGCCTCCCGGTGGATGGCGATGCGGCGGCGGACAGCGTGTCGGAAGGGGCGATCAATGGTGACTCGGTCGGCGTCGATGCGGACAGCAGCGACATTCATGGCGGCGCGATCACCTTCAGTCTGACCGACAACGCGGGAGGACGATTCGCAATCAATGGCTTGACCGGCGTGGTGACGGTGGCCAACGCCAGCCGTTTGAACTTCGAGTCCGCGAGCAGTCACACGATCATTGTCCAAGCCAGTGACGGTCGCGACGTGGCCTCGAACAGTTTCAAGATCAGCGTGAATGATGCCGCTCCCTCCGCGCCGCGAGATCTCGACGATCACGCCAACACCGTTCCCGAAGGTATTCTCGACGGCAGCCGTGTGGGGATCACGCTGATTTCCGAAGACGCGAAGGTCGAAGATATCTTCTATCGACTGACGAACGATGCCGGTGGTCGTTTCGCGATCGACTCACTGACTGGCGTGGTCACGGTCAAGGAAGGCCGGCTGCTGCAATTCGCCGATGCGCAGTACACGATCCAAGCGGTGTCGGTCGACGCTTTGTCGCACTTTTCAACAGAAGAATCTTTCCGCGTGACGGTGACTCAAGTCCCGGCGGACGCTTTGCCGCTGGCCTCCATCTTGCCGACGCGCGTCAGCGTGGACGAAAGGGACGCCGGTCCGAACTTCATCACGTTCCTCGTGAAGCTCAACAAGCCGTCGGCGGACACGATCACGATCGACTTCTCCACGCGGTTGGGCGACGACCGCAAATTCCAGCGTCCCGAAGGAATCAGTGACGACACTCCATTCGCCACCGACGAACCCGGCCCGTTGGACTTCTTCCGCTCGTCCGGCCAATTGAAGTTTGATCCGGGCGTCACCGAGCAACCGTTGCGAGTGCAAATCCGCCCCGACGACGATTCGGAACCGAACGAGCTGTTCTTCGTGCAGCTTCAGTCGCCAGTCAACGTCAAGCTGTCTCCGCAGCAATCGGTCGCCATCGCACAAATCTTGGACGATGACTCGGTCCCGCAGTTGATCGTCGCGAACTCGCAAGTGCTCGAAGGTGACTCAGCCGGTCAGAACGAGATGGTCTTCACCGTGCGATTGATCGGCGACCTGCCACTCGGAACCGCGTCGGTGACGGCCGACTACTCCATCGGCAACATTGCCATCGACACCGCGATCGCCGGCGACGATTACGGCATCGCCTTCGAGTCCGAACTCGACGGCGAGATGCCGAGCTTCACCAACCAACTGACTTTCACCAACGCTCTCCGCACCCGTGAAGTTCACATCCCGATCATGGGAGATACCGACAACGAAGCCGACAAGACCGTCAGCCTGCGATTGCAGAATCACGACGATCCCGGGACTCTCGGTCTGTCGCGCCAGCAGGCCGTGGGCACGATCATCAATGACGACACCACCACCAACGTCTTGGTGGCGATCTCTCCGGCGGTCTTCAAAATCCGCGAGAACCACTCGGGCAGCCAACAAGCCGAATTCCTCGTCACGCTGATCGGCAAACCGAGTGACGCCGTGTCGGTGAACTACGCGACGGCCGACGCGACGGCCACGGCCGGTTCTGACTATGAGGCGGCCAGCGGCACGCTCGAATTCACGTTGGCGGACATCCTGGCAGGCGTCGTCCAGAAATCATTCCCCGTCACCGTCTTTGGCGACACGGACATTGAGCCAGACGAGATCTTCACTGTCGCGCTCTCGCTGCCGCGGAGCACGCCGGCCGAAGTCTCGATCGATCCGGATCTGGCGGCCGGCAAGGTGGTCATCCGCAACGACGATCAGGCGATCCTGACCGAAGACGGCGACGCATTGGCTCTGGCACTGAGCAATGAATTGACCGCTCTTATCGTCGTTGCGGATGACGACCGCCTGCTGACCGCAATTCGAGCGAAAGCGGTGCAGATCATCCAAAGTCAGGGGCTGACCAAAGCGATCGTCATCATCATCGACCCCGTCGATTTCGTGCTGACCGATCCCGCAGGCCGCCAATCGGGCTACACCGAGAGTGCCAGCTCCGTGAATCAGATTCCCGGCACGTACTATTCCGGCGACGGCGCGGTCGAATTGCTGATCGTTCCGGTGCCGCCCGACGGCACTTACAACTTGCAACTCGCGGGATTGGGCGGCGACTTCAATGCCTCGATCACCGTCGTCGATAGCAACGGCACGACCACCAACATCGTCAGCCAAAATCTTTCCGATGGCGCGACGAGCAGCGTCTCGTTCCAAGTCGGCAACAACTCGACCACGATTCCCGTGGGACTCGGCCTGACCGCCGCGAATGCCGCCGCGTCTGCCGTCGGGGTCGTCGGAGCTTTCGGAAATTTGGAGTTCCGCCTGGCGCTCGCCTCGGCAATAGAAACGACCACATCCGACGGATTTGAATTCGATGATCGTGACTCGCTGGTGACTGGGCTGATGTCTTGGGTGACGGTTTCTGCTCGAGTCGCGCGGCAGCATTTGCTCGATCCACTTTGGCAATCGTTCGGATCACCGCTCGGTGAATTGCTGGGTGACCGCACGCTCGTGCCCTCGGCGATCCCTGCCGAGTTCGTCGATCAGTTTTGGGGCCTCGTCGGTCAGACGCTGACCGGTGTCCCTTCCGGCATCTATCGCCTCGGCGACATGCTCGAAAGTTTGCTCCCGACACTCGCGCCGCGCCGCAACCGCTCCGCGACTCCGCGAGCCGGCGATCAAGGCCAACCGAACTCGCCTCCGGTCAACAACGGGGTGAAGTCCAAACGCTCTTCGCTCGAACGTCCCCGCGCCACGCCAGCAACGCCACCCTCCGGCGAACAAGCACCACGCCAGGGCAAGCCCAACGCCACGAAAGACAAGTCGGCTCAAACTCCCAATGCCAAGGAAGCCGACCACCAGCATTCCAGTTCGCACGCGGCTCGCTGGCTGTGGTTCACCTTCCCTGACAACAAGACTGCCGCGATACCTGCCAATCGTCGCAGTGCCTGACAATCAGAGCGAAGTGAATCAGTCGACTAGCAACGGCATTCCTTCGCCGCCCGTGTCGGCCGCGCCAGTCAAGCGGCAGGTCTGCGGATCGCATGCAATCGCGTGGACCAACGCGAAGCCGCCGTGACTCTTCGACGCGCGTTCAATGGCGTGATGCTTGCGAACTTCCGAACACACCAATTCCGGGATGCGGGCTTGGCACTTGATCGTGTCCCCTTGGCAATCGAAGCGCGGCGCGAGCACTGCGTCGCTGACGCTCATGCCGAAGTCGAGCACATTGAGCATCACTTGCAGCACCGCCGTGATAATCCGAGTCGCTCCGGGAGCACCCAGCGCGAGCACCGGTTGGCCGCCGTGGTAGACGATGGTCGGTGTCATGCCGGTCGTGCGCCCCTTATGCGGAGCGATGCCGTTTGGTCCACCCGGCAGCGGATCGAAGTTGATCATCGAGTTGTTGTACATGAACCCCAAGCCGGGCGAGATCACGCCCGACGACGACCCCAGCGAATGCGTCAGCGAGACCCAATTCCCCCAGCGATCGGTGACGGTGACTTGCGTCGTGTTCTTCGATTCCGTTGAACCGCGCGACACGTCGATCGGTCTGCCGGACTCGATGATTGCTCGCCAATGTGCGATCCGCTCGGGTGCGAGCATCCAATGCACACGATCTGGCTCGAAGTCGGGATCGCCCAGCATTCGGTTGCGATCCGCGAACGCCGCCTTCATCGCCAGCGAGACTCGCAGGATGTACTTCGCCGAGTTGTGACCCAGGCACTGCAGGTCGTCGGCTTCCAGAATCTTCAAGATTTGTGCGAGCGTCGGCCCGCCGTGCGGCGATTGATTCGTGACGATTTGATAGCCGCGATAGTTGATGACCGTCGGAGCCGCCTCGCGAGTTTTGTAGCCGGACAAGTCCGCGGCAGTGATCCACGCGCCGTTCTTCTGCAAGTCACCGACGATCTCGCGAGCCAACTCACCGGAATAAAAATCGTCGGGTCCGCGCTCGGCAAGTCGTCGAAGCGTGCGTGCGTAATCGGGATGTCGAAATTTCTCGCCCGCCTCGTAGGTCGAGCCATCCGACTTCAGCCACACGCGCTTCGTCTCGGCAGTCGTGTGCAATTTCTCTCGCAGCGACGACGCTTCCGGCTGACTCGCCGGCTCTTTCCAGCTCGTCGCCTTTCCGGAACTGACCGGCCAACCTGCGTCGGCGATGCGGATCGCCGGTTGCAAAAGATCGCTCCACGAACGCGTGCAGAACCGACGCTGCATCTCGGCCAATCCACGCACCATCCCGGGGACACAGATCGACCGATATCCGTTGTCGTTGACTTTGTCCTTGAGGAAGTAGCCCCAGCCATCGGGGTTCGGTCGCAGGATCGCGTCCTTCCACATGTCCGGCTTCACGAGCGACCCGGCGATGGCCGGCGCGTCGAAGATCGGCGATGGCGATGTCTGCCCAGCGCGGTGCGACGTCATCACCAGATACCCGCCCACTCCGCACGAGTGCGGGTCGGTCACGCCTTGCACAACCGCCGTCGTCACGGCCGCGTCGAAGGCATTGCCTCCGGCCGCCAGCACCTTCGCACCTTCCTCGACAGCGATTGGCTGTGGAGCCACAATCATTCCGGGCATGAATACATCTCCCAAGCACGACCTGACGGAGCGACCGGTCGCCGACCAAATTGGCCAGCACAAGACCGCGCCCACGACGGACAGCCTATCGCGAATGAATGCTGTCACCAATCGGATGAGGGGCAATGACCAATTCCCTCTCATTCCCCCTCACAGCTCAGTCCGCCAACGTGGGCTGGTCACACAATTGTTGGTGTTGCTGATCGTGGCCTCATGTGCGATCGGCGGCTGCGGCTCTGAAAAAAACTCTGAGGCAACCGTCGCCCCACGCGAGTTGAAAACGGATGCGGAACGACTCTCGCTGGTGCAGTTCAGCTCTGACGGCAAGCAACTGGTGGCGGGCAGCGCGAATGGTGACGTGCTGTTCTGGAGCGAATCGAATGATCGGCCTGTCAAATTGGAGTCCGGTCGCGGGTCGCCGCTGGTCAGTTTGACGTGGTCGCCGGATGGGCTGCTCGCCGTGACGGACTTGGAGCACGGCTTCGCTGGTTGGCAATTCGGAACATCGGAACCGAAACGTGTCGAGTTTCCGCAGTTGGCGTCTGCGGCCATCTGCATCGCGTTTCGACCGAACACCTCCGAGCGCGAGTTGGTTTTGGGAATGCAAGACGGCTCCTTGATCTTCGTGGACAAGCGCGGCTCGAAGCAGATCAAGCCGGAACATCGCGGCCCGGTCAAACAGGCGCTGTATTCGTTGGATGGCAAGTGGCTCGTCACGGCCGGAGCGGATGGAAAACTCTTGTGGCGCGACGCGGCAACACGACAGGTCGTGCAAACCGTGAAGGGGTCTGAAACGGACATCAGCCGAATCACGTTGGTTGCCGACGGCAAGCAGTTGATCAGCGGCGATTGGAACGGGCGGATCAAAGTTTGGGACATCGCCACTCGCAAATCGCTGCGTGAGTTCGCTCAGCCGGAAGCCGTCTCTGGCTTGGGATCGGTTCGCGGCGAATTGGTCAGCGGTAGTTGGGACGGGACGCTGCGGGGGTGGGAAGTCTCTTCGGGACGGGTTGTGCGGAGCATTGCGACGGGCCAACCGATCCACGATCTGGCGACAGATTCCGGAACTTCGCGTGTCGCGACGGCCAGCTTGGATCGGACGGTTCGCGTCTGGGATTGGCCTGCGGCGACGCCGCAGTAGCTCACTGTCCGTGGGTCGCGATTGTGCCGAGTTGATCAACTCCCCGTTCACTTTTTGCACGGGTTGCCGTGATTCAACTGTGAGCGTTTTGTTCATGACCTAGCTTTGGGATGGCGTGACCAGGACTTTCCCCGGACCTCGCCATTCCTGAATTGAAGGCCGAATCATGAACCTCTCTGTGTCAAATTCCACAGCGGCATCTGAGTCACATCCGGTTGTCAGCACGTACTCGATCTTGCTGCTCTCCGGAATATTGTTCGGAATGTGCATCAGCGGCAACATGCCTCAAAACGTCAAATCCTGGATGGTCCTGGCGGGAACCATGGGATTGATCGCGCATCTCGTTGGGAGCCGCGCACGCGCAGACCCAAACGCAGCAGCGGATCGCCACGATGCAGGTTGAGGAACGTCTCGATCGGCATTTGCATTTTGATCTGCGAGCCGAAGACCTGTGTCACGATCAGCCGAATGCTGCGACGAAGTCGAATTGATCACCACCGCAGATCGTCGGGGATCGAGGGAGTCGCTCCCGGTTGCGATGCGACGAACGCTCCGAGCCGATTGGCCAATGTGACGGTTCTCTCCGCCGGCCAACCGTTGAGCCAACCCCACAGCAGCCCAGCCGAACACGCATCGCCAGCGCCGACATTGTCCGCTTGCGGGTGCCGCTCGAACCGCGCGACCGATCCGCGCACCGAAACCTCGTGAGTCACCAACTCCGTCCCCTGCTCGCCGCGCGTCACGACGACAGATCGCAAGCTCGTCCGCGCGAAGGCTTGCAAGAGCCGACCCGCGCCGCCGGATGGCTCGTCGCACAACTCGGAATCCGTCGCGTTGCTCGCGAGACCCAGCCGTCGCAACACGATCGGCAGTTCGTCGGCATTCAGCTTGATGGCGGTCGCCAGTTCGGTTCCGCGCCGCAGGCTGTCCGCATCGAAGAAAGTCACACGCAGATTGACGTCAAACAATCGAATCGCCTGCTGCGCGGTTTCGACGAAACGCTGCACGGTCGCTCGCGATCCCGGACATCGCTGAGCCAACGTGCCGAACACCACCGCATCGCAGGTCTCAGCGAGTTGCTGCCATTCCGGTGTCCATTCGAGATGATCCCAGGCCACATCGGCGAGGAACTCGTAGGTCGGCTCACCGTGACGCAGCGTGATGTCCACTCGGCCGGTGGAATGCGCGTCGTCGATCTGCACCAAGTCCGCCGTGAGGCCGCGAGTCCGCAACTCCTCCAGCATTCGCCGACCCAACTCGTCGGTCCCCGTTCGGCTGGCCACAACGCCACGGCCGCCGCTCGCCGAGCAAAGCTGATGCGCGTGGTACGCCACGTTCAGCGGCGCTCCCCCCAGGATGGCTCGATCGGGAAAGACGTCGAACAGCGACTCGCCCAGTCCGACAATCGTGAATGCAGTGGTCATGTTCGCGGTGTCCTCGAAGATCGCGGGCATTCTGAGGCAACGCTGCGGCCAACGCGAGAATCGAGTACCCGCGACGCGATGATTCGGCAAGCTCGTCGCGACTCCGTGCGGCTTCGCGATCACCGGGCCTTCGGCAATCGAAGCGCCACTCAGAGCCGGACGAGTCCGTTGGTCAAATCGGAATCTTGTACAAGACTCGCTCAAGAGCCAATTTCACGCGTGAATATTTTCTTTCGACGGGTTCGCTGGAAGTTTGGCTGCTGACGAATTCAGACAGCCATGAACCACAAGTGACACTGGAAAGGCGGCTTATTGGGTGACGGACATACCCGTTTTGGGTGTGGCTGAGTGGGGCATGTTGGGCTTCCCCGCCCCATGTATTCCTGCTCGAAGTGGGCAATCCCTTTGCAGATCGCGGCCTCAATTTCTCCCTGCGTTTTCATGGCGAACTCCAACTGTGATTTCACACGCGGGGGAGATGAGGATGAACGCTGCTCGGTGGAGACGACGAATCCGAGTCCGCAGTTCTTGCGGCGCAATTGGCGATAAATGCTATCAATCTCCGCAGAAGAACCCCAAACGTCTTCCCTTCTGAACGGCCACTGTTACAGTGCCTCGTGTTGAAATTTTGATGACATCCAGAACACTTTTCGACGTTTCGGACGACTTCAATAAATCGCAATCCGGCTGAGTTCGGAGGGCGCGTTAACAAGTAAGCCGACGTGGCGGAACTCTTCCTGGGTTCCGCCACGTCGGCTTTTTGCTTTCCGGTCTCGGCACGTTTTCTTGCCAGGAGTCGTTGTGATGCATTGGGAACAGATCATTGGCAACTGGAAGGAATGGCGTCGCCAAGCCAAAGAGAAGTGGGGTGAACTATCAGACGACGACCTCGCGACAATCCGCGGGCAACGCGACCGGATGGTGATCCTCCTCCAGGAAAAATGCGGCTACGAAAAAGGGCCGGCCGAGAGAGCGCTCAACGAGTTCGTGACGGGATTCGAAGCACAGCCCGTCGAAGTCGAACAGTCGTAGCCGCTTTGAGACCGCTCAATCGAGTCTCGTGAAGAGTGCGGCGAAAGAAAAGGAAACGCGAATCATGAATAGCTCGAAGGTCAGCAAAGCCAAGGTCGGTGACTATGTGCGGATTGAGTATTCCGGTTCATTCAAGGACGAGAAAGCCGGCTTGCAACGTCTTGCCCGGGAAGTGTTCGAGTTCACCGTGGGGAGCCACGAAGTGATGCCCGGCATCAGCAAAGGCGTGATTGGGATGGTCGAAGGTGAACGGAAGCAATTGACGCTCCAACCTCCGGACGCGTACGGAGAATTTCACCCCAATCGGATTCAAGAAATTTCTCGACAGCGACTTCCCTCTGACGTCGTCCTGAAGATCGGGAAACGACTTACGACCATCGGTGTGAAGTCGGGGCGGCGACGAAAAGTCAGAATTGTGGAACTCACGCCGACCACTGTGGTCGTGGACGGCAACCATCCCCTCGCTGGAAAGACCGTCGAGGTCGAGTTCCAGCTACTCGTACACAATTTGCCAAAAGTTCCGACGTGACGGAATCACGCCTTGAGAAATTTCACTGGCACCGCCGCACGTTCCACAGATCGAACAGAATCGAAGGACAACGATTATGAGGGTCAGAGAAAAACCCATTGATACTCGTCATTTTTGGCATCGCAGATCGCTACTGGGCGAGAATATCAGCAACGGGAATTGGATCGTCGCTGCCATCTTCCTGCTCTCCGGAGCGGGTGCGCTCCAACAAGGGTGGATCATTACTGCCATCGCGTTGGGCATCGCCGGCTTGCTGAGCATCGTCTGGAACGAAGGGGTCGCCAAAACGACGACCATCATCGGAAGTTGGATCGTTGCAGGAGCAGCCTCGGCGTGGCTGCTGGGTATGGCGACCAACGCGATGTTCGGTTCAACCGCCGGTGGTCACGCCATCGGACTGGTCGTCGCAATCGTCGGAGTGTTCTTGACGATCGATTGATCACCGACGGCGCAGCGATCGACCAGGCCGTGCTCCCGTGTGGAGATCGTGATCGAGCACGACTTGCCCATTGACGATCACGTACTCGATGCCGACGTTGTCCTGGAACGGCTCCGTGTAAGTCGCTTTGTCGAGCACTCGGTCGGGGTTAAAGACCGTGATGTCGGCATAGGCTCCGGCTTGCAGTCGGCCTCGATCCTTCAAGCCGAGCTTCGCGGCGTTGAGCGAAGTCATCTTGCGGATGGCCTCTTCGAGCGTCAGCAGTTTCAACTCGCGGACGTAGACCCCGAGCACTCGCGGAAATGTGCCGAAGTTGCGCGGATGCGGATTGCCTCGACGCAGCGGGCCAGAGGTCGACAAGGCGGAGCCGTCCGAACCGACGGAGCACCACGGCTGTTTGAGTGCGAAGTTCATGTCCTCTTCGGTGTGATGTGCGTAAACCGTGCTGACCGAACCGCCTTCCTCGATCAGGATGTCGAACAGCACGTCGAGCGGATCGGGCTTCGGGTTGCGGCCTTTGCTCCGTTCGGCGATGACGCGGTCCATCGTGAGTCCGCGGTAGCTGTTGTTCGCGCTGACGAGCATCCGGCTCCAATCCTTGCCGACGGCGGTGTAGTGGTTGTACCAGCCGTCGATTTCAGAATCCGCATCCCGTTTGATTTTGGCTCGTTCGGCCGGGTCTTTCAGCCGCTCGATCAGTTTTTGCGGGCCGCCTTCGTGAGCCCACGGCGGGATGATGCTCGCAAGATTGTTGTTGCCACGCGTGTACGGGTACACGTTCGCCTGCACGTTGACGCCCCGCTTGCGAGCGGCCTCGATCAAGGCGATCACTTCCGGCATTCGGTTCCAATATTTCTGATCAGCGATCTTCAGATGGATGATGTCCACCGGCACGCCGGCTCGTTCGCCAACCGCGATGGCTTCCTTCACGGACTCGAACACTCCCAAGCCTTCGTTGCGAATGTGCGACGAGAACAACCCGCCGTACTCGCGGACGGGTTGGCACAATTCCGCGACATCGTCGGTCGTCGCCAGGGAACCAGGCGGCATCATCAACATGCTCGACAGGCCGAACGCGCCGTCCTGCATCGCTTGGGCGATGAGTTGTTTCATCTCGGCAAACTCATCGGGAGTCGGCCGGCGATGCGACTGTCCCATGACGCACTCCCAAACTTGGCCGAGACCGACGTACGACGCCACGTTGATCGACACACCCGCGCGGTCGATCGCCTCGAAGTAATCACGCATCGTCCGCAGTTCGACCTTTTGGCCGTTGATCGTCACCACCTGTGGCGATAACTGCTTCAGAAACGGCCCGGCGGAATTGCTCTCGCCGAGCACATCGGTCGTCACCCCTTGCCGAATCTTGCTCGGCGCATCGCCGTCCTCGAACAGCACAAAATCCGAATGCGAGTGAATGTCGATGAAACCGGGCGCGACGACGAGTCCCTTCGCGTCGATCTCTCGCTTGGCGGTCGCCTTGGGAACTCGGCCAACCGCGACAACGCGATCTCCGCGCACCGCCACATCGCCGTGAAACCACGGATTGCCCGTGCCATCAACAACACGTCCGTTGCGGATGACGAGATCAAACGGCTCAGAAGTCTCGGCCCCCATCACGAGCATGCACAACAGCAAGAACGCGTGCATCAGTGCAACTCCGAAAGAGATTCACCTGAGAAACACAGCTAGGGATTGTCGACGGTCACGAAAACCGGTTCAGCACAAAACGTCGTCTTCACGACGAAGTTCAGCGAGATGTTCGCCGTCAGCCCGACGAGCTGACGCTCAATCGGCGTGGCCGTCTTGGCGGCGGTCAGCGTGATCGTGCCTTGAGTCGCTCCGTTGCTGAGCAGCGTTTTGCTCTTGCCGTCGAGTGTCACGCCGGGAGGCAGCGTGTCGGCGAAGAGTTGCAGGTGCGTCATCGTCACGTCGAGCGAGATGTTGGCTTTGAAGTCCGGCGCGCGTTCGATTGTGACGTCGATCGTTTTCGATTCACCCGGCTTGAGCTTGATGTCGGTGGCGCTCAGCTTGATGCCACGGATGTCGTGCGGCGGGATGACCGCCAGAATATGTTGATCGACCGGCCAATGATTGCGGCCACCGCCGGGGTTGTAGGTTTCCTGATACGGCACAGCGATCGCCGAGAGTTCGACCATCTGGCCGTCGGCCTGAGCATGGACCGCAGTGCCTCGAATCACGATCGGCGAGACGGCTCGGCTGGCTTCTGGAGTCGCTTTGAAAACGATGCAGCCATCGACGCTCTTGTCGGGCAGGATGCGGCCGCACTCGGCGGTGATTCCCTCCGGCACACCATCCACGTGCAACTGGATTGCGCCGGTGAAACCGTTCTTGCGTTCGACCTTCACCCACATCACGCCGTTCACGCCGGGCGAGAGATTCGTCTTGTCGGTATCGGCGTAGAGATTGAAGTACGGCCGAGCGTGCGTGCATTCGATCGCGTACACAAAACTGTCGCCGCCGCGCAAATGCATGTCGCGAATTTCAATCGCGTACTTGCCGTCGGCCGGAGTGGTCCAGGTTTCGATCCACGAATCCTGCGACCCGCGTTTGCCCAGTCGCAGGTCATCGTTCTCGACGAGCGTCGCCCCTCTGTCGTTGACGATGCGGATCGTCGAATCGAGTTCCGATTGCAGCCGCCGGGCTTTGACTTCGAACGACAGCTTGTCGTCTTTCTTCGCCTCGAAGACGAAGCAATCGACATCGCCCGGTTGTTCGATGCGACCGTTGATGACGCAGGGCAAGCTTAGGGCTGATGCCTGAGCCGTGAGAAGTTTCGTGGCATCGTTGTTGTCGTCGGCTGACTCCATGACGACCGGCAGCGTGGTGACGAATGTCGCGACCGGATTGCTGGTCCGCTCAACGAACGGCAACCGCAAACGATTGATGCCCGGCGGAAGCTCATTCAACGGCGTGAACGTCACCACTGGATCGGCCGGTAGCTGCGAGCCGATGGCCGAGAGTCGTTGTTCTTTTCCGGCCGCGATCGCCAACGGAAACACGCTCCGCACGAAGGGCCGCGAGTGGATCTCGACGGCGTACTCCCAGTACTGGTTGCCGTTGTAGCGCACGTCGCGCATCTCCAGCAGATACTCGCCGGCCTGCTCGAAGCGGTGGCACAAAAACGGATCGCCGTGAAACACGTTGTCCGCCGCCGCGATCGTCGAACCCTGCGCGTTGCGGATCGTCAGAATCGGATCGCTGTGAGCTTGCAGATCGTGAATCCGATCCTGCAACCGTTGCGAGCGGACATGAAACACGAGCGACTGCCCCGCTTCGACATTGAACTTGAAGAAGTCCAAGTCCTCGGCTTTCTCGAAGCAGCCGCAGACGGTTGCCGGCAACGTGATGGCTTGAGCCTCCGCAATCGAATCGTTCTTGGCCTGCTCGGCAACGACCGGATCTTCGACGACGACCAACTGCGCGACGGTGCTGACTCCGTGAGCCGTGACAACTCGCAGGTCGCGCACGCCCGGCAGCGCATCGGCCGCGACCGAGATTTTGATTTTCAGCGCGACGACGTTGGGAGTTTTGTCGTCCTTCTTCACCTCCGGAGGCACGACTTCACCGAGCACTCCGCCGCCGGTCACGAGCACGCTCTCCGCCAAGTGCATCGAGTACCGCGAGTTGACCGTGATCTCGCTGGTCGTCCCGACCTGCACGGCCACCGGCTTGAGGCTCATCAGCATCGGAAACGCGGTTTGCGCGGACGCGGCAGCAGTCGATGCGGCAAACAACGAGACGGCTAACAACAGTCTTCGCATGGTCGCGGTTCCTTCACGGGGCACGAGAACGCAGGTTATCTCACGAACAAAAACTGCTTGCTGTTGATGAGTGCCCAGAGCAAATCTTCATAGCACTCTTTGGGCGAGCCGGCTTGTTCGAGAAACTTTTGACTGGCGGCGAGTTCGGCGTCGTTCGGCTGGCGGCAGAGCGCGGCGAGGTACAAGTCGCGGACGATCTCGTCGTGAGCTTTCGGTTTGCCGTCGGCGGATTTGACGGCCAGGTGTGTGGCGATGCGGCCTTTGGCGTCGGCGATTTTGTTGGCGAGGATGTCGCCGTTGAGCGTGTGCAGGGCTTGGGCGAGACTCTCATCGGGCGAGCGTTCGCATTCGCAGACGCTGGCTCGTTTCGGTTTCGCGAAGACGTTGAGGAAGAAGTCGGGGTACTCGGCGTCGGGGAGTTCGATGGCTTTCGTGCCGAGCGGCAGGTTTTTGAATTTCGTTTGCGTGCCAGCGGCGCGGTCGATCGCGTCCAGCAGTGATTCGGCGGAGAGACGTTTGACTCGATAGTAGGCGTAGAAGCGGCGGTCGCTGGCGTTCGTCGCCGTCGGCTGCGAATCGAGCTGATACAGCCGCGAGGTCATGATCGTCCGCGTCAACTGCTTGAGGTTGAAGCCGGAGTCGGCGAAATGTTTTGCGAGGGCGTCCATCAGCGGCGGGTTCGTGGGCGGGTTCGTCGAACGCATGTCATCGACGGGATCGACCAGGCCGCGGCCCATCAGGTAGGCCATGTAACGGTTCACGATCGAGCGGGCGAACATGCCGTTGTCTTTCGACGTCATCCAATCGGCGAGTGCGATGCGGCGGTCAAGCGGATGTTCGACCGGCTCGGCGTCGAGCGGCGTCGGCTTCAGGACCTTGCCGGTTTTCGGATGACTTACCTCGCCCGTGGTGCGGACGATGACCACCGACTCGCCGCCGAACGCGCCGAACTCTTCGCTCCCCTTGTTGCTGACGCGGGCGAAGAACGCCGCGAAGCCGTAGTAGTCGCCTTGGCCGTACTTCTCGAACGGGTGATGGTGGCACTTGGCACATTCCATCCGCACGCCGAGAAACAATTGCACGGTCGCTTCGGTCGCCTCGGTCGGGTTGTTGTTGACGCCGTAATAATTCGCCGGGCCGTTACTGAAGACCGAGCCCTTCGCCGTCACGAGTTCGCGGACCATACGGTCGTAGCCCCAGTTCTCGCGGAAGACGGTTCGCAGCCAGTTGTGCATGGCCCACATGCCTTGTTCCGCGCGGCCTGAAGTGTTGCGCAGCAAGTCCGACCACTTCAGCGTCCACCACGCCGAATACGCGTCGTTGTAGATGTCGAGCTTCGGATCGCCGGTCAGCCCCAGCAGCCGATCGATTAGTTTTGTTCGCTTCGCCGGATCAGCGTCAGCGATGAACGCGGTCGTCTCTTCGATGGTCGGCACTTGGCCGATCGCGTCGAGGAACGCTCGGCGAATGAATGTCGCGTCGTCGCACAACGGCGACGGATCGATGCCGAGTTCCTTGAACTTCGCCGAGGCCAGTTCGTCGATGAAGTTGTTGTTGGTCCAACCGGTCAGTTCGAGGGACTCGCGATACGGGATGACGAACAGCGAAATCACCGCTTGCCCCTCGAAGCGAACCATCACCGGAGCCTGTCCCTGGCCCGTGACTGTCACCAGCCCATCGCTGTTGACCACCAACATGCCGTCGTCCATCGAGTCGTACTTCGCCCAACTCGTGACGTCGCGGGTCGAGCCGTCCGAGTACGTCGCCTCGACGCGCAACTGCTGCTTCAGTCCGACGCCGCCGAGTCGCTTCGACGGGAACACGCGGATCTTCGCAACCTCCGGAGTCTTCGCATCCGGCTTCGGCGCGCCGTTAGCGATCCACGCCTTGAGGATTTCGTAATCGACCGAGTTCGTCGCGAGCCGCTTGCCGCCGCCGTGAGGCACCTGCATCGTCGGCTTCTTCAAGAATAAACTTTCGCCCGGCTCGACGAAGCTCAATCGCCGCTGAGCACGATCGCGCACGATCGCCTCACGGTCCTGATCGAGTTCACTGCCGAAGACCGACAGCTTGAATCCGCCTTGACCGTATTGAGCGGCATGACACGCTCCCATGCTGCATCCAGCTTTGTTGAGGATCGGCGAAACGTCTTCGACATATCCGACCTTCGCCACTGGCTCAATCTTCTCGACCGTCACGCGGACTTCTTTCGTGATCGCGCCGACCTTCACGCTCACCTTTGCTGAGCCATTCGCTTTAGCCAGTAATTGGCCGCGCGCATCGACCGTGACGACATTCACGTCGCTCGATTGAAACGCCGCGCCGTGCGTCAAATCGTCCGACCGCTCGCCGATCTGCCCGCCCGCATCCGCTCGCGTCACAACCAATTGAGCCCGAGCAAAATTGCCGGAGAGCTTCGCCTCCGCTGGAGCAACGACAAAATCGGTTGGCCCGTCGGATCTCGCGGATTGGCCATCCAGAATGACGCTGCCGACAACAACAAAGGCCACAAGCCAAAGTCGAGACATGGAAAACCTCCTGAGATCCCAATCGACGGGATCATCAGTCTGGTAGGTGAGTTCGCCCGTGAACGATTCGGGAGGGACGATTTCGGCGGGGGAAACGGTATCACAATCACGCCCTCGGCGAGATTGGCCGATAGCATAATTCGTCCGTCGAACATAAGCACCTGTTGATTTCAAATTCTCGGTCGGTCATAGTGTTGAGCCTCCATACGGTTTGCCGTTCCGCTTCAAGCGGTCGATCCTCGCCGAACTGAACCCGCCCACGGAGATCCCGCCATGCTGAGTTTTCTCACCGGCACCACTCGCGATTGTGAACGCGTTTCACGACGAAGTTTTTTGCAGGTCGGATCGCTGGCCGGATTGGGAGTGTCGCTGCCGATGGCCTTGGCCGCGAAACAAGCGTCGGCCAAGAACAGCGCGACGTCCGGCAGCGATGTGAACTGCATTCTGATCTGGACTCAAGGCGGGACGAGCCATCACGACACGTTTGATCCGAAGCCCGATGCGCCGGTCAACGTCAAAGGGGAATACGGCGTCATCGACACGGCGATTCCCGGAGTGCAGTTCACCGAAATCCTGCCGAACATGGCTCGCGAACTGAAGCGGTACGGCCTGCTGCGCGGCTGGAATCCGCTCAACGGCAGTCACGGCACGGCGGACCAATGGGTCATGTCGGGGCGAAAGTTCAATCCGGCGATGACGTATCCGACTTACGGTTCGGTCGTCAGTTATCACCACGGATTCAAATCGGTACTGCCGCCGTTCGTGCAACTCGGCACGAGCGTCGATCGTCGTTTCGGTGGCGGCACGGCCGGCATTCTCGGCATTGCGCACAACCCGTTCGAGATGGCGAGCGACCCGAACCAAGAGAACTTCACGGTGCGCGACATCACGCCACCGCAGGGAATCACGATGGCACGAGTCGATCGACGCCGCGAAATGCTCAGCACGATTGACGCCTTGCAAAAGAAGGCCGATGTTCAGCCGGAACGCTTCGCCGCGCTCGACGAGCATTTCAAAACCGCTCTCAACATGATCACCGCGCCGGAAACGAAGAAGGCGTTCGACATGCAGGCCGAAGATCCGAAGTTGCGAGACCGTTATGGTCGTCACAAGTTTGGTCAAAGCTGTTTGCTGGCTCGACGATTGGTGCAGTCCGGTGTTCGCTTCGTCACGGTGACCGACGGCGGCTGGGACACTCACGCGGACAACTTCAAATCGCTCAAAGACCGCAAGATTCCGCCCGTCGATCAGGCATTGCCCGCGCTGCTGGCAGACTTGGAAGAGCAGGGCCTGTTGCAGAAGACATTGGTTTGCTGGCTGACCGATTTCGGCCGCACGCCGAAGATCAACAGTGCCAGCGGCCGTGATCACTGGTCCAACACGGGCTTCGCGGTCATGGCCGGAGCCGGCATCCCCGGCGGCACCGTGCTTGGTGCAACAGACGCCGATGGCGGCACAGTGGCGAAGGGGCAATACCTCAGCGAAGACATCGCCGCAACGGTTTACTCAAAGCTCGGCTTGCCGCTCGACTTGATTGTGCAAAGCCCGGACGGTCGCCCGATTCGATTGCTGGAAGGCCACCCGATCAAGGAATGGATGTAATCGGGCACCGCGTTGCAATGTTCGCAAACGACACCGACACGGCGGCCCGGATTCAACCGAGCGTGATACTGGCTTTGGCTCGCAGGAAGTCTTCCAAGCTGGGCACGGGGATCAGTCCGCCGACCGCGCGGCGGCAGAAGTGATCGAGCAAGACTTCGGTCTCGGTGCGTTCGGTGGCTAGTCCCTCTCTCATGCACCTGTAGCGTAGCCGCAGTGTCGGAAGTAGCGGAGACGCTCGTCGGGTGGGAAGTGGTCGAGGGTTTGGCCGAGGAAGGCCCAGAGGCATTCGAGGGTTCGTGGGGACTCGCTGCGGACCAGCCATTGGAGTTTGGAGAAGACCAGTTCGATAGGGTTCAGGTCGGGACTGTACGGAGGCAGATAGACCAGCGTGGCTCCCACGGCCGTGATCGCTTCACGAATGCCAGCGACCTTGTGTGCGGAGAGGTTGTCCATCACCACGATGTCGCCGGCACGCAGCGTCGGTGCGAGCTGTTGTTGAACGTAGGCCCGGAACAGTTCGCCGTTCATGGCCCCGTCGATGACCAGCGGTGCCGTCAAGCCGTCGTGACGCAATGCCGCGACAAAGGTCGTTGTCTTCCAATGGCCGTGAGGCACCTTGGCAATCAAGCGCTGACCACGACGGCTGCGGCCGTCACGCCGAGTCATGTTGGTGCTGGCCCACGTCTCATCTAAGGCAATTCGTCGAGCGTCTTGCGGGCTTCGTCGGCCTCGAGCACGGAGAATTTGGGATTGATGGACAGAGCTTGCTGAAGATGGGTTCGCGCACGCTCGGCTTGGCCCAGACGCACGCAGATCATCCCCGCGTGATAGTGCAGCTTGGCTTCTTTCGTACCCCAGCGCAGAGCTTGCTCGATGGCGGCGGCGGCATCGGCGTAACGTTCGTTGCGATACAAGGCCCACGCCAAGGCATCGTGACCGTGAATGTCCTGTCGGAAGGTCAGGTCGGTCTTCGCTAATTCCAGCGCTCGCGCCGGCTTCAAATTCCGATTCGAATAGAACTGCGAAAGTTCGCGGCTGTATTCGGCGGGCGTCGCGTCAGACTCGACAATCAGCTTTTCGGCGTGATCGTACTGCTGACGCGCCTCGTCCGCGCGGCCGAGTTTGGCATGGATGTCGCCCGCCGCCATGAAAAAGATGGGATCGGGCACGAGTCCAATCGTGCGCTGGTATTCCGCGAGGGCATCCTCATAGCGACCCTGAGCGGAACGAAGCTCAGCCAGCCCAGCTCGCGCCAAGAAGTATTCTGGTTGCGCGGCGACTGCGGGCTCCAACTTCTGAGCCGCTTCCTCCAGCTTTCCATGATCCAGATAAAAGTGCCCCAGACGCACTTGATACCAAACCAGCCGAGGGGGAATTGGCCGGCCCTGCTTTCCCTTCAGAACTTCTGCTTCCGCGCGTTTTAAGAAGTCGAGGGCCGAGTCCGTTTCCCCCTTGATCTCTGCCAGATGAGCTTGTCGCACCCACAGGCCCGGAGCGGGGGTCGTTACTTTTTCGGTGATCCGCTTGAGCGTCGCCTCCGCCGCTTCGTACTCGCCCAATTCCATTTGGGCGTCGGCGACCACGGCCAGAGCATCGAGAGTCACGGGGTCGCGTTCAAAGGCCTTCTGGGCCGCCTCCAGCCCGGATCGAAACTGATGCCGCGAACAATGCACGCTGGCGATCGCCAGCAGCGCCTTGGGATCATTCGGCCAGAGCTCCAACGCTTTTTCCAGCGCCTGTTGAGCGAGTGCGAAACACGACTCATCGCCATGATCCTTGGCTTTGCGAACATAATGTTGCGCCAGGTGAATGTAATCCAAACCCGACTTCGGCTGCTTCTCGATTCGCAGTTGATAGAAGCGAATGGCCTTGTCGACCGCCGCCGTCGGAGACTCCGTGGTTTTCGCTGCCGTCGCTTCCGTAGGTTGCTTCGCCGCCGGCGTGTCTTCGGCGTTCGCCATCGACGGCGCAAAACAAAAACCGATCAATCCAATGACCAGCCACAATCTTGGAAGACGCCGAGTCAGAGACATGGAGAACTCCGGAACAAGAGGCAGCTAAAAGTTCGACTCACCCAGGCCGCTTGACAGAAAAACAACCCGTCTTCCAACAAGGATTGGAAGGCGGGCAAGTCCCTCGAGATCCGGACGACTTGCTTCAGTTGTCGTTGGGAGTCGCCAAATACGGAAACGTATTCCGGAAGGCCCGATCGTTCGCGGGAACCCCATCGGTCGTTAACCCTTGCTTGGTCAGAAGACCCAACTCGGCATCGATGACGTCATCGGCCAGCCGACGGCCGTTGAGGAACCCGTCGCTCGATGCGGGCCGGAAAGGCATGATGTCCGGCAGCACGGCCTCGGCAATGGCCAAGGCATATTCCATATCTCCCGTGACATTGAAAACCACGGCGGTCGCCTCTGCCAAGAAATCTTCCACGTCATCCGCCGGAATCCCAGCATTGAACAGATTCTTGTGATTGGCTCCGGTGGTATGAAAACGGTTCGGGCGAATAAACACGGTGTTGATCGCCGGCAGAGCCGTGCGGTCCACTTGGATGCCCTCTTCGTCGAGCGTCCGCGTCCACAAGCCAATGCTGGCCGGGAACGTCGAACTGGGAACCTCGAGCACGATCGCCGAAGTATTGAATCCCGCGAAGAAGTCGAATTCGTTCCCGTCGTTGAATTCGCGTGGTGGATTGGGACCCATCGCTCCATCGGCGTCGAAGGCTCGGAAGCCATTGATGTCGAAGAAGAATGGATCATCGAACGTCGCGGCGACGATCTGTCGGCCGCCCGGCAAGCGGGTGTTCTTGCCGACGATCGCATTTCGTGTCAGCACCGTGGGAGTTTTTCCGGTTCTCGTTTCGGTCACCGTGTAACGAGTCTGACTTTGAAAGGTGATCGTGTAGGTGATGTCTTCCAAAGCGTCGCCGTTCGTATCAATCTTGAAATCGTAGGCACCCGTCGTGCTGAAGGCATCGCCGGTCGCGGGATCGTCGCTGCCAACCCCAATCGTAAATGGGTTGATCGTCATCGCCATGACGGTGTTCCGCCGATTGGCCGGCGACCGAAAGAGATAGACGTCATTGAGGTCCAGGCTTCGATCTCCACCGTTTTCAAACAGCAGTGCTGGTGCATCGCGGTGGTCGGCGGAAAACGCGGGCGCGGCTAAAATCAGACCAGCGAGCAGGCTCAGAGCCATTCCAATTTTGCTCATCACATGGTTCCCTTCTTAAACGTGTAGTCGATGGGTGTTTCTGAAATCCGCGTTACACAACCAGAACGTCCAGGATGTCGTCAATGATCGCATCGACGATGTCATCCACATTCTCGTCGCCAAGTTCACCTTCAAAGCTGGTGGCAACCTCTGCGAATACTTCCGGGCCAAGAAGGTCGTCGATGCCAGTGCCGCCGCTGACCTTGATGGAGATCACACCGCCGCCGATGGTGGTCTCTCCCCGCACCGCAAAGTCGTCGTTGCCAGCGCCCATTTTGATGTCGACCAACCCGGTGGCGTCTCCGAGGAACAAATCTTCCAAGACGAGGTCGTCGTTGCCCGCACCGGTGTCGACTCGCAGATGCCGTCCCGCATCAATCGTGTCCGCGAAAACCCGATCGTTCCCCGCGTCGGTGCGGAAATTCACATCCTGGCCGGCTTCCAGATCGCTGGCCGCAATGACGTCGTCGCTCGAACCCGTAGCGACCGACAGATCGCGGGTCACAGAAACGCCGGCGAGAACCACAACGTCCGCACCACTCCCGGTGCTGACGAGCAAGTCTCGACCAACGTAGAATTCATTACCACCATTCAGATCATCGAAGACGCCGTCGTCCAGAAGTTCGTTGAGTGCCGCGGTCCCCCCGATGACTACGGTGTCCACGGCACTGCCGCCCTCGACGACCAGCGAGCCGTCCACTTCCGCATATTCTCCCTCGACCACGAATTCGACCTTGTTATTACCCGATCCGGTCTGGATGCGAACATCACCCAAGCTCGCATCTTCGAGAAACAGCGAGATCACATCGTTGCCAAAATTGCCATTGACGGTGAAATTATCGAAGACATCCAGCGACCCCACATCCACCAGAACCGCATCGTTACCGGTACCGGCTTTGATGTCGAACGCTTTCTCCACGGACAAAAATCCCGCACCGAAAATTTCGATCGTATCATTGCCGCTGGAGCCATCGATCACGACCGCGCCTCTCACATCCAACGAGGATCCCTCGGCGATCGAGATTTCGACATCGTCGTCACCCGAACTCAGTTCGATGGTGACATTTTGCGCAACCGTCACGTTCCGTTCGCCATCGATCGTCAGGAAGAAGCCGTCGTTGCCACCTTTCAAAGCAACACGCATTTGGTTGGTTTCCTGAAGCGGAAGTTGTACTTCTTCCCCCTCCGCAAAGGTGTTCCCATCAAAGCGGATCCGAGTGCCATCGAAGCCTGTGGCGCGAACTCCCGCGCCATCGATCACAATCTCCACGATGTTACTGGCCGAATCACCGGTGACGGTGACGTTGCCGTTTGCATCCGCGAGAATACTGACGACTCCCGCTGGCAAGATACGTGTTTCGAGTTGTTGAATCTCAACCGGAGGCAGTCCTGCTCGGCGACGAGCGAAGCGTCGTGAATTGCTGAGCGATCTCATCTTTCTCATCATTCCCTCCAATCTGCGCTCAAAACCAAAGCTTTGGTTGGGAGCTTTCTCTTGGTGTTGCCCACGGGATGCCGAAACGCCCGGCACCAAACGATTCGTCTTCCTGGTAAACTAAGCGATCAGCGACTGCGAGGAATACATAGCCTTTTAAGGACTGATTGCGCAAAAAATCAACAAGAAAGTGACGGTCATTCGCGAAAGACTGACCGATGAGCGGCGCTCCATCGGTTTGAAAAACATCGACGGCTACGAATGCTTGACTCGTTGCGTTTCAGCCACGATCAGCGGCAGCAGGTCGGCGTCACTTTCGGCATTGGGATTCGCATAGGCCCAGGCGATGAATTCGCCGGAATCTGTCTGCACACGGACAGCGATGCGTCGGTATTCGTGACCGATCAAATTGCCGGTTGGTAATTCTTCCAGCCGATCACAGGCCGACAGAGTGGTTTCGTAGGTCGCGGGTGTGAGACAGAACAGCTCTCCGTCCACCACGGAATTCGCTTCGCGAGCGATCATCAGGGGCACGACTCTGGCGAAGTCCAACAACCTCGCCGGCAGGACTCGATCGAACGCTCCGGCGAGGTAGCCATGATTGCATTCGCCTCGACGCAACGTGCCAAAGGCGAATAACGGAAGTTGCCACATCACGAGACTCGATGCATCAATTGGCTTCTTTCAGAGCGGCTTCATGGGAACGGAGTTCTTTCGCCAATCGCTGCAACTGAGTTCGCAAGTCCTGAAACTTCTCAAAGGAAGTGAGAAAACGTTCGTTGGAGTCGAAGATCGATTTGTGAACCTTCTGCAAGCTGAACTGCACTCCACGATTGTGTTGCGTCAAATCGTCTTGCAGGTGGTCGCGCAAGTGTTCGAGTAACTGTTGAGAAACGGATTGCGTTTCGACCGCCAGACGACGGATGGCTTGCCGATCTCGAACACGTTCTTCAGGGGACATTTTCTTGAGTCGCACATCGACGGTCGCTTGCTTGACCGCATGCTGATCCACCAACCGTCCAAAGGGATTGACGGTCTCATTGACCTGATTGATGACTTCCTCGGCGCGAGCCAGTCCCCGCTTGGCACGCTCAAAGTCGGAATTGATCTCCAACGCTTTTTTGTATTGCTCGATGGCAGCTTTGGGGTTGTTCATCTCCAGGTAGGTGTTGCCCAAGTTCTGCATCGCGTCGAGCATGCGCGGATTGAGTTTGATCGCCTCTTTGTACGAGTTGATCGCCATCGCCGGCTGTTTCGTTCCGCGGTAGGCGATGCCAAGGTTGTAGTAACCTTCGACCGCTTTGCCGTCGCGTGAGATCGCCCGCTTCAGGATGTCGGCGGCTTTCTGAAACTCTCCCTTGCGATTAAAGACCGCTCCAAGATTGATGTAGGCCTTGGCGTCCTTCGGCTTGAGTTGCGTCACGCGTGTGAAGTGTTCGACGGCCTTGTCGTATTTCTTGGCGGCGAAATAAGCGGTGGCGATTGCATTATGCACATCGGCCTGGTCGGGGTCAGCCTGCAGGGCTTGATCGAATGCCTGAATTGCCTCGGCGTGTTTGCCTTGTCGAAACAATTGCCAGCCTGCTTTGCAGAGGCTTTCGAGATCGGCAGCCATCGTCGAGCCCTCCGTCAACTTCTTGTTGACTTGGTCGGTGCTGGAAACTCGAATGCAAAAAATCAATGCAGGACGAGTCAGCGGCAGAGTATCAGCCTTTGCTCAAATCGGACAACACATTTTCGTCGACAGATCGCGACGCCCTGTGTGGCCCGCACGTCACACCGAACTTGTGACTCGACCAGCGAACCGGGTCAGCAATTCGTCAGTAATTCGCTCGTCCTTGGGGACCTCTTTGATGGCTTGCAAGACGGCCAAGACCTGTTCTTCGGACAACTCGTAGCCGAGTTCATGCAATCGGTGAGCGACGGCGCGACGGCCACTGTGACGGCCGATGACCAACGTGAGGCCGCTAACCCCGACTTTTTCTGGTCGATACGGCAGGTAGGTGTCAGGGTTCTTCAGTAATCCGTCCTGATGAATGCCGGCCTCGGTCGCGAAAATATTCTCGCCGCCGACCGGCTTGTTCCGGGCCAACGGCAAGTTGGTCAACTCGCTGACCAACTGACAGAGCGCGTGCAACTTGGTCGTGTCGAGCTTGAACTCGACGCCGTACTGATCGGGATGCAGCGCGAGTGCGATCGCGACTTCTTCGAGCGAGGCGTTGCCAGCCCGCTCGCCGATGCCGTTGATCGTGCATTGCACGACGTTCGCTCCCTCAGCGACGCAAGCCAACGTGTTCGCGACGGCGAGTCCCAGGTCGTTGTGGAAGTGAACGGCGAGCAACGCCTTGTCGAGGTTCGGCACGTTGTCCTGAATTGTTCGGATGAAGTCGCGAGCCTTTTCCGGCGTGAGAATCCCGACCGTGTCCGGGAAGCCGATGGTCGTCGCGCCGGCATCGATCGCCTCACGATAGCACTGGCAGAGATATGGCACTTCGGTGCGGCTGGCGTCTTCCGGACTGAAGGCGACGATTTCAAATTTCTCGCAGGCGTATGCGACCGAGTCAGTGATGATCTTCAGAACTTCCGTTTCCGTCTTTTGCAACTTGTGCAGTCGATGCAGCGGACTCGTGCCGCAAAACAAACTGACGCCGCGCTTGTTGGTGGGATTGCCATCCAGAGCCTCATCGGCCGCATCCACGTCGCCGCGCACGGTTCGGCAGAGCGCGGTCAGCACCGGCTTTTTCACGACGCCAATCATTCGTCGAATCGCTTCGACATCCGCCGGCGACGACGCGGGGAAGCCGGCATCGAGCGAATGCACCCCCGCCTCTTCGAGAGCCAGCGCGATCCGCACCTTGTCGTCCGGGTCGAGTGTCGCCCCCGGCATCTGTTCGCCGTCACGCAGCGTCGTGTCGGAGAACAGCACGACTCCCGAATTCTTGTGGTGCCGGATGATCGCCTGCTTGACGACTCCGGTCACTCGCTTCTTGGCTCGACGGAAAAATCCGAACGGCATCAAAAGACTCAGAATTGCGGGGCAAAGTGGGTGAGGAAAGCGGCAGGAGAATGACAGACTGCTCTGAAAATCGGAAGAGAAATTTGGTTCTCAAAGCCGCTTCAGTGCGTCCGACGGAGTCAATCGCGGCCGGCCGTTCGCGAGTTTCTCCAGAATCTCCACAATTTTGGCGAAGCCGAGGCTCTCGGCATAACGCATGGGGCCGCCTCGGAAGGGGGCGAAGCCGGTGCCGAAAACCATCGCGAGATCGATGTCTTCCGGTTTTGAGACGACGCCCTCAGCGAGACAGCGCGCGGCCTCATTGATGATGGGAAAGATCATGCGCTGAGTCAGTTCCTCGCGTGTCGGTGTCCCGCCGGGAACCGAGTACTCGCCAGACTGCCGCACTTTGTCGATGGCTCGGCGAACTGCCGGGTTGAGTTTCTTCTTCGAGCCTCTGCCGACCAGCAGCGATTTCGCAGCCTTCGGATCGTTGGCGGCAAGTTCCTTGAATGCAGCCCACAGCGGAGCCGGCAGCATTCGATCTCCGTACGCCGCGTGCATGTTCGCGGCGACGTGCTGAGCGACTTCCAACCCGATCAAGTCGGTCAGTTCGAGTGGCCCCATCGGCAGACCGAACGCAACAGCAGCTCGGTCGATCTCCAGCGGATCGGACACTTCCAGCAGCAGCCACCCCGCTTCGTTCATGTACGGCGCGAGCAAGCGATTGACCAAGAAACCAGGACAGTCCTTCACGATCACCGCCGTCTTGCCGAGCCGTTGCGTCAGCGCGAACGCCGTGGCCAGCGCGGCGGGACTGGTTTGATCGGTGCGGATCACTTCGACCAAAGGCATCTGCAACGGAGGATTGAAGAAGTGCAGGCCGACAATTCGTTCGGGGTGCGGCACACCGTCGGCGATCTCGGTGACGAGCAGCGAACTGGTGTTCGTCGCGAGCACGGTCGTCGGCGAGGTCGCTTCCGCGAGTTCGCGAAACACCTGCTGCTTGATCGGCAGCGATTCGACAATCGCCTCAATCACCAAGTCCGTTTGTTTGAATCCTGAGAAATCGGTCGTCGGTCGCAGGCGATCGAGCGTGTCGCAGGCTTGAAGCGGCGTCAACTTCTTGCGCTGCACATCGCTCTTCACCCATTTGCGAGCGGTCGCGATCCCCTTGGCCAGAAACTCTGGCTTGATGTCTTTCAGCCGAGTCCAAATTCCCTTCTGAGCCAGAAGCAGCGCGATGCCCGCTCCCATCGCCCCCGCACCGAGGACTGCCGCGTTGCTGATCGGCTTGGTGGCGATGTCGGCGAGCTCCACGGGGTTCTTCGCATTCTCTTGCAGAAAGAACAGCCGCAAGCACTCGCGAGTGACCGGCGCGTCGGCGAGTCGTTCAATCGCTGCCGATTCGGCCGCGAAGCCGAGCGACATCGGCTGCCGGAATCCCGCACGCAGCACTTCGATGGCTGCGAGCGGAGCCGGATAATTGCCCTTCGTTTCGTGCCGCACTTTGCCTTCCGCTTTGCGGAACGCGAAATTTCGCAGCGGCGGAATCGACTCCGTCAGCCGAGCCATCAACGATCGCTTCGGACGCTTGAAGAGCGTGCTGGCCGTTCCCAATTTGATGACCGCTCGCAGCAAGTCTTCGCCGACAAACGGTAAAGCTTCGACCGGCACCATGTCATGCACGAGTCCCTTCGACCGAGCCTGCCGACCGCTGAGCATTCGGCCGGTGAGGATCATCGGCAACGCCTCGATCAATCCAACCAACTTCGGCAATCGCACCGTTCCACCCCAGCCGGGGATCAAACCGAGCTTCACCTCCGGCAGACCGAGCAACGTCTTCGCATGATCGTCCGCGATGCGATACCGACACGACATCGCGAATTCGAGACCGCCGCCGAGGCATGCTCCCGAAATCAAAGCGACCGTCGGCATGTGCAGCGTTTCGAGCAACTCGAACACGCGCTGCCCGAGCTTCGACAACTCGGCGGCTTCAGCTCCGCCGGACATTGTTTTCATCTCGGTCACATCGGCCCCGACGATGAAGCTCCCCGACTTGCCGCTGAGAAACATCACGCCGCGCACGGCCGCGTCCCGCCGAATCTCGGCGATCAGCCGTTCCAACTCTTCCAGCATCCCCTTCGACAGCGCGTTCGCCGATTTGTCACGCCGGTCGATGCGGACCTTCAAAATGCCGCCGCCGCAAAGTTCTGAGTGCCACATTACGGCATCGAGCAGAAAGGTTGATGTCGTACTTCCGACGTCGTCCACCGCAGTTGTCATCATCAATTCCTTGTTGTCGTGACTGCCCTTCTCCCTTTGGGAAAAGGTGGCGAAGGCCGGAAGAGGGATTCAATGACGGACAGCTCCCTCACTCCACCCCTCTCTCAAAAAGAGGGGGAGCCAAACAGTCAACCTCTTCGTCATCCCACCTCAACCACCACCGCCCCACCTTGTCCGCCGCCGATGCAGAGCGTTGCCAGTCCGCGAGTCAGATTGCGGCGGCGAAGCTCGTGCAGCAGCGTGAGGATCAATCGCGTGCCAGTCGCGCCGACGGGATGTCCCAGCGCGATCGCTCCACCATTCACGTTGAGCCGTTCGAGATCGACGTGGCCCAGCGGAGCCAGTTCACAGCCCGCGGCAGCACACGCGACAGTCGTGGACTCAAACCCGCGCAGACACGCGATCGCTTGAGCAGCGAAGGCTTCGTTGAGTTCGACCAACTCCATGTCGGACAGTTTCAGTCCCGTCTGCTGCAAGACTCGCGAAGTGGCGAACACCGGGCCGAGTCCCATGCGAGCCGGATCGCAGCCGGCGTAGGCGTAATCACGGATCCGGCCGAGTGGTGTCAGGCCCCACTCTCGCGCGGTGTTTGCTTCGACGATCAACAACGCGGCAGCTCCGTCGGTGATTTGGCACGAGTTTCCAATCGTCACGCTTCCCCAACGACGATCGAAGTACGGCTTCATCTTCGCCAGCGATTCGAGCGATTGATCCGCTCGGAAGCCGACGTCTCGCGAGATCGGTTTCACTCCGCCGTCGCGCTCGTCGACATAGACCGTCATCACCTCGGACGCCAACCGATTCTCCTGCCAAGCCGCGGCGGCGAGTTGATGGCTGCGGAGTGCGAATTGATCCTGTTCATCGCGAGTGATCTTGAACTCGCGAGCGAGCTTCTCGGCCGTGTCTCCCATCATCAGGCCGGTGACCGGATCGGTCAGTCCCAGCTTGATGCCGATCTGCGGAGTCAAATCGCACAGGCGGAACGAAGCGAAGGTCTTCAGCTTCTGCCAGGCCGATCTCACGGAATTCAGCCGCAGCAATTTGTCGGCAAATGTCTTCGGGTAGAAAAGTGGGATGTGGCTCATCGAATCGACGCCGACGGCGACGACACATTTGGCTCGGCCAGCGACGACTCGGTCACATGCCTGCGTCACGCATTCGAAGCCGCTGGCGCAGTTGCGGCTGACGGTGTGAGCGATCTTGTCGCGCGGAATGCCGGCTCGCAGCGCGATGACGCGGGCGACATTCGCGGCGTCGACGGGGCTGGCGACGTTGCCGCAGATCAGCTCATCGACGCGGGCGGGATCGAGATTGGCTCGGTCCAACAATTCACGCACCGCCAAACGGCCCAGCTCCTGAGCCGGAAGCTGATTGAACGCGGCTCCGGCTTTCACGAACGGTGTCCGCACGCCTCCGACGATCACCGCTTCTGGCATGATGCCCTCGCTGGCCAAGTCGGTCAGTCTTCCCAGGCTGACGGTAAATCCTGATCGGCGGGAAGAGTATCGGCAGCTGACAACAAACGTAATTCGGGGCGGCCTGGAAAGACCAACCTACACGGGCAAGCCGCGAGCGATCCGAATTTCGCGGACTTTCGCAATCACTTCGTTGACGAACTGGCCGTTGCGTTCCAGAGCGTGGAACTCGCGGACGTTGACCAGGACGTTGCCGCCAACCGTCGTGAGTGCGACGAGCAAATGCAGCGTGCTCGCCGACAGGCCCACGCAGCCGGAGAAACCCAGACGTGCGGCCGGATCCGCGGCGGCTCCGAAGCCAATCGTCGTCAGTAAGAGCAACAAACTCAAACACATCCACGGGAGGACTCGGTACTTCAGCCGTTGACATTCGACTCGCCAGTGATCGTCGAGTTGGTAGGTCTTGCTGACATCTTCCATCCAGCGACCAGTCCCCATGAAATAGGTCAGGACCACCGCATGAACCAGTGTGGCGAAGATCAGTCCGGTCAGTGCGAGCAGCAGATGCCACGACACGAGAGGTTGCGATTCGAGGACTCGTGGATCGCCGATGTTCAGGCCGAGCACGAAGACGGTCAGCAACAACAGCGTGCTCACCGATGCGAGTGTCAAAAAGATGCGGGTCACGGTCGTTTCCGTATTGAAGTGTCGGCGAAGCCTCGGTGTCCCCCGGAATTCGTGGGGCGGGCTGGCGGTCATGGAGTTTAGTGGCACATCGCTGGTGACTCGATGATCGGATGGTCAACGAAAAAGCCCGATGAGTGAGGCTCATCGGGCTTGGACGTTTCGTCAACAGGCTCGACCGCGTTAGAAGCCGTATGCTTTGTTGTCCGCATCAAAGTCGAGATCACTGAGGCCTACGTTGGTCTTAATGTTCGAGTACGTGTACTCCTCGATGATCGGTGGCTGAGCACCTTTGGCAGGGAAGCCGAATTGCTCAACACGCACCGGAAGGCCGGTGTCCTTCGCGATGTACATTCGCGTCAAATGGAACGGCGCGTGCTTGCCTTGTTTTGGATTAGTCGTTTCGACCACTTTGCACTCGGTTTTGTCGAGCTTCGCGTTCGGGAAGAATTTCACGACACAATCGTCGTGCTTCTCGTCCGCCTCCCACTGCTGCACCAGCGTCGCGACCAACTTCGACATGCCGAACATCGTGATCGGATGGCGGTTGTCGTCCATCGCGTCTTTGCTGTCCGGTTTCAGCTTGAGGGTTCCGACGATGGATGTGATCCCCTCGCCATGAGCCAACAGTTTATCTTTGTTTCTGCCAGCGACGTAAATCACTTCGCGGCCGCCATGCGGGTTGAGAAACTTGAGGTAGACGCTGAAGGGCTGCTCGCGGAACTTCACGTACATCTCGGTCTGAAGCAGCTTCTTGCTGACGACTTCCTTCTTGGTGAACGTCGCCTCGTAGTCGTTGACCTTTTTCAGCATCTCCTGGACATCCTTGGCGAACTTGATCGCGGCTCCGAGTTTGTGGGTATCTCCGCTGGTGGCATTGTTGCTTTTCGCAGTCTTGGGGACGTCACCCGCGATCACCCAACCTGGCAACAGCAAGCCAGAGGAGACTGCGACGGACTGCTTCAGAAAATGGCGACGACCTTGGTTCGTAGATTTCAGGCTCATAGAGCTTCAACTCCTTCGGCAAAACAGCGCGCGAGTTGCATTCCTCCTGGAGGGCAGCTCGGCGGGGGGCGGATGCTCGTGAGTGACGTCGCGAGCACAAGTCTCCGACGGTCAGCCACGACGCGGCTCGGCGACAGTGCCGAATCCCGTATCATCGCAGTTCGTATCGGGACGGGCAGGCGATTCACTTCACCGGCCGAGCCTCCAGAAACCGGAATGACCCGCGTCCGCAGACCCACGAGCGTTGTCCACGCTGCGACCCGAAAGGTCTCGCGGAGGCGAGTACTCACGAAGGACAGACCCGACAGGTCAAATCGGCGAAAACTGCCGTTGATGTGTTTTTGCGAGTCGGCCTACATTCCGGTCTCGCGTCGGCCTCGCAAGATGTGAGGTTTGAAACAAGTTGGTCCGGGAACAGGGAGATTCGCAAGGATGCGCTCTCGAACTGGCAATTCAATGTCCACGCTGATGTTCATGGTTCCGCTACTCGGCGTTCCGCTGATGGCGATGTTTGGAGTTCCGCAATTCGTCCCGGTGATTGCGTCGTCTGTCAACGATGCGACAACTCGGCCTGCGGGAACTCGACCCAAACCCCGTGTCGGTGAGTCTGCGTCGTCAGCCACGATTGTCGCGGAATCCTCCCTGCGAGGTTCCGGTTCGCACGGTGAGCCGCCACTGCAAGACATCTTTCGTCCGGTGGAGCGTCCTCGTCGCGACAGCCGCCAAATTCTCGACGTCGAGTGGCGCGGACCTGAGGCGAAGTTCGTCGAGACTTCGCTCAACGCCGAACCTTGGTTGACGAAAAATACTTCGCAAGAGCCGGCTGCAGTAGCGGATCAACGGTTGGAGGATCTGTTTGGGAATTCCGTCGCCGTCACCAATCAGTCCGAGCTGCGAAACCGAACTCGTTCGACAACCGCTCGGACGCCAGGCGAGCCGATCGCGATGCGGACGACCGCCAACGTTTTTGAAGCCAACTCGGAACGATCGGACAAGGGCCTGACGTGGCGTGAGGCGGTGCGCCGGCTGAACGAACTCGGCATTCAAGAGTTCCGTCTGGAACCGGGCAGTCAACTGGGTGAATTCTATTTCGCGTGCGAGTTCACTCCGCACCGCGACGCTCGTGTCACGCGCCGCTTTGAAGCCGAAGCCGCCGAACCGTTGCTCGCGGTCCAGGCTGTGCTGCGGCAAATCGACGAGTGGGTGACACGACGCTGACAGAGGCCGCCATGTTTCTCATGAGTCCGACTCGCGATCTGTCCGTCATGTCCGGGTTCGCTGGGATCTCAGCACGCTCCTCAACGGCGGCTGGCTTCCGGTGGAATTTTTTCGCAACGAGAAGCATTCACTGCTTGACGGCGAAACTTCCCACCGATGCGCATCGACGCACACCAAAGATGGCCCGGTTGGAAGCCGTCTTGTTTGTCGCCGACGAACCGTTGCCGATCAAACGGCTGGTGCAACTCGCGACCTTGGCCGACGTGGAAGAGGCTCAACAATTGATCGACCGGCTGAACCTGGCTTACGACGCCAGCGGCTCGACATTCCGAGTCGAGCGTGTCGCAACCGGTTTGCGGCTGTTGACTCGGCGTGAGCTTGTCTTTTGGCTCGACAAGCTGCACCAGCGACAAGCGGCGCACAAGCTGACTCCTCCGATGCTCGAAACGCTGGCGATCGTCGCCTACCGGCAGCCGCTGACCCGAGCCGACCTCGAAGCGGTTCGCGGCGTCCAGTCGTCCGAAATGCTCAAGCAGTTGATCGAGCGGGAACTGGTCCGCATTGCCGGCGAAGACGATTCGCTCGGCCGTCCGTTCTTGTACGAGACGACGCGAAAGTTTCTGGAACTGTATGGCCTGCAATCGCTCGATGATCTGCCAATGGCCGACCGCCTCCGTCGTCAACGAAACTCCATCGCGGAAGAGATCACAAGCGCGGCGTAGGTCGATGCTCCACAATTCTCCCTCTCCCTCTGGGAGAGGATCGGAGTGAGAGAGCCGACAGTCCAAGAAACCCTCATCCGACCTGCGGCCACCTTCTCCCCAAGGGCGAAGGCACGTAACGTGGCCGCAGTCAGACATAACACTTGTCCCACGAAAAAAGCCCGGTCTGCCTTAGCAGCCGGGCTTTCGTGAACGCTGAGTGCCGAAGCAGTTCAACTACACCATGTCCTTCAACGCCTTGAGCGGGCGAACGCGGACGGCCACGCTGGCGGCCTTCGCCGGCAGGTCACGCAGTTGGCCGAGTACCATGACGCCCTTGCGAGCAGGTTGGGCCGGCTTGTTCTTGCGAACGATCTTACAGAGGCCCGGAATCGCGAAGACTCCTGGTCCCTTCTTGCCCAACGCTTTCCCAACTTCCGCAGCCAGTGCGTCGAATACGGACGCCACTTGCTTCTTGTTGAGGCCAGTCGCCTCAGAGACGTTGGCAAAGATTTCGGATTTGGACGGAGCTTTGGCAGCCGCTTTGGCCATGATCAGTAACCCTCCTAGCATGGTGATGATGGACGTGAACACGTCGACGTGACGTACGAACGAAGGGATGAAAATAATTCGGCGGCGAAATTGCAACTGGCTTATCGCGAAAAAACCCACAATTTCCGCAAAAAATAGGCCGTGTTGACATCCACGCGAGCGCCGCGTGAATCGTCGTGCCGAATCCGCCTCGCGACAGGCCGAGTTCCTGAGGCCCGTTTTTTGAGCACCAGTCGCAAGGACCGGGCTGGGGGTCGTCGTGGCCGATGCGTCTCGTGTCGGATGGATGCGAGACGCATCCGCCACGTCACGCTTTCGCGTACTCGAACATCGGCGTCGAGAGATACCGTTCGCCGGAGTCGGGCAGGATGACCACGATCGTCTTGCCTTCGGATTCCGGACGAGCCGCGACTTTCAGGGCCGCAGCCATCGCAGCGCCGCAACTGATGCCGCTGATGATGCCTTCTTCTTTCGCCAGTCGAGGAGCCAACTCCATCGCCTCTTCGTTCGAGACTTGCACGACCTCGTCGACCAGTGACATGTCGAGGATGTCGGGCACGAAGCCGGCACCGATCCCCTGAATCTTGTGCGGGCCGGGCTTGCCGCCGGAGAGGACCGGGCTGGCAGTCGGCTCGACGGCGATGGACTTCATCGCGTGGCCTTTGTGCTTCTTGATGTACCGCGAGACTCCGGTGATCGTACCGCCGGTGCCGACTCCCGCCACGAAGTAGTCCACATTGCCGTTGGTGTCTTCCCAAATCTCCGGGCCGGTGGTCTTGAAGTGAATCTCTGGGTTGGCCGGATTCTTGAACTGCTGCGGAATGAAGAACCCCGGCTGCTTCGAGAGTTCTTCGGCGCGAGCGATCGCGCCTTTCATGCCTTCGGCTCCCGGTGTCAGCACGAGCGTCGCGCCGAACGCCTTGAGCATCATGCGGCGTTCGAGCGACATGGTCTCCGGCATGGTCAGCGTCAGCGGATAGCCGCGCGCCGCGCAGACATAGGCCAGCGCGATGCCGGTGTTGCCGCTGGTCGGCTCGACGACCTGCATTCCGGGCTTGAGCACGCCGCGCTTCTCGGCATCCCAAATCATGGCCGCTCCGATGCGGCACTTGACGCTGTAGGCCGGATTGCGGCCTTCGATCTTGGCAAGGACCGTGGCCTTCAGACCGGCGGTCAGGCGATTGATTTTGACCAACGGCGTGCGACCGATGGTCTCGGAATTGTCATTGAAAATCGGCATGAATCGACTCCTTCGAAACTCAGTGAAAAGTGGTACTCGGGGTTACCTCCGAAACATAGCGTCCGCCGGATTGCCACGCGACAGCAGGTACGCCAACAGGTCGCGGACTTCGTCTTCGTTGAGCGTCTTGAGCAAGTCCTTGGGCATCAGCGAGACCTTCGATGGTTGTTGTTCTTCGATGTTGGACTTCTTGATCTCGACAATCTTGGTGGCGTTTTCGGGGTCGGTGACGACGGTGATCGAATCCTTGGATTCGCTCACGATGCGACCGGTGATGACTTTGCCGTCCTTCGTTTCAATGACGGACGCTTTGTATTGGTCCGAGATGACTTTGCTGGGATCGACGATCGCGTCGGTCAAGTCTTTCAAATTGAAGCGGCCAGCGAGTTGGGTCAGGTCGGGGCCGGTGGCTCCGCCGTCGCCGCCGAAGCGGTGGCAGACGACGCAGCGGGCGGCCTTGTACATCTTCTCGCCGTTCTTGAAGTCGCGGCCTTTCAGACCGTCGCTGGCCAACGCGAGAACTTCGTTGACCGACAAATCCTTGCCGGGGCCTTTGGCTTTGGGGAGTTCGGGGATGACGTAGGGTTTGCGGATGCCGAGGGCTTCAATAGCCAGGCGTTCGGCGTCGGTGCTGTTGGCGAAGGCGTCGGCGTCGATGTTGCTCAGGTATTTGGGATAGCTGGCCCCACCGCTCCAGGTGCGGGCTTTCTCGAACCACGCGAAGTAGGCCTTGCGGTCGTCGAGCGTCCAGCCGGTCTTCAGGTTCCGCAGGACGAAGGCGTAGTGGTACTGCTGCTGGTCCGGCTGGTTGGCGAGCATCGCGGCGAAGACTCCGCCGTAGCCTTTGTTGCGGCTGAGTAGCTCGCCGATCGGCTCCTGCGACGCGACTCGCTCCTGAGCCAGCACCGGCACCAATTTTTTGACGGCTCCCGGCGACTGGAAGTGAACCATCAGGATCGACAGCTCGCGGTTGACGAAGTCCGACTTCTGCGGGAACAGATCGTCAAACTTCTTCGCCAGCGCGGCGCACGTCTCCTTGTCTGGATTACCCAGCCGGATGAACGCGAGTTGGTAGGCGCGGAGCAGATTGAGCTGATGCTCTTCGTCGAGCGTGAAGTCGAGTTTGTCGAGGAGACTGAGGATTTTTGGCAAACGATCCGGTTCGCCTTGACGAGCGAAAGCGACGCAGCCCTCGATGAGCCTATCGACTCCTTGAATCCACTTGCCTGGGTTCTTTGCGTTCGCGAGGTGATGGGGAGTCCGAAAGATCTCTTCTTCCAGGGACTTAGATGGGTGGCGTTCAATTGCAATCCGAC
>CAMAWN010000002.1 GCA_945861865.1 Candidatus Kuenenia stuttgartensis | reverse complement strand
GATCGTGGGCGGATTGGCCGTCCGGCAAAGACATGGTGACTCTGCCGGTTTTGACGGTTACTCAGAGTTTTCGGCCTGTTTGAATGGTGAAGTTGAGTGGAAACAACGTGGACCTGTGAAACTTTTCCGATTCCGCTGAGCTTGCCGGCAGGATAAGTCCGTTGGCTCGGCGCAACTCATGGCGGAGTTGGCCCTTAGCCTCCTCGGTCTTCGCTAGACCAGTTGCCAGCCGACGATGTCGCTCAAGGTCTACGAATTACCGCTTTTGACAAATGACTGGTTGTCCCCTGAATGGGGACATTGGAAACCACGTTCCCGCGTTCGCATTGCTCACGCCTCGCCCGGTCAGATTCTTGGGAGCAAAAAAGAGATGAGCCGCAGCCGGGAATTTTTGGCGAGAGCTGTGTATCTTGTGACCGTCCCGAAGCGACCAAGAGAATCAACGCAGGTCGTCTGCGAGTCGATCTTCGGAGAACTTCAAACAACAGGGGAAAGATTATGAAAAAGCTGGCGATGTTGCTGGGATGTGGCATGGTCGCGTTCGCGATCGGTTGTGGAGATGGCGGTAGCACTGGTGGTAGTGGCACTGTTACGCCCGCCCCCATGATGCCCGACTCGAAGATGAAGGAGATGATGGACAAGAATGCGCCAGCCGGTGCCGATGCCGCGGCAGGTGGCGAGAAGAAAGAAGGGGACGCCGCAGCCGAGAAGAAAGAGGGCGATGCGCCGGCAGAGAAGAAGGAAGGGGACGCTCCGGCCGAGAAGAAAGAGGGCGATACCCCGGCGGAGAAGAAGGAATAGTGGTTGGCTAAGAATCGACCGAATTCACAATCGAAAGACCTTCGAGCTGAAAAGCCCGAAGGTCTTTTCATTGGTGAAGGCGAGTCGTCGTTGGTCAGACTCGAATCGCAATCCAATTTCAAATCGTCGTGAAACTTGCCGTTCGCTGGCCGAAGGAGTGCAATGCCGTGCCTCGGCCGGTTGGGCTGAGGGAGTCATGCCTTTCAACCATCTTCGATGAGGTCACCATGAATCGGCAACTTGCGCGGGATTGCAAACTGTGGATCGCAGGTCTTCTGTGGGGATCGCTCGTCTTCGGGCCAATGGGTTGGGCCGATGAGGCGGATCGAATTCCGGGAACGCAAAAACTCGTGATGTCCGATCCGCTAGATGTCGTGATGGTCAACGGCATCGACAAGTTCGCGCTGCGAGAGTTGGAAGAGTCACCGAAGCGCCGCGAGGCGTTGTGGAAGCGGGATTACTCGTCAGCCGAGGCGTACTCAAAGAGTGTTTCCGCGAACCGGCAACGGTTTCTCACGAACATCGGTGCGGTCGATCCGCGTGTTGTCAATTCGACGATCGAGTTTCTGGTGACCACCGAGCATGGCTCGAAGGTCGCCGCCGGCGACGGCTTCGAAATCCATGCGGTGCGGTGGCAAGTCTTGGCGGGAATCACCGCTGAGGGATTGCTGTTACAGCCGGCCAAGGAAGTGAAAGCTCGCGCGGTCGTCTTGCCGGATGCGGATTGGACTCCCGAACAATTTGCCGGCCTCGCGGTGGGCGTCGATCCGAAGTCGCTGATCGCGAAGCGGTTGGTGGAGAATGGCGTGCAAGTGCTGATCCCGACGCTCATCAGCCGCGACGACACATTCGCCGGCAGCCCGTACGTCGCGTTCACGAATCAGTCGCATCGCGAGTACGTCTATCGCATGGCCTTCGAGATGGGCCGACACGTCATCGGCTACGAAGTGCAGAAAGTGCTGGCAGCGGTCGATATCTTCACGCGTCTGAACGAGACCGACAAACGGGACTTGCCGATCGGCGTGGCCGGTGTCGGCGAGGGCGGTTTGCTCGCGTTGTATTCCGGCGCGGCCGATCCGCGCATCGACGCAGTGTTGGTTTCCGGCTACTTCCAGCAGCGAGAAGCTGTTTGGGAAGAGCCGATCTATCGCAACGTCTGGGCGCTGCTCACCGAGTTCGGCGACGCGGAACTCGCGAGTTTAATCGCGCCGCGGCCGCTGGTCATCGAAGCGGCGGGGGTTTCCGAATCGAAAGGTCCAGCGGCTCCGAAGCAGGGACGTCGCGGTGGTGCGGCTCCCGGCAAGATTCAAACCGCGACCTTGGCCTCCGTTCGATTGGAAGTCGATCGAGCCAAGCCGCATTTTCAGAAGCTCAAAGCCGGTGACAAATTCTTCTTCCGATCCAGCGGCGAAGGGGACGGCCCAGTCGGAACCGATATTGTGCTGACCGAGTTTCTCAAAGACTTGAACGTCGCGCAGTTCGCCGCAGCCGGCAAAGAATTGTCCGACGTGAAGGTCTTCACGGATGCGACGGTTCGGCAACAAAGCCAAATCAAAGAGATGACCGTCTTCACGCAGAACCTGTTGCGGCTCAGCCCGAAGGTGCGCGATCAACTCTGGTCGAAGGTCAAACGGACCTCGGTGGCGGATTGGGTGGCAACCGCCGACGAGATGCGTCAGTTCGTTTACGCCGAGATGATCGGCAAGCTGCCGGAACCCACGATGCCGCTCAACCCGCGCACGCGACTCTTCACGAACGTCGAGCCGAACATGCCGTACAAGGCGTACGAAGTCGTGCTCGACGTGTACCCGGATGTCATCGCCGGCGGTGTGCTGCTGATCCCGAACGATCTCAAGCCGGGCGAAAAGCGACCGGTCGTCGTCTGCCAGCACGGCTTGGAAGGTGTCCCCGTCGATACGATTCGCAAGGATGTGGACGGCTTCAAGTACTACTCGGCGTTCGCATCGGAACTCTGCAAACGCGGCTTCATCACCTACGCCCCGCAGAACCCGTATCGCGGCCAGGACCGCTTCCGCACGTTGCAGCGGAAATCGAATCCGCTCAAGCGGTCGCTGTTCAGCTACATCATTCCGCAGCATCAGCGGACTCTGGATTGGCTCGCCTCGCTGCCGTTTGTCGATCCCTCACGACTGGCGTTTTACGGATTGTCGTACGGCGGTAAGACCGCGGTGCGTGTGCCGCCGATGCTCGTGCCGAGCGACAGCCGGCCGGGTTACTGCCTCTCGATTTGTTCGGCCGACTACAACGAGTGGGTCAAGAAGAACACGTCCGACGAGGACGGCTACAGTTACGTCTTCACCGGCGAGTACGAAATCTTCGAGTGGAACATGGGGCACTTCGCGAACTACGCGGAACTGTCGTACCTGATGACTCCGCGACCGTTCATGGTCGAGCGCGGTCACGACGACGGTGTCGCCCCGGACGAATGGGTTGCGTGGGAATTCTCGAAGGTCAAACGCCACTACGACAAGTTAGGCATCGGCGACCAGACGGAGATGGAAGTCTTCAACGGCCCGCACAAGATCAATGGTGTGCAGACCTACGAGTTCCTGCACCGGCATCTGAAGTGGCCGACACCAAAGTAGGATGGGCACTCTTGCCCGTCCGTTCGGAAAGACGGGCAAGAGTACCCATCCTACGTCGCGCGCAGGTGCTTGTTGAGTTCCCAATAAACATGTCCGGCCTGTGGCAGGATCAGTTTCTCCATCGCCAGCCTCACGGCGTTCGTCGAGCCCGGGATCGCAAAGAGCACTCGGTTCTTCGCGATGCCGGCCAGGGCGCGGCTCATCATCGCCGCCGGGCCAATCTCTTGGTACGACAGCATCCGAAACAGCTCGCCGAATCCATCAAGCTGCTTGTCGAGAACCGAGGCCAGCACTTCGATCGTCGAATCGCGCGACGCGATGCCGGTGCCGCCATTCGTGATGACGACGGCCACTTCGGGATCGGCGAGGCAATCCTGCAGAGTCGTCTTGATCTTCACCCGGTCTTCTTTGAGGACTCGATAATACGGCACCTTGTGGCCGGCTTCGGTGAGCGCGTTTTTGATGAACTTGCCGCTGGCGTCGGTCGCGTCGGTGCGGGTGTCGGACAGCGTGATGACCGCGAAGCCCATGCTTCCCGCATTGGCAGAAGCGGCGGCGTGGTCACGAAAACTCGATTCGATGGACATGACGACCTCGGCGAAGGGACGTGTTCGTGCCGGAGTGTCGTCGTTGAGGGTGAAGTTTCAACCCTGCCACGAAACAGCCCGGCGACTTCGCATCACCGGGCTATTTGCGGTCACGGAGTCAACCCGTCGCGAATCACGCGACGGTCGCCAGTTCTGGAATCGGTTTGCCGTTCTCGACCATGAAAACGGGCCGGCCGCCTTGATTGACGAACTGTGTTTGCAGTTCGATGCCGAGCACGTCGAAGACCGTGGCCATCAAGTCCTGTGGCGTGATCGGGCGGGTCTGCGGGCGAGTGACCTTCGAGTCGGATTCGCCAACGACTTGTCCCATTTTCAGTCCGCCGCCAGACAGGGCGAGCGTGCTGAGCGGAGCCCAGTGATCTCGACCGGCGTTGCGGTTGATTTTGGGGGTGCGTCCGAATTCGCCGCTGATGACCAGCAGAATGTTCTCGCCCAAGCCGCGCTCCTGCACGTCTTGCACGAATGTCGCGACCGCATGATCCAACATCGGCGCTCGGCCTTTCATGCTCTGCAGAATGTTGCCGTGCATGTCCCAGCCGCCGTAGTTCAGCGTCACAAAGCCGCAGCCTTTCTCGCACAGCCGGCGAGCGATCAGCAGTTGCTCACCGAGACCCTTGCCGTAGCGCGAGACAACTTTGCTGTCCTCTTTCTTGAGATCGAACGCATCGGTCGCGTTGCCGAGCACCAGGTTGAAGGCTTGCTTCTCGAAGGCATCCAAACCGGTCATCAAGCCGGTGCGATCCGCATCGCGTTGGAACGTGTCAAAGCCTTCGAGCAACGCGCGGCGATCTTCGACTCGTTCGAGCGAGGTCCGCAACGACATGTTCGTCTTGGCTTGGTTGTTCGTTCCAAACGGGGCGTACGCCGTGCCGAGAAACGCCGGGCCATCCGCTCCGATGCCGTCCATTCGCACATAGGTCGGCATCCCGGTTTCTTTGTGATTGGCTCCGCGCACGCGAGCGGTGATCGAACCGAGCGACGGCCGATTCGGCTGGCCGCCGTTGTCGACCATGCGGTTGTCGTAGCCGGTCATCAGGAAATGCGTGCCGCCACCGTGACCGCTATTCGTGTGCGCGAAGGATCGGACGAAGGCGAAGTGCTCGGCCTGCGAAGCGATCTTTTCGAACTGTCCGCCGATCGTGATGCCCGGCACCGAAGTCGTGGCCTCGCCGGTCACGCTGCGGTATTCAACCGGAGCCGACATCTTCGGATCGAATGTCTCGACGTGCGTCGGGCCACCGCCGAGCCACAGCCAAACAACTGAGGTGTCTTTGACGGACTTGCCGCTCTTCGCGGCGTTCTCGCGAGCCGCAAGCAATTGCGGCAGGCCGAACCCACCCAAACCCAATCCGCCGATTTTCAGAAAATTACGGCGGCCGATACCATCACAGTTCGGGTGGGCGTGCTGCGAAAACAACGTCAACATGGCGAGCTTCTCCTCTTGAGAAGGTCAGGTGGGAACCAGCCGATCCAGACCGGCTGGCGAGTTCTGGCATCAAAGTACGCTGATTCATGTCATCGGTCAACGGGCAGCTTGGCCTGAAGGCGCGGCAAGAAATGCCGACGGCGACTTGCCGATTGGATTTCTCTTGGAAGGCGACCGATTCGATGTCGGGTCCAAGCGACAACTGGCGGTAGACCTCACGAAGGCGGGACGAAAACGGGCGCGTCCACTTGACCCCTCCCTCTCGTCTGCCGTAATAAATCGACCTCCCCTCGTAGGAGTCCGTGGAAATGAAACGCATCGGCTGGTCACTCCCCAGGTTTTCCTCGTTCAAGACATCCAAGCGTCGTGGCTTGCGGAATTCGCTGGTGAAGTCCGAGGTCTTGGAAGTCCGGTCCTTGATGTCTGCGACAAACTCGTCGCCGGTTGTCGAAGAGCCAGGTGACGGCGGCGAGGATTCTGCCGAAAATCTCGATGACGGGACGGCCGATGAGTCGAACCCGGACGTGATTTTCTACACCTTGGGTGGTGCAGTCGCTCCACCCGCCGTCAGTAATTTCACGTCGCGGGAAGAGCTGGGCGACTATCTGCTGGAGCGGGCGTTGGAGCGATACAGCGGCCTGTTCGGTCAGCCGCAGTGGTATCAAGGTCCGATTTATTACCGGGGAGGAGCATTCTTAGCCGATGACGCCGTGCACACTGCCATGGTCGATCACTCGGAAACGAACGTCCAAGTCGATGGTGTCGATGAAGGGGACTTGATCGAGAATGACGGCCAGCACTTGTTCGTGATCAACGGCAACGACCTGTTGATTATGCAGGCGTACCCAGCGAACCAAATGCAAGAGCTGTCTCGGATTCGCTTCGATGGATATGCCATTGCCGAGTACCTCGACGGCGATCGATTGACAGTGATTTCTCAGGAGTACAACTACGGTGGTGTTGGAGGCGGTCTCTTCTTCGACGCCATTCGATTCGCTCCAAGTTCGACAACCACGATCGTCAGCACGTTCGATGTTTCCGATCCGTCGAAGCCGATTCTGGACAAGCAGACGTCGCTCGACGGGTACTACGTCGATTCGCGAGCGTTCAACGGTCAAGTTCACGTCATCACTAGCAATGACCTCGCGCTGCCGGCTCCGCAGACCGACGGCACGACGACCATCGACTCGCCGATTTACTACTTCGGCGGCCCGATCGGCAGGCCGATCTTCCTTGAGGACGCGGTCGTGTCAGGTGAGTCGCTGAACATCACCGCCACCGAGGACGACCCAGTTGGCGATGCGATGGGCGAAAAATACGAGCTGTTCACGCAGCAGATTGAAGTCCCCTGTTACGAGTCGCGCGAGGCGTACATCGCTCGCGTGCGGGCGAATCTGGTTTCACTGATCGACAGTGTCTTGCCTCGGTACGAGAGCCTTTCGGCCAACGGACTGGGAGTGGACGGGGCCATCAGCGAAGTCTCGGCGATCGCTCGTGTGAACGATGCGGCTTCCAGTTCGTTGCTGTCGGTCGTGTCGATCGACACGCGCGGTTCGCAACCGGGATTGGTCAGTTCCAGCTCGGTCCTCGCCGATTGGACGAACGGTATTTACGCGAACCAGGAGCACTTGTACGTCTTCTCGCCGGTTTACGATTACGAATCCAGCACCACGCAGACGCGCATTCTGGAGTTCGCGTGGGCAAACGACGAGCGAGAGATTGAGTTGCTGGCGAGCGGCATTGTCGACGGGAGTCTGCACAATCAATTCTCAGCCGACGAATTTGAAGGTCGGCTCCGAATCGCGACGACGACGTTCAGCTACGATTCCGCAACCGGCACCTCTTCGCAGGCGAATAACCTGACGATCCTGGAAAATATCGATGGCGTGCTGACGTCGGTTGGCTCGGTGGACGGCTTCGCCGACCGCGAGCAAATTTACTCGGTGCGATTCGACGGCGATCGAGCGTTCGTCGTCACGTTCCGTCAAATCGATCCGCTGTTCGTGTTCGACCTCAGCGATGCAACGGCACCAGAAATTGTTGGCGAATTGGAAGTCCCCGGCTATTCGAGCTACCTGCAAGTCATCGATGAGAATCACCTGCTGGCCGTCGGCCGCAGCACCGACTCGCAGGCCACGAAGGTTGCGCTGTACGACATTAGCAATCCGGAATTTCCATTCGAGATTGACGAGGACATCCTGCCGAGTTGGACGTGGTCCATCGCCGAATGGGACTCAAAGGCAATCGGCTGGTTCGCGTCGAAGGAGACTCTGGCGATCCCCGCTTCGAGCTACAACTGGGAAACCGGTTATCACAACGAACTGTTTGTGTTCCATGTGGACGTCAACCAATCCGGTGAGTCGGCGATCCAACTCAACGGCATAGTTTCTGACGACGGCTACATCAATCGCAGCGCGTACATCGAGAACGTCCTCTACACGATCTCCAGCAATTCGGTGATCGCGACGGACATCGATGATCCTAGCCAGCAACTCGGCCGGTTCGACATCCAGTACCTGCCGTACGTTGCCACGCTCAATATCGAACCGGTGTTCACGGAGACCGACGACGGGGCCTCCGATTGGGAATACATCGATGTTCCTGAAACGATGGAAGATGCCGAGAACATGCTCGTCTTGGCGGCGGTCAATGTGGTCACTGGCCAGGTGCGCGTGTCGTTGCTCGAGGAAGGCGGAACGATTGCGATGTCGCTGCGGGGTGATGAGCTTCGCATCAGCAAGCCGGGACACGGATATCAAACCGTGCCGCTCGATGGGACGGAGTTGTTGCAGATTGACGGGACGAGCACGAATGACCGCGTGAATATCGACCTCAGCCGAGGTGATTCGCCCAACCTCGCGGAGATCCTCCTCAACGGACTCGAAGGTGCCGACCGCTTGACTGTGTCGGCGGTGAATCAATCGTACGACGGTTCGGTGGTGATCGACGGAGGCGACGGCAATGACTCGATCACCGTCGCAACCTCAGTTCAGCACGGAGTCCAACTGCTGGGCGGCGATGGCAACGACAGCCTGTTCGGTGGCTCTGGCGACGATACGGCCGATGGTGGTGCCGGACGCGATGATCTGCGAGGCGGTGCTGGCAACGATCTGCTTCGAGGCGGAGATGACAACGATACCTTGAGCGGCGGCAACGGCGACGACACGCTCGGTGGCGGCGCTGGTCACGACCGCCTCAACGGAGGCAACGGCAACGACGCGATGTCTGGCGGCGACGGCAACGATTCCATCTACGGCGGCAACGGCGACGACACGCTGCTCGGCGGCGACGGCAACGACCTGCTGCGAGGCGAAGTCGGCAAGGATCTCGTTCTGGGTGGTGAAGGCAACGACAACGTTTATGGCGGTGCCACCAATGGTGACACGGTCTCCGGAGGCACCGGCAACGACATCGTCCGTGGCTTGAAATCCGAGATCGTCAATGCCTTCACGTTCTCAGCCGAATGGTTGGATCGGCTGGACGCGTAACCGCGAAGAAAACTCCAAACAACTGCGGGTGGAGTGGACCCCAAGAGTTGGACAGTGGGAGACGTGGTTCAAGAGAGAGTTGGCGGCCCCGCTGCGGTTCGCCTTCGGCGGAAGGGTTTGGTCCGCTGAGAGGGCGGCGAGCCATGCAGACTAGAGTTGGCTCTGGTCTCGCAGGAAGCAAAGCAGACTCAGCGCCGCATGGTCTGCTCGCATCTCTGGAGTCCACGTTTCGCATTCCTTGTCTGTCATCCGTCGGCTGAAGCCGACTGATCCGCCCTTCGGCTTTCTCTTTTCTCAAATCCAATTCAAAGAGTCGCTTCCCCTTTCCGCGCTCCGGCGATCTGAATGAAGACCGGCGGGGTTGTCGCGCTTTCACGTCGATCCGGACCGCGATACGCCCTGAGGACGGTTTTTCAATCGAAGGACGTCCCGCAAAGCGCTGATCGTCATTGGCGGGAAGGCGAACATCGTCGCCGTCGACAACTGAGCATTCACCTCCGCTGCAATCCGCTCCGCTGCCTCGCGAGTCTCTGCCACGCGCCGCCGTACCGGCCAATCACTCTCGCGAAAGTACAACCACCACGCCGAGTGGTGCAAATAACAAATAAACGGACACGCGCCCCACACAATACCGGGCGCGATCGCGACGCGATTTTCGCTGTCGCATGAAAGACCTCCCGCGCACACGATATGCACCAATCGTGCATCAAGGCCGGTCTTTCAGAGCAAGAAAAACGCCGCAGCCGATTGCTAATCAATCGGTTGCGGCGAACACCAATACTGCACAAGCGGAGAGGGGGGGATTCTCTGATCGGCGGCGTTCGAGGATTCGCAGTTTGTGGCAACACCCGTGATCGTAGCGGTTAATGACGATCCGACAAGAGGTCATTGATAAAGCACTTTCTGATTCACTCGCAATCGACTGCCACAAAACCGCCACAACGCACCGTCACCCGATCGATCATTTTGGGGGGCAGTTGAAGGTCAAACTTGTGCCAACGATTGCAATGACTTTTCGAGTGCTTGTGCGTCGTCAAGGTTTGCAAAAAGGACGTTGTTGTCGGAGGCAATCACTCGGCTGAATTCGCGGCGAGCAAGCACATCTGTTGCAAATGTTACGGCAACCCGAATGTAGTCGGAGGTGTCCTTCGCGATACCGGCAGATAGTCCCATGCGGCGATAGAGCGCTTGCGTAATGCGGCCGCGCAGAAAGTCGCTGGGCAGCGTCACGATAGGTACGCCCAAGCTCAGTGCTTCGTAGCTGGTGTGGCCGCCGCCGAAGTGAGGCGGGTCGAGGACCACGTCGGCGGTCTCCAACAGCGCGAGAAAGTCGCCTCGCGGTTGAGCAGGAAGAAAACGAACCCGGCGATCGGCGTCGGGTAACGTGATTGCGAAGCGGCGTTTTAGGCGGTGTGTCCAGTTAGGAACTCGGCCTTCGAGCAACACGAGATCGCCTAGCGGATCAGCGGTCAGGATGCCGGCCAGGATTGCATCGAAATCGGGATGGAATTTGAACAGCGTTTGCGGGCAGAGATAGATGTGGCGGCGCGAGTCCAAGCCGAAGAACTCGCGCGATCGAGGCGGGCCGCTGCGTTGCGGACGCTCGAAATACGTCGCCAGGTTGGGCAGCCGGACGAGTCGCTCGGTGTAGTGTTGGTTTGCGTCGTCGGTCTCCAGCAGGTCGCTCGATAGGAAGTAGTCCATGTGTGGGCTGCCGGTCGTGTCGGGGTGTCCCCACGTCGTGCATTGCACGGGAGCCATGCGTGAGAATGCCAGCGTCGAAGTCAGCGCGTCCATGCCTACGTCCGCAAAGATCAGGACATCCAAGTTGAGCGAAGCGATTTGTCGCCGGGCCTCGGCCACATCGCGAGGCAAGTGGACGTAGTGGTCAGCGGCCGCGCGGAACTGCTCGGACACCGCGTCGGTCTGTCGAGCGGCGTAGAGCACCTTGACTTCAAATTCCTTGCGAGACAAATGCTGCACGCGACCGAGGTTCAAGCGGCCGATCGTGTGATCGCGAAAGTACGCCGATAAAAAGCCGACACGAATTCGGCCGTCGTGTCGCGAGCGTGATCGCTCCGCGACAGCGTCTTCGCCAACGAACAGGCGGCCGAGGTTCGCCATCACGCCACGATCGTTCAGACCTTGGTACGCGAGGAAGAAGCTGGTTGGCACCATTTGCCGAGCGGTGTCGATCGTCGCACCTTCGTCCACGAGCTGCTGAATTCCCGATTCCAACCGTTGCCGCCAGTGTGTCACGTCGGCCGCTGAGTCGTACACGACCGGCAACACGCTCGCGGCGAGCAAGCGGTTCATCGGCGTGGGAGCGTAGCGGCAGGCTTGCTCGTAATGTTCGAGGGCTTGTTCTGAATCGCCGTGGTTGAACAGCAAATAGCCGAGATTCTGCCGCGCGGGGACGCATGTGGGCGAGTGTCGCACGGCCTCGCGATAGCACTCCAGCGCCCGCTCTTGTTGGCCGAGTTCTTGATAGACATTACCGAGATCGGTGAGTGCGGGAGCGGGATCAGCCGCTTGACTCGCCGCCTGTTGCAGGCACGCGGCGGCTTCGACCAAACGTCCTTGCCGATGCAGTGTCGCACCCGCAGCCGCCAACTGTTGAGCATCCGGTTCGATCCTCGTTCCACTCGGAGCGGTTGCTGAAGCGAACACGCTGCGGGCCTCGGAGGGACCGGGGATGTGGCCGGCGGGCGGCACGATCCACACGTCGCGCTGTTGATCTTCATCGGGGGACGGGCCGAATACGGCTGGGTTGTGAGTCATCGGCAACACATCAATCGCGAAGATTTCTTCCACGCCGTTTTGGAACTCGAACTTGGCGACCGGCTGGCCGGAGATCAGATCGACGACCGCGACACCGCAGCGCAATTCGTCGCGACGTTCGGCAATGGGCAGGCCACCGAACACCGCTGTCTCGCGGATGCGCGACAGGCCGATGAAGGCAAACTGGCCGGCAAACGCCAGGCCGCGCGTGTAGCCGGGAACTTCGACGACTGTTTGCGATTGTCCCGTCGCGGGATCGACGGTCACAAATCGCCCCTTGCCGGAATCGAGCAGCCAGACTTTGCCGTTGTGCAGTCTCGGCGAATGCGGCATCGAGTAACCGCGCGCGACAGTTTCGCCGCTGGGCACATCGACCAGGCAGCCGCTGGTCGCTTTCGTCGGCCGCCAGCCGGCCGGCTCGTTGGATTCCGCCATCAGCGTGACGTACTTCGGCTCGCCGTCTTGCAACGCCAGGCCGTTCAGATGACAGCGATCCTGATCAATCAATTCTGAAATGAACTTCGGCCGCCAGCGTGGAACGAAGCTGTATCCGTCATGCAGCGTGCAGAGACAGGAAAACAACGTGTTGACCACCCACAGACCGTCACGTCCCCAAGCCAGATCATGCCCGTGAATGTTCCCGGTGTAAAACGATGACCGAGGAATCCAACAGCGATCAAAGGTTCCAACCGGTTCGAGACTGGCGGCCAATTCATGCGCGGGATGCAAGAAATGAATCTGCCTCCGAGTCCCTACCGCAATCGCCTGCGGACTGATTGCCAGACCCATCGCTCGATCAAAGTTCCTCACCGCCACGGTCAGCTTGCCGGCCTGGGTGCCCAGGACGACCAGCTTTCCAGCTTGATACGTCGAGACCAGCAGCGAGACTCCGGCGTGTTCCAGAATCTGCGGGAGGATCGGCGTGTATTCAAACTTCACTTCGCGAAATTTTGCATCGTCGCTGCCATCGGTTTGCGGAAGACTTGTCATCGTTCGTCGATTCATTTCTTTCATCGTTGGCGGATTTGGTCTGCTGTTGGACGGGCCGACGATGCCACGAACCCATCACAGGACGGCGGTCTTCGTTTCATTGGCGATGGCATCCAATACATCGCTGGAAGATTGGAAGAACCAATCGAGGTCGGTGTTGTTCGGAGCTGGCAAGCTCCCTTTGAGGGTGTCCTTCGCAGAGTCGTTCTGGACCGTCGTGCTGTTGAGCTTGGTCGCAGCATTTGAACCGACGCCAACATCTTGAAGATTAGCAATCCGATTCGCATAAAGGGAATTCGCGTCCGTTCGGCTCCATTCGGCCATGATCGCATTCAAGGCGACGAAGTCGGCCACATTCCGAGTCGCGCCACCACTGGCGGTTGTGGTGCCGCCAATGAGGATGTCTTCATCCGTGCCTCCGTTGATCGAGTCGATTCCCGCGCCGCCAATCAAGACGTCACGTCCCGTCCCGCCATCCAGCGAGTCATTTTTCAATCCGCCAATGAGCAGGTCGTCGCCGCCATTGCCTTGCAGAGTCACCGAGCCGAGCGTGAATTGATTCGCGATCAGCTTGTTCGCAGTAGCTCCACCGCTGAGGGTAGCGGTTTCCATGCCGGCCAAGGTCAGAGTGCCGAAGCCCGCCGCGACCAGCGACGTGTTGGTCAAGGTCATATCGGTATCGCGCACGGCGATGATCTTGTCAGTCGTTCCGGCCAAGCCGTCGAGCTGTCCGCTGCCAGTCCAACCGGTGACGGTAAAAACGTTGACGCTCGATCCGCCGGTCAGGTTGGCGATCGCGATGTTTGCCAGCGTCATGGTCAACCCGTTTGACGCGGACAGTTGCGAATCGGAGAGCGTGAAGTTGGCATTGCGAGATGCGATGACGCTGTCCGCACCACCTTCGCCGGTCAGCGTGCCCGTGCCGTTCCAACCGCTGACGTTGAACGAGTTGCTTCCCGCTCCGCCAGTGAGAGTCGCGATTTCCAGACTCGAAAGTGTCAATGTGCCGAAGCCGATCGTGGTCAGCGAAGTGGTTGTCAACGTCATGTTGGCATCGCGCGTCGCAACGAGCGTGTCGGTTCCCCCGCCACCTGACAGCGTGCCGATGCCGGTCCAACCGCCGACGGTGAAGGTGTTGCCTCCCGCGCCGCCGGTCAGTGTCGCCTTGCCGAAACCGCTCAGTGACAAGTTCATTCCATCGGTTGTTTGCAGTCCCGCATTCGCGAGCGTGAAGCTGACATTTTTGCTGGCCGCGATCGTGTCGCCCGTGCCTCCGCCTCCGATCAGGCTACCCGCGCCGGTCCAGCCGCTGGCGGTGAAGGTGTTGGAACTCGTGCCGCCAGTCAGATTGGCGACCTGCAAGTTCGCAAGCTTGTCCGTGCCGACGCCGGACAGACTGGTGTTTGTCAGCGTGAAGTTGACGTTGCCCGATTCCCGCAGAGTATTGGTGCCGATGCCTCCATCAAGCGAGTCATTTCCAAGGCCGCCACTCAATGTGTCGTTACCCGTGCCGCCGTTGAGCGCATCCGCTCCGGCCGCGCCATTGAGGATGTCGTCACCGTTGCCGCCGAGTTCCAACATCGGCCGCGTGGTCAGGTTCGACGCGTTGACGATATTGACCGTGTCATTGCCGTCGTGAGTCCGTAGCCAGAACTGGGCTGTTTGGCCGAAGGCATAGGTGTAGGTCGCGCTGATCGAACCCGCGAGGCCGAGCGTGACATTGCCCGACGTCGTGGCCGGGTAGGTGAGCGTCACGGTATCCGCCATCGAACCGCCGTGAAGGTGAATCGTCGTGGTGGTCGCGTAGGCTCCGACGAACGGAACCGTGTTGTCCTCATTGAGCGGATGATTGTCGGATTCGGCGATCGTGTTGGCGGGGTCGGCGACGGCGAGGAGGAAATAATCCGTGGCGACTTCCGGCTTGCCCGATCCCGGCAGCAACACCTGCGAGCCAATTGTGAAATTGAGCGTGTGCGAGCCGACCGCCAAGTCCGCGACGTTGCTGATCGTCACATTGCTCAAGACGGTGTCCGCTGCATCGGCCAAGTTGTCCGTTGATTGCAGGAACCGCAAAGTGATCGGGCTGCTGACGGCGAAATCCAGAATGCGGTATTGCACGGTCAACGTCGTCTTGCCGTTGGCGGTCACGGAATCCAGCACGATGTCGGGATTGAGGTTGACCGACTTGCTGGCTTGCGCGGTGTTGCCATCGAAACCCAAGTTGAGGCGGCCTCCGTTGAAAAACGGTTCATTCGCGAACGCCGCCGCCGGATTGCCGGCGTCGATGGCCGGACTGTTGACGGCATCGGCCACAAAGCCGCCGGCACCGCCTTGGGCCGTCGGATCAAAGCGGCCGGCGGTTGATTGCAGGTGGTAATCGCTGTCACCCGAATCGGCGAACAGCGGGTCGGCGTGAATGTTCCCCGTCCCCGCCAAGACTTCCTGCGAATCGGTGTAAGTCACCGTGATTGTGGACGTGTCATCCTGGAAGAAATCATCGGTGTTGCCCCAGAAGATCGAGTTGCTGACGATGACCTGCGAGAATTCGAGGACGAACACACCGTTGCCGTTTTGCTGCTCCGAAATGTTGTCGGCGATTGTGGAGTTCTTGATGGTCAGTGTGGAACCGGTGCCGCCGGCGTCCCCGTCCACGAAGATCGCGCCGCCGCTGCTGACGCCGGAGGTGGTGCTGTTCTTGTAAATCAGCTCGTGGTCGAGGATGACCGTGGCACCGTTGTCCACAAAGAGGGCACCGCCCTGACTGGGCGCGGAGTTGCCGGTATAGATGTTGTTGTTGAGTGTGACGGGTTTGAGCGAAGCGGGGTCCAGGTTGCCGCCGATGAGAACGCCGCCGGCCCAACCGTAGGTGTAGGCTTTCGAGGCGACATTGCCACGGATGACGTTGCGGGCGAAGGTGCCGTCGCCCACAGCGGCGATCGGCAGTGGATTGAGCACGACACCTCCACCGTGGTCGTCATAGCCCGAGTTGTCTTCGATGAGGTTGTCGGTGATCGTGAAATCCGATTTGCTCGTGATGTTGAGGCCGCCGCCGCGATTGGCGTTGTTGTTGCGGATGGTGTTGTGGGTCACGGTGATCGTGGCGTTCGACGAATAGATACCGCCGCCAAAGAAGGCGTGGTCGCCACCCCCTGGTTGCAACGCTGCCGGCCCGTTGTTCTCGATGACATTGTGGGAGATCGTCACATTGGCGAATTGCTCGAAATCAGCTTCACAGTAGATGCCATGCAGTCAACCGGAAATCACGAAGCCATCAATGACGATCGTTTTCGCGATCGGACTCAAAGCCACCACGGGCGAATTCATGTCGCCGGTGATGCGGGTCACATTGCTGGTGAGATCGGCGGCCGCAAAGTCGCCGGACAATCCGTTGGCGTAGTCGTCCGCCGAACCGCCCGCGAATCCACCCAACAGTTGCAGGTTCGTGTTGGGGGCGATGACATTCTCCGCATACGTTCCTTGTGCCACCCTGATCGTGACGTCTTCCGTCGCCGCCGCCGCTGTGGCCGCCTCCTGCACAGAGTTGTAAGGATGCAGCGCGGTTCCATCCTCGGTCCCCGTCGTGTTGTTCACGTCCACGAACAAGTTCGCCGCCAACAGCGCTCGCGTCTCCAGCAACTCACTTGGCGCGGCATCGTTCGCACGACGACGAGTGAATCGCCTCCGGTTTCGCGAGTCCGTACCCAAGAGAACGGCCGATGTGAGTCGTTGCAGCCAAGATCGCAGAATCATGATGGAGAACTTTCATGTTCAAGAGATTTCGATCGCGAATCGTGACGTCCGCTCCTTGAGTCGAGGCCAGCAGTCGTGACGTGTCACCCCGAGCCGAGGGCCAGCCGGCCGGACTTGTTCCATCGTGATCAGCAACGGAAACAGTTCGCGGATTTGGTCGGCCAGTTCGGGATGCCGATTCGTGTACTCCGTCAGCGCCGGCCATTCGCCACGCCGCAGCCGATCGACGAACTGCTCGGCCAGGTCGTCGAGGGGATCGAGATCAAGACTTTCATCGGGCATGGTCATTGTCTCGATTCAATTGGCGTCCGGTCCACCAGCGAACGATTCCCTCATCGCCGCGCGAGAACAGTGTTTGGCCGTCGGCGGAGATGGCGAGCTGCTCGATCTTGTAATCGGGGACCGGCAGCGTCAGGCATTCTTGTCCGGTCTCGATGTCCCACAAGCGAATGGGACCGGTGCCACCGACGGCCAAGGTGCGATTGTCCGGGAAGAATGCCAGATCGTGGATCTCACCGAAATGTCCCTTCATCGTGGCCAGCAAATGTTGCGACGCGAAGTCCCAGACTCGAACGATGCCCGACCCATTGCCAGCGGCGACTCGTCGGCCGTCGGGTGAGAACGTCGCCGACATCGCCCAGCCCATGCTCGATTCATAGCCCAGCAAGTCCGGCAGCGCGGTGCGAGTTTTCAAGTCCCACGCGCGGACTCGGCCGAACTGACAGCACGCGACCAGAAAGCGTTCATCGGGAGACAAACACAGATTCATGCAGTTGGTGTCTTTGAGTTCGGCGATCTGACGAACCTCGCGGCCAGAGACATCCCACAGCCGGATCGGGCAATCCCATTGCCGAGTCGCCAGCCAGTGGCCGGTGTTCGACAGCGCGATGGCACGCCAGGCGCGCTCTTGTTGATCCGGCAATCGAAACGAGAGACGCGGCGCTTGTCCGTCACGGTCCCAGATCTCGATCGTCTCCGGCAATGGCGACGAGTCTTTCGTCGTTGCCGCGCTGGACGAAGTCGGAATGATTGCCAACAGCACTTGGCCGTCCGGCGACACGGCATGCAGTCGCCGCGCGGGCGGCGCAACGCGCAGCTCACCGCTGATGGCATCGCGCGCCTCGGCCGGAAAGTCGCCGCCCAAGAACATCGTGCCGACTTTGGGGGCCATCAACATTCGCCAGACGGCGGGATCGTGCTGGAGCGACAGGGGCTTTTCGGACGTTCGATCGTGCCAAATTTTGATTTCGCCGTCGGTGCTGCCCGATGCCCAATACTTCTTCTGCGGATCAAACGCCACGGCCTTGATGGCCGCTGCGTGTGGCAGCCGTTGCAACGGAGTTTTCGAGTCTTCCTCCCAGATCTCCGCCAGCCGGTCGTCGAATCCCGCGCGGGCCATGCGGCGGCCATCGGCGGCAAACTTGACCGCATTCAAGCAGCCGGGGCTGACCATTTCTTGCCAGCGTTGTTTGTTCTCACGCTCATCCCAAATCTTGATCGTGCCCCAATAAAACCCCACGATCGAATTCCCATCCGAGGACACGTCGCGCACATACCAGCGTGGGATTTCGCGTGGCGGAGGCGGCGGCAGCGTCGTCAGGTCGTACACGCGCGTCAGCATCTCACCCTGATCGAACCCCGCCGCCGTGTAGAGCCGATTGCCATCCGGCGAGAAGACGAGGCCGGCAACCTCCCATTTGTGCGGCGGAAATTCCGCTTTGAGTTCTCGCGTTGCGGCGTCCCATAATTGCACGACCCCGTTTTGGCAACCGGTCGCGATCCAGCGTCCGTCGTTCGACCAATCGACGGAACGCAAATGACTCGGAGTCTGGAGTCGGGCGACCTCACGCCGCTCAGAGACATCCCACAGCACGGCTGCATCTCTGATCGAACTGCTGACCAAGAACTTGCCGTCCGGCGAGAAATCCACCGCATGCACGACTTCCTCGTCGCTCCCCAACGCCGCCAGCCGGGTTCCCGATTTAACAGCCCACAAAGTCAACGAACCGCGTCGCTCGTTGCCGCTACCGACCGCCAGCGTCTGGCCATCCGGAGAGAACGCCAGCGACCAGATTTCGCCGTCATTCACACGCAGCGAAACATGCAACGGCTGATGAATCGCTTGCCACAGATAATGCCACTCGAACCCGCGCCAGTCCGTCTCGCCCGGCTGCGGACGCTGATTCTCCAGCAGGTCGAGCACTCGCGCCGGCTCCCCGGCCTGCAACGCTTGCTGCGCGAGATTCATCTCCGCCGCATAAAACCGCCGCCGAGCCAACTGCTCGCTCGCCGACGCCGATTGCAATGCGCGCTCTTTGTCCTTGAGAGCTGACTCCTTCTCCTGCAAGGCCATTGTCGTCGCGCCGACTTCGCGGCGAATGCGCGCATTGCTGACCGACTGCACGATCACCGTCGCGACCAGCAACAGCGCGACCAACCCCGTCAAACTCGCGACGAGCGGATTGCGTCGTGACCAACGCCACAAGCGCTCCGTCACTCCCACCCGCCGTGCGTGAATCGGCTTGTCTTCCAGAAACTGTCGTAAGTCGGTCGCCAGCGCGGCGGGAGTGGAATAACGATCGGCGGGAGCCGAAGCGATCGCCTTCAACACGATCGTCTCCAAATCGCGCGGGATCGACGGATCAAGACTGCGCGGCCGAGGCGGTTCCTCGCTCACGATTCGCCGCAGCAAGTCCGCGTGATCCGATCCGATGAAGGCAGGACGCAGCGTCAGCATTTCGTACAGAGTAATGCCCAAACTGTAGATGTCGCCGCGCAGGTCGTACTTCCCCTTGAGCCGTTCCGGAGCCAGATATCGCAACGTGCCGACCACGTCTCCCGACTGAGTCAGATCATCACTCTCAACCGACTTCGCCAGGCCGAAGTCCGTGACCCACACGTTGCCCTGCGTGTCGAGCAGCAAGTTCGACGGCTTGATGTCGCGATGCAGCACACCCTGACGAAAGGCATAGTCCATCGCCTCAGCCACCTGCACGCCAATCCGCGCGACGCTGTGCCAATACGCATGGCCCGGCTGCGACAACACTGTGCTGCTGCTGCCAGTGTCCTGGCGAACGGGGGGCGTCAGCTCAATGGCACTCACTTTGAGCGGTTTGGCGCTAGCCACCGGTGATTCGGGATCGACGTTTTCTGGCGAATTACCGGCGGCTAGCGCCGTGCCGCTCACAAAGTGAGTGCCATTGGGCGTCAGCTCTCTGGTTTCTCGAATGTCCGACGACGCAGGATTCACCAGAAGGCTGACGCCCTCCGTTCGCCCGTTCGGTGCGGCGAAGACTCCCGAACACATCGAGTCCGCAATCTGTTGTACTGACGGCATGTACTTCGGACGCTCGCCCCCGACATGCGTCTCGGTCGAATCGAGTGACCTCTCCGACGACAACGGCGTGGCACTTCCCAAGAGGCCTCCCGAACTCGCACGGGATGAAGCGATACCTCGCGCGCCGCGCAGTTCCGACAACACCGCGTCTAAACCCATGCCGGAAATGAACTGCATCACGTAGTAGTGCATCCCGGCATGCACGCCGACGCCAAACACCGGCACGATGTTGGTGTGGTGCAACCGCGCGGCCGCGCGTGCTTCACGTTGAAAACGGAGCACATATCGCGAGTCCAACAGCGCGTGTGGAGCAAGCACTTTCAAAGCCACGTGCCGGCCGAGCGATTCCTGCTCCGCTTCATAAACGACGCCCATGCCGCCGCGGCCAACCTCACGCAGCAGCCGGTAGTCCCCCAATGCTTCCAACCGATGGCCTAGCAAGGTCACTCCAGGCTGAACCACGACTTCGACGTCTTTGGAATCCTGACGCACGCCTTCCATGACCCGCAGAGTCGGGAAGAGATCGCCAATCTCGTCCGCCAACTCGGGATGTCCAGCACAATACTCCGACACTTCCGGCCGCTCGCCATTGCGCAGCCGACGCACGAACTCTTCGGCCAATTCATCGAGCCGATTGTCGCCGCTCTCACTCGTCATGGTTTGTCTCCCGAAGCCATTCCAGTTCCTTCGAGAACGTCCTTCATCCGTCGCAGTGCGCGAATATAACGATTGCTGGCCGCCGATTTCTTCAACCCCAAGACCTGCGCGACTTCTTCATTGGTGAGCATCTCGAAATGCCGCAGAGCAAGCACCTCGCGGTCAATCGGGTCCATCAGGTTCAGCGCCGCTTGCACTCGCACCTGTGTTTCCGCGCGAATGGCCGCTTGACTCACTGACGTCATCTGTCCCACTAATTGCGCCGCCAACGAGAGCGACGACGCTTCCGGCAACGGCCCGCTATGCAGCGAAATCTCACGCCCCGCGTCTCGCATCTTCGCACCCAGATGCAGTCGTTGCAGATCAACCAGCCGTTGCAGCGTCAGCGATCTCACCCACAAGAACAACGGAACGGAGGGATTGGCGGTGTACTCGGCGAAGCGGCGATTCGCGTCCACAAACGAGTCTTGCACGACGTCCGACTCATCCAGCCGCCCCTGTAACCGAGGATGCAGTCTCAACCGTATCAATTGCCGCAACCGCTCACGATTCTGCTGAAAGATCTCCACCAGTTCCGCTCCTGGTCCAACCAGAGGAGTCGGTGAGTCGGAATTGGCGTTTGAGGGATACGAGGAACTCATCTGTTGATTTCCGGGAGCGGCGCTGAATTGTCCACGGAACTTTGTATCGAAAACTTGCCAACATTTTGAAAGAGTTGTCGAGAAACTCCGTGGACGCCGAGCCGAGTTCCCCGGAATCAATTGTTGAAGGATCTGTGTTACCGGCCGGCCGTCGTTCACTGGCGAGCGTTGGGACTGACCTCCAACCTGAGCTTTGCTGCGCTGTACGACGCGGCTATCCAACCTGGGAATGACAAAGACTCCGAATTACCTGGGGCGATGATCGACAGTGGGTCCGCGCGGACGAGTGGCACGCCAGCTCAGGGCGTGAACGAATCGCACTGGCTGATCCAATTCCTGCAAGTTCGTCGCGAAACCTTGGCCTACGGGCCACCGGCCCCGACACACGCGATGGTTGGGGGATCGGTCGAAAGAGCAAACGTTTTCCTTGAATTGCTCGGCACCGGCAACCAGGCGCTTCCCGGCCCCCTGATAATTCGCCACCCTCACCGACAGCCAGGCTTCCGGTACGAAGCTGAACGCACTGGTTCGCGAATCGCGATTATCTTTAGCCAGCTTGAAGTTGCGAATCGGCTCCATTAGTAGTAATCGCGGAGGTCGCCGCTCTTCAAAGTCCGGATTGCGTCGAAGCCATGAATTCCGAATTTTCTCGGATTTCTGGTGGACGATCGGCAGTTCCTGCCGGAACAGGACTGTCACCTTCGATCCGACGCCCCCGGTGTTTTCTGGGAGACACCTCTGTGCCCAATCTTTGGCAGCCACGCTGGCGGCGTTCCGTGGCAAAAAATCGTTCGTCGTAAACACATTACGCAACCTCCGCAACGAGATTGATGAATACGCCAATCGGCTTCGCACTTCATCCAGGAGCTACCGCCCATGAAATGGATCAAGAGTCACGAGTGGTTCAGTCGTCTGTTTTCGAAATCTCGGCGAATGATCAGGCGACCCAAGACGAAATTGGCCGCGCGCCGCGCTACGGTGGAAGCGCTGGAAGACCGCATCGTCATGTTCAAGCCGAACACGCACCTCGAAACAGCGAGCGATGTGCGAACCGACTTGCTCGATGATGGGAAACTGACGCTGGCTGGGAACGATTACGCCGTCAATCCGCGCATTGTCGAAGCGATTGGACGGTATCCCGCCTATTACTTCGGTGGAGCGGTCGGACCGGATGGTTTCCCGGATGTCGTCATGGGACAGGGCCAAATCCATCCCGAATCGACGGGCATCTGGATCAGCCACATCCTCGACCAAGCCTGGGCGGCTCAAACGAGCACGACGTATTCGGAGGCGGAGAAGTTGCAGATTCTGGCGTGGGCCTATGGTTTCCCCACGCATGCGGCGGGCGACTTGTGGATGCACACGTTCGTCAATCAGTTCTCGGATGGTCCATTCCCGGCAATCGGCAACATCTTCAGTTCCAATCTCGTCGCCGCCACCAACGTCGTTCGGCATCTGGTGATTGAAGGCTACGTCGGCGACGCGACCCCCGGTCAGCAGTTGCCGGAGAAAGGCGAAGGCGACGAGCCGATTCGCGAACGGAACGTGGACGGAGACGTCAGCGACGACGTGTCGATTGCTCGTGAGCTGAACGCTCCGCACCAGTTCATCTATGAAACGTTGATTAAGAATCCGCCCGACTTGCCCGGACACGGCGAAGAATACCTCTTCACAATCAGCGGCGGCCAAGTCGCAGCGTTCATCGCACAACTGCAAACGGGGGTTCTCGACACAGGAGCCGTTTCGCAGAACTTGTTGGCTCAGTTCGCGGCCTCGCCCCAAGAGATTCTGATCGAGACCCCGCCTAGCTTGAACAATCCGTTGATGGTCTCGCAGAGTCCTTCGGGAACCGTTTGGCAATTCCAGAATGGCTACGACGATCTGACGTTGAAGGCAGAGTTTGATGCCAACGGGAATCAAGTGCTGGTGGTTTCGGAAAACGTGAAGTCGCGCGGGCAAGTTCTGGATGCGTTCCTGGCGTTGCGCGGAAAGCTCGTCGCCCTGCGTGCGGACTTTCCAGCCCCCTTGGCCAATCAGCCCGAACCGTTTGCCGGGACGGTCGATGGACTCCTGACTCTGGGCAAGAAACTACTGCGCGGGGACAGCAATCTCGACTTCGCGGACACCGTCGAGCAGATCGCCACGGACTTTGAGATTCTCTACGACCAAGTCGTGGGACCATTCGACCCGATCTTCCGCAAGCTCATCAACGGTGGGTCCGTCAGCAGCGAGGACTTGAAAATGTTGGCGACCGATCTGGGAACCACGGTCAGCACCTACCTGGATTATTGGATCAAGAACATCGACCGGGGCTTGGAACATTGGAGCGAGTTGGGGCTGGCCTTCTCACGCGCTTTCTTCGATCCGCAGAGCCGCCGTGATCTTCAGAACCGCCAATCACATACCTTCGGTCCGGACGCGGTTGATCCCGACTTCGGCGAACGGCGTGCCGAGGAAGAAGCCGAAGACGTGGGCATCATTAGCCGGTTGCTCGACGAGATTGATGATCCCAACGACGACAACCGGGTCGATGATTCGTTCGTCAATCAATACCTGCTGCCGATGGTCGGTGTCCCGCGAAAACTGGGCGAGTTGCGGGCTGGAGTGCTCAACCTGCTGGAGGAGTTCTCTGAGAAGGTGTTCGAGCCTGCTCACGAGTTGCTGGGAGATATTGATCCTTTGCAGCGACTCGAGGATTGGATCAAGGAAAAGATCAAGGACGCTGTGAAGGAATTCGCCACGGGCCTTCTGGAGGACACCTTTGGTGTCCCCGTGAAGTTGATCGAAACGCTGATCGAACTTCCGCAAGCGACGCTGATGGACTTACGAGCCTTGAATGTGGACGGCACGGAGATTCCGCTCTTCCGCTCGACCGATCATGAAACAGTCGATGCCTATTTGGGATTCAATGGAGCAGATCACCGGGAGTCGCTGGACATCGCGGACCCGACCTTCACCTTTACGGTCGGCGACGCGCCCAACACGCACACCTACTCGTTGCTGTTTCATCCGGGCGCGGCGGGTGCTCTGAAAGCGGCGGGTGCTCTGAAAACAAATGCGGAGTTCGACAAGAACACGTTTGCCGCGTACGCCAACACGGTGACGCTCGGAAAAATGCTGCTGCTCCAAGAGACCGTGGTCGGTTCTCAGCCAGGTGCCGTCCAGCCCAAAACGATCAGCCGACTACTCACGGACCTCACCGGCTCTGACTACGACTTCGCGAAGATGACGCTGAACGGCAATCACGGCGGCGATGTCTTCACCGCCACGATGCCCAACACGCTCGATTCGCTGGGGCAGTCGACCAGTGCGGCGTCCCTCTATGCCGAACCGATCGGGGGCGACCTGTGGACCCGGTCCATTGACGGCGATCACATGTGGCGCGAGGACAGCGGAAGCATTCGCTCGCAGCTTTATCACGTTCATCCGACCGGGGTGGGCGACAATTCGGTGAAATGGGAGTTTCGAGACCTCGCTCCGGGAACCTATCAAGTCCAAATCGACTGGCTGGTCAATGACCGGCTTACGGACGAAGGCAACCACTCCGTTGCCACGAAGGCCGCGTATTCGATCAATGGCGGAGCGCCGATTTTCGTTGATCAAAGCAAGTACCCGGATGACGCCGGTGTGACACCGACTCCGGTGCTGCCTGAGTCCCCCTTCGCCGGCGAGACGTGGCACACGTTGGGGACGCCCATCGTGGTCAATGTCAACAATGGAGTCATCACGCTAACGCTCAGCGATGACAGCGGGGCCAACGGCTTCCAGGACCAAGCCGGCGACGGCATCGATGACGATGGCGAGTTTGTCGTGGCGGGCCGAGCGAGAATCGTCCGCAGCGACGGCAGCGTCGTCCTGGAAGTTAGAAACACGAACACGACTCCGGCCGCCGGTACTGGGCAAGCCTATGGCGTGTATTCCGAGCCGCCGGCAGTCGATCAATTTCGCTTGGTCTTCAATCCGGCGGGAACGGAGGTCGTCAGTGGCAATGTCTTGGAGTTTGATGATGCGGTCGCGTTGCCGGATGGCACTCCCGTCGTGTACCGCAAAGGTTTCACGTATGCCCCCAACGGAGCCACACAAACCGCCGTTGCCGTGGGAGGCTTGGTCGATGGGCAAACATATTTTCTGCGCGTGAATGTGGGGGATCGATCCAGAGTCACGCTGCACAATTCGATGCCGGATGCTCTCTCCGGGGCGAACATTGTCGCGCTGAATGGCTCGGTCGCCACCGGAACAACTCATCGTTTGGACGTGGCGTCCAGTCGGACATTGACCACGGCGGTCGCGAATGCGGAAGCGAGTGCTCTGAATCTCAACACGCTACCTCAAGGCTTGCGAGATTTCTTCGCGGAACGTGGTGTTAGTTCGGCGTTCTTCACCGCGGATGAAATCTACGACAAGCAACTCATCCGCGTGCCCCTCGTCGAACGGCTCATCACCGACAGCCTCAGCGGCGATCCGCTGGCGGTGTATCTCATCGGACAAATCGGTTCCGGGCTGGTGAATTCGATTCCCGCGAAGATCACCGACCTCAAGAACGCGATCACGGGCCTCACCGATGCGATCTCGAATAAGCAGCCGGTCGGTCCGCATCTGGACCTGGTGGAACAGCGCGGCGAGGAACTGTTCGACTTGAGAACGATGCTCGCGCACGAACTGAACCACATTCTTTTGGACAACACGTTCGACACCACGGCAATCTTGGGCACGTCGATCTTCGCCAACGTCATCATCTTGCAGGACACCGGTGTCTTGCGGACTCAAGATCCCGCCGGCGGCGAACGCATGATTCGGTTGAATCGCCGCCTGCTGGAAGACGCTTATCCCGCCGAGCTGGTTCGCAGTGTCCCCAACGACTTGGTGGTGACTCGTCTGACCACCGGCTCGAAGTGGCTGGTGACTCAGGTTGAAAAGATTGCTCCCACGGAAAGCAACAAGCTGGCCTACGGAGATCAGTTCGCGGTCGTCAAGAGCGGCAATCAGTTTGACATCCAGCAAGCCTGGCGTGACATCGACTATCAAACGGGCTTCGGAAACTTTCCTCTTTGGGAAAGTGCCACTCTGCGTGAGAAAGCCTTTCGAACGCTCTTCAAGGATTGGCAGAACGGGACGACCGAGAACTTTCCCGATTTGGGCGACCTGGCCACGAACGATCCCTTCGGAGCGTTGGCTCCCAAGGGATCGTTGGTGTTTGGGCAGTTTCCCGCGTATCAGCCAACCGCGCCGGTTTTGCTTGCTGCCAACACCGGCACGATTGTGGTGTCGGGCAACCAGACCGTGCCGCTGATGCTGTCCGACGATCTCATCATCAACAACATTGTGGGGGACGGCGACAGTGTGCCGGATTCGCTGACGTTGATCGTGTCGGGCAACCTCGTCTTACAGGGCTTCATCGGCGGTCGCGGACTGACGAACATCGAGATTCGATCCGTCAACGGCAGCGTCACGCTGGACCAGAAAGCGACCATTTCCACGCGGCAAGTCGCGGCAGGAGCCAATCATTGGAATGCGCCGTCGGTCGGGAATTCCGGGAACGTCACGATCACCGCGCACTCGATCGTGATCGACGAGCAGGCGCACATTCTGGCGCACGCGGACGGAGCGTTCGCGGCGGGAAATGTCACGTTGACCGCGACGGAAAGCCTGGATCGGCCTTGGCAATTCTTCGGGTCCGATGACTTCGGTTTCATCGACACCAACGCCTCGATCCACGTCGCGATGGATGCGACGATCACCGGGCAAGACATCCGGCTCGATTCGTCCGCGACCACTCGCAAGACCGCGGACGTGCAGGACATCCAACCGTTCGCGTACGCCACGCGAGCACTGGCGCTCGGCAATCTGGACGGCGACATGGACTCGGACTTGCTGGTCGCGACGGACGGGCAAGGCATCCTGCGTTACGAGTATTCGACGAACAAGTTTGGCGTGCCGACGCTGATCGACGCGGGGGTCTTCCATTCCACGTCGCTGGTGTTGGGCGACCTCGACAATGACGGAGACAGCGATCTGGTGGTTGGCAATTCCGGTCAACCCAACCGGTTCTATTTGAATCAGAGCGGCGTGTTGACTTATGCCGGGGACGTGGACGGAACCAGTCGCGAGACGACTTCGCTGGCACTGGCCAACATCAGCGGCGATAGCCGTCCCGAATTGATTGTCGGCACGGATGGTGACGGCGTGCTCGTGTATTCGTTCGCGGGCGGCGTCTTCGCACCGCCGGCCATGATCGAAGCGGGATCGTTCGCAACACGGTCGGTCGCTGCGGGAGACGTAGATGGCGATGCCGATGTGGACTTGTTGATCGGCAACTTCGAACAACCGAATCGGCTGTATTTGAACAACGCCGGCAGCTTGGCGTTTGCCGCAACGATTGGTGGCAGCCTCAAGACGGCGGCGGTCGCGCTGGCCAACATCGATGGTGACAGCGCGCAGGAATTAGTCGTGGGCACGGAGGGAGAAGGTCTCCGGCTTTATCAGTTCGCTGCAGGCAGCTTCGATGCCGGCACGACGATTGATGCTTCGGCCGACGGATTGAAGATGTTCACCACGTCGCTAGCGATGAAGGATTTGGATGGCGATCAAATGATCGACTTGGTGGTGGGAAACTACGCCGAACCGAGCCGCTACTACCGCAACACTGGCAGCGGCTTCGACGCGGGCCGACGAGTGACGATGGATGCTCGGCCGACCGAGGCGATCGTCGTGGGTGACGCCGATGCACGGGCCGGGTTGGATGTGGTGACGGGCAACGATCTGGAACCCAATCGGCTGTATCGCTGGTCAACGCTCAGTACCTCGGGGGGATACCTCTTTGGTCAGGACATCAATGTCGATGAGCAATTGATCCGGAAGACCGATTTCGACGAGCCGATTGGGCTGTCGAATTCGCTGGCCGTGGGAGTCGATGCGGACTCCACGAGCCGCATCGTGCTTGGTCCCGGAGCGACCTTGCGAGCGTCGCACGATGTCGTGTTGGGTTCGACGGCGACCTCGAATGTGGACCTGACGACCGCGAGCGTGGGATATGGCATCACCTACGGCAACAGTTCGCCGACTTCCGAAGTCATTGTGGAAAACGGAGCGGTAATCTCGGCGGCCAACGATTTTCGTCTGACCTCGGTGGCGAACAACACGCTGCGAGTGCGGATGTTCGCGCCCAACATCAGCGAGACCTTCACCGTGTCGGCGGCGTTGGGAGTAGCTCACTCCAATTCGCTGGCCCAAATCCGTTCCGGAGCGACTGTGAAGGCCAAGACGGCAACGATCAAGGCCGAGAATGTGAATTCATTCCGCAATGAAGCGATCTCCGCCGGTTTTGGAGCCAGCAGCCAAGGGGGGCTGGCCATTGGGGTGAGCATCGCGTTGGGATTCTATCAGTCGATCGCAACCGCCGATGTCAGCGGCCTCTTGGACATCGCGGAGGATTTGATCATCGACGCCCGGTCGGTGAACTCGCAAAACATCACACGCTCGTTGGGAGCGGTTGGCGGCAATTCCAGCGGAGTGAAATCGAAGCCGATCAAGCTCAAGTTCAATGTCGTGAAGCTGGTGTCCGCGTTGGTCCCTGAACTTCCCGTGCTGAACGAAGTCGGCACTGCTTTGGGGCAGGCGGAGATCCGCATTGGCGGTGGTGACAGCGGACAAGTCGGAAAGGGCTTCGCCGCGGCCTTCGCGGTGGCGACCAGCGACAACAACGCGAATGCGTTGATCGGCGACGATGCCTTGATCGCCACACGCGGGAACTTGCGCCTGAAATCCTACGCGGAAGATCCATTCCAGATCAGCGCGATCGGCAGCGTGGGTGGATTGGGAGCCGCGAAGGACGTCAGCGTCGGTGGAGCGGTGACCTACGCCAAGGTAGCGAATCAGGCCAACACGTTCGTCGGCTACCACGCCATCGTGGACGTGGACAAGACGTTGGACATGGACTCCGTCGCCAAGCTCACCAGTCCTGTTGATCCGCTGGACCTCGTGCTGGAAGTGGCCGGCGTGGGAGCCACCACGCAGGTCAGTGCTCTCGGCGCGGTGAACGCCTTGGGCAGCCGGTTTGGCACCGAGGTCCAAGGGCTGATGAACAACACTGTCGAGCCGGCCTTGAACGCGATCGACGACCAGGATGATTTGGGAACTAGCTATGTTCACGCGGGGGGTGCGGTCGATCAGGGCGGTCTGTCGATTGGCGGCGGAGTCAGCATTCTGTTTCCGTACAACTCGGCGACGACGGCGATCGGCGGCATGGCGCGGATCAATCAGCGGGGCTTGAAGGCGGCGGTCGAACAAGACGTCACGCTCGATGCACTCGGCTCGATGGAGATGGTGAACCTGGCCGGCAATCCGTCGCTGCTGACCTATGTGACCAGCGATGAATCCACCGGCGTGGGAGCCTTCTTCGATGGCATCTTCTCCCAAAACTTCGCGATCGCGTATGTGGCGGACTTGGCTCGAGTGGCCGCCAAACGGGATGTCCGCGTGGATGCGAAGACCGAGAACTCGCAAGTCAACATCGTCGTCGCGGGAGGCAATTCGTCGAGCCTGACGATTCAAGGAGCGTTCGTTCTCGACCGCGTCGAGAACACGACGCTGGCGTACCTGGAAGATCGAGCGGTGGTGACGGCCGGGCGCGACGTGCTGGTCGATGCCGAGAGCGACGTGACCGCGATCAACATCACTCCGGGGATCGGGATTTCCGGCGGCCAGGGAGTGGGTCTGTCGGGAGCCTTCTCCAACGTGTACGACGCGACGCTGGCCTTTATCGGCGATCTGGATAACGAGGTCATTTTCCGTGGTCGCCCCGATCGTTCGGGAAAGGTGACGGCCGGCCGCGACGTGAAAGTGAACGCGCTATCGCAGCCGAAAGTCTGGAGCATCGGGGCTGCGGCCGGAGTCTCCACAGACAGTGAAACTGAGGGAAGTGGAGGTAGCAGCGATAGCGGCACTCCGATCAGCATCGTGCCGAGTCCCGACTTCAAGACCTTGTTCGGCGAGGAGGTCGGCGGAACGCTGGAAAAGCTGCACGACATCATCATTGAGGTCAATGACACGATTAGCCTTGTTGAGCCCCCCTCGATTTCTTTTGGTGGCAGCGGTGGCGGTAATAGCAAGACTGGTGGTCAACAGCAATTTGGATTTGGTCTGTCAGGCTCCGTGGCGTTCAGTTTTCTGACTCAAAGAACGGAAACCTTTGTCTGCGACGTGACCGTCATCGCCGGCAGAGACATCAGTCTGGATGCCTTGAGCAGTCCCTCGATGGTGACCATCGCCGGCGGATTTGCCTTCGGTGACGACTTGGGCATTGGAGGAACGTACTCGCAAAGCGATTTGGATCAGTCGACGAAAGCGTTCGCGGAAGACGCTGTGCTTGATAGCTACGCGGTCAACATTCTGGCTCACACCAACAACGACTTGGTATCGATCGCGGCCAGCGGTGCCGGCTCGAAGGAAAGCGGCAGTGTGGCGGGCAGCGTGACTTCGATTCTCACCAGCATTCACACGCTGGCTTACATCGGCCGCGAGGACGAGAACGGTGACGGTGACAACGAGCGAGATCAGGGATCGGTAACGGCGACGAACGTGTCCGTCCGCGCGCTGCAGGACGATTTGTTGGTGGCGATCGCAGGCGGCGTCGGAGTGGGCGAAGACTTTGGTGTCGGTGCCAGTGCCGTCATTTTGGTTCTGGAGAATGACACGCAGGCTTGGATCGGTACCGATCCCGATGCCTTCGGCACTGCTGCCATGCAGATCCAAGGCGACGTGTTGGTATTCGCCGACCACACACTGGAAGTCGTGGGAGTGGCGGCGGGTCTCGCGCTCTCGACCGACGGCGGAGTCGGTGCGGGTGGCTCGCTGATTGTTTCGGACATCGAGAACACCGTGCGGGCCTTCGTGGCCAATGACGCGCACGTCGCCGTCCAAGGCAGTCTGTATGTGGGAGCGAACGAGGACGCGATTGCGACCTTGGTGGTCGGGGCCATTGCGTATGGCGGGGACGCGGCCATCGGGGCCTCAGTGCTGGTGAACGATCTCGAACAGAACGTCAGCGCCTTCATCGGCAACCGTGCCGACGTGTCAGCCAAGGGAGTCGGCATTGGGTTGCTCGACCCGCGCGGATCGAGATTCGGAGGAGCAGGGATCACGATTGGAGCGGACACACAGAACTCGCTGGTGTCCATCGTGGTCGGTGCGGCCGGTTCGGAAAATGTCGCCTTCGGAGGCTCCGTGGCCGTCAACTTGATCGATGGCGCAACTCAGGCTTACGTCGGGGCCGGAGCGACGGTGAACGGCAACAATCAGGGAGCGGCATCGGCTCAGTCGGTGCGTGTTCGAGCCAATCATGATCTCGACCTCATCAACGTGTCCGGCGGCTTGGCCGGCAGCGAATCGGTCGGAATTGGCGCGGCGGTCTCCGTCAATCTGTTGGACTATGACGTGTCGGCGCATGTGGACGGTCATGTCGTCGCGCGCGATTCGGTGACGGTGGTGGCCAACGGAGCCGGTCAACTTACGACCATTTCGATTGGCGGCACGGGAGCCGGTGACTTCGCGTTGGGTGGAGCGATTTCGGTCAATGACATCAGCCGCACGATCAACGCGTCGCTCGCGCCGACGGCGGACGTGGACGCGGGGCAGACGTTGCAAGTCGCCGCGCTGGACTCGGCCGAGATGTTCGCTTTGGCGGGAGCCGCCGCGGGCGCGGGGACGGTCTCCGTCGGAGCTTCCATCGGCGTCAACACCGGCGGCAGTGCCGTGAATGCGACGGTGAACGGAGCCACGGCGAAGGGGGCCAATGTCACCGTCGAGGCCCGCACCAAGGACAACATCCAGGCGATCACCGCCCAAGGCGGCGGCAGCGGGTCGGTCGCGGTCGGTGGAGCCGTCAGCACGAACGATCTTACGAACTCAGTGACCGCCGGAATCACGGGGGCGGCGCACATCACTGGCGGCAGCGTGCATGTCGTGGCGGTGGACGATTCCAAGATTCAAGCGCTGATCGTCGCGGGCAATGGTTCGGGATCGGTGGCTGTGTCGGGCGTGGTGACCGTCAACGACGTGGATAACATCGCGCGAGCCAGCGTCGCGAACGGAGCCGAGATCAACGTCACCGATTCGGTGACGGTCTCGGCATTGAGCCAACCGAAGATTGATGGTCTGGCCATCGCCGCCAGCGGCGCGGGTTCGGTGGCTGTGGGGTTCGGAACCTCGGTCAACACGATCAGCACGACAGCGGAAGCGGTCGTTTCCGGCGCGATGGTCACGGCTCCGAACGTGGCCGTGCTGGCAAATACAGATGCGCGGATTCGATCCATCGGCATCGCGGCCGCCGGCGCGGGATCGGTCGCCGCGACGGTCGCCGTGTCGATCAACGATATCGGCAACCAGACGATCGCGCGGGTCTCAGGCGGGGCCGTAATCCGGGCGAGTTCGTCGTTGGTGGTTTCCGCGCTGGAGACGTCCAACATCAGTTCGCTCGCGGCTGTTGCGGCGGGTGCCGGAGCGGGGGCGGGGGCCGCCGTCATCTCCACCAACGACATTGAAAATCTGGTGCGAGCGATGATCGACAGCCATGCGATCGTGGCCGACACCGGAGCGGTCAGTGTCCGCGCCGAGGAACGGGCGGAACTCGAAGCCGTGGCGGTGGCGGGCAGCGGCGCGGCCACAGTGGCCATCGCTGGCGGCGTGGGCATCAACGACATTTCCAATACGACCGACGCGCACATTTCCGGCGGCGCGCAAGTCACGGCCAACGGCAACGTCGATGTGCAGGCGTCGGACACCTCCACCAATCGGTCGCTCACCGGCCAGGGCAGCGGTGCGTTTGTCGGAGCGGGCGGTGCGGCCTCGTACAACGAAATCGAGAATCAAATCCGTGCTTACGTCGCGGATGCCACGGTGACTTCGAACGGCGGCAGCGTGCAGGTGACTTCGGAATCGCACGCCACTTTGGAAGAGATCGCCGTCGGCGGCAATGGCGGCTTCGTGGGAGTCACCGGCAACGTCACCGTGACCTTGCTGGCGACGACGGTGGTCGCGTACCTCGCGAATTCCGTGGTCGATGCGTTTGGTAGTGTCGTGGTGTATGCCAAGTCCGAGAACAAGCTCGGCGTCATCGCCGGCTCCGGGACGGGCGGGTTCGTGGGAGTCAACGGCTCGGTCGCCGTGAACACGCTGAAGAACGTGACGCGCGCGTTCGTCGATCACTCGACCGTGGCCGCGCGCGGGCACGGCGCGGCCGTGAGCGTCTCACGCTGGGATGCCGACAGCGGTGCCGAAAGTACCGAGAACATCCGCGGCCTGGCCGTAATCGCCAGTTCGGTCGAGCATCCGCCTTCCAGTCTGGGAGGCAAGACTCTGAGCGCCGCCAATGGTGGCGGCGGATTCGTCGGAGTGGCCGGACTGGTCTCGGTCGTCAACCTCAGCGATATGACCGAAGCCTTCATCTCATCCTCCAACATCAACTCGAACGCGGACTACGGCGGATCGGTGATTGTCCGAGCGCACTCGGATTCGTTGTTGGATGTTCTCTCTGGCAACACCTCCGGCGGTCTGGTGGCCGTCGGCGGCAACTACACGCGAATCAGCATCACCAGCCAGACCCGCGCCTTCATCTCAGACACGAACGAATCGGGTAGCGATCCGAATCGGCGTCGCTCGGCCGTGTACGCGCGCGGCGTCGAAGTCAGCACGGTGTCACGCGAAACGATCGACGCAACTGTCTTCGGTATCTCCGGAGGCCTGGTGGCAGTAGCGAGCACGGTTTCGATCATCGACATCGGCGCGATCAACGACGCCTTTGTGCGTGACTCCGATGTCTTCTCACTCGGCCACTTGTCCGTGCTGGCGGACGATACCGCGAAGATCGATACGGATGTCGTCACCAAAACGGGTTTGGGAGCCGCCATCAGCGTCAACACGATCGAGAACAGTGCGCGGGCGCAAGTGCTCGGCGGACGCTTAAACGCGACGGGCGCGTTGACGGTCGCGGCGGACAGTGACGAAACGCTCGACACGTTCACCGGCACGGTCGCGGCGGGCATCGCCTTGGCAGGCACGGTCGTGGTGAACACCATCGAAACGACTACCGAGGCGATCGTGCAAGGCGGCAGCATTCCGTCGCTGATCAATCAGGACGCGCGGTTCCTGTCCGGAGGAACCTTTGCGCCGGGACTCGGTCAGACGGTCACGATTCGCGCGGACGACACCGCCACGCTGGATACGACCAGCGGCACAGTCGCGGTCGGCGCGGCGGGTTCGGGAGCCGCTGTGGACGTGGGCGCGATCCGCAATCGCACCGTGGCGGCGGTCGGACCGCAGACCAAGATCAATGCGGCAGGCGATGTTTCGATTCTGTCGCACTCGGATCGCAACCTGGACGCGACAGTGCTGGCATTTGCCGGCGGATCGATCGGACTGTCCGGTGCGGTGTCCGTTCTAAGTCTGGGAGCCGCCACTGACGGGACCGCCGCGAAAGAATTCAACACCACGGAGGAAGGCCATGCCGATCAAAGTTTGGCGGGCCAAACTAACGCCAGCATCGCGGCTCCGAACAATGTCACGAGCAGCGTCCGCAGCGGCGGACGCACGGCGAAGTATGCCCAGCGAGCCGGGCAAGACGTGAACGGATTGGGAAGTCGCACCATCAATGGCGCGGTGCAGACGCTGACAGGCAACGATCATGTGACCTCGGCGTTTGTCTCCGACGCGTCCAATTCACTGTTCGCGGCGGAGATCATCGCCGGTGGTGACATTCGGATCGCCTCGGAAAACCTGTATCACGTCGATCAAGCCACGGGAAATGCGTCGTTCGGTGCGGTCGCGATCGGTGCGGGCGTCGCCGTCACGTCCGTCAACACCACCACCGAGGCTTATGTGGGGAGCTTCGGGAAACTCACCGCCAGCAACGGCGACGTGGTGATTCGCGCGACCGACAAGGAAAAATCCACGACGGAATTAACGTCGATTGGTGGCGGTGCCGGCCCCGTCGCCGTGCAAGCCAACGTCGGCACGTTGAACGTGACCAGCCGCGCGGACGCACACATCGGCAACTACGCCGTCATCCGCGACGCGAATGCCGTGTCGATCGCGGCGGATCAGCGGGGCAACATCGAAGTCGATGGGTTGGGCTTTGGATTCGGCGTCGCGGCGGCAGGGGCCGTGGTTGTCACTGGCAAGGTGGACGCGACGGCGACCGCCGGTGTTTTCAATGGCGCGGTGATCGGCAGCGTGGCTCCCGTCAACAGCGTTTCCATTTCCGCCACCGGCGACAACCGAGCCTCGTCGGAGGCATTCGTCGGTCAAGCGGCCACATTCGGGCTGAATTTTGGAAATGCGTCCGCCATCGTGCGGCCGAACGTGACGGCGCATGTCGGCAACGCCGGCATCAATGCGACCGGCAGCGTGTCGGTGGTGTCGAATTCGTTGGGTAACGTGGATGCGGACTCGTCCAAGTTGACCATCGGTGCCATTCAAGGCGGAGCCTCCATCGCCAACGCCGAAATCGGCGGCAGCGTCCAGGCCGATGTCAGTTCGGGAGCCGACGTGACCGCCGGCAATCTGACCGTGTCCGCCCACGGCGACAACACCTCAATCGTTGAGGTGGACGCGATCGGCGGCGGCGTCATCTCCAGCAATGGAGCCATCGCGACCGCCAAAGTGTTGCCAACCATCACGGCGTTTGTCGGCGACGACGCAGACTTGCAGATCGACAATCACATCAGCATCACGGCAGACTCGGAAGGCGCGGCCGACGCCGAAGTGGATTGTGTCACTGTCGGATTGGCGTCGTTGGGCATCAGTGACGCCACAGCCGAAGTCAGTCCGCAGGTGTCCGCGTCCATCGGTAAAGACACGTCGTTGACTTCGGGCGGAGACGTCACGATTCGCTCCCGGCACAACCGCGCTGGCGATCAGCCGCGCACCGACAAACGTGCTCGAGCCGAGTCCGATTCGCCCAGTGCCGGTCTCGGTTTGGTACTAAATGGTTCCTTCTCGACGGCGATTGCGAGCGCCAACGTCACCACGGATGTCGGCTCCGGGACGACCATCACGGCCGGCGGCAACGTGGCGGTCGTAGCCCAGGGAACGAACATCGCCGACGCCGAAAGCGACGCTCCGGCCGGCGGGATCGCGGCGCTGGGCGAGAGTGAATCCGAAGCGAAAGTGCAGGGATCGGCAGTGGTCCGCTTCGCAGGTTCGGTACTCGGCGGACTCAACTTGACCATCTTGGGCCAATCCCATGATGTGGGCATCACCGCCGCGGATGCGCCGGGAGGCGGCTTGATCTCGGTGCGCGGGGCCGATGCGACGACGACGGTGGCACCCACCATTGGGGCGGAGTTGGGGGATGATTCTCAAGTCACAGTGAGTGGCAGTGTCAACGTGCTGGCAAACTCCACCGGCGAGGCTCAGTCGAATGCTTATGGGTTGAGCATCGGAGCAGCCGCACTCGGATTCACATTCGCCACTTCCAGATTGACCCCGAAAGTCGATGCGAAGTTGGGTGATCGAATTCGCATCAAAGCCGGAGGAGGCGTTTCCATCGGAGCGGAGTTCGAACCTACCGGTCCGGGCGCGCGCGCCGAAGCGGAAGCGCCCGCCGTCGGTGTCCTCGGTGCCGTCGGGTCGTCCGAAGCGACAGCACAATCGGCCGCCGATGTCGATGCCCATATCGGACGATTTGCGGACATCACTGCGGCACAGACGGTCCTGGTCCATGCAAATTCACACGACCGCGCCGACGCGCACGGTAACGGTCTGACCATCGGAATTGTTTCGATCGGCGGAGTCAGCGCGACGGCCGTGGCCGGTCGCAAAGAAAACGGCGCGGGTACGCTGACTCAAGCCTTTGTGGGCGACTTCAGCACGATTCGCGCCGGGAGCGTCGTCGTCGAAGCCAACGGGCAGCACGAAGCGCTCGGAAATGCGGAGACGACGGGCGGCGGATTCATCAGCGCCAATCTCGTGGAAGCGCACGTGCAAATTCGTCCGGAGATTCGGGCGTTCGTCGGGAGCAACGTGACTGCCGAGACCGCACTTGATTTCACCGTGCGGGCCAACTCGCGCACGGATGGCGACGCGGTGGCGAATGGCCTGACCATCGGTGGCGTTGCCATCGGCGGCGCGGACTCGAACGTGGAAGTCCTGCCGACAGTCGCCAGCCATGTGGGAGCCAACTCAAAGATCACAGCGCATGGCAATTTCACTCTGGAGGCGAATCATGGAGTCGCGGGAGAGATGCCCGCAGTGCCGGTTTTTGGCGATGGAATTTCTTCGGCCTTCACTCACGCTGCGTCGGGGGGAGCGATCGTCATCGCCCTCTCGGAGGCGAAGGTGAAGCTGAATCCCACCGTCAGCGCGATTCTTCAGGATTCGGCGTCCGCCGCGCAGGCGACGCGGATTATTGCCGACGGCAACATCGTCATCACTTCAACCGTCCTCGCTCAATCCACCGCGACCATCGACAACGGCGCGGTCGGCCTGATTTCGGTCAGCGACGTCGTCGCGACGACCACATCGAGCGGTGAGAGTACTGCTGTGGTGGGGAACTATGCGAACCTGAACGCGGGTGGCAATGTCAACCTGACAGCAACGACGTCGCTGGGAGCACGTCCGACTGCGAACGCCATCGGTGGCGGCGTTGTCAGCGTCGCTTACGCGGAAGCCAATGCGAATCTCTTGTACCAAACCAACACTCGCGTCGGGCAAGCGGCGCGGATCACGGCTCACGACGATGCCCAAGTGCGAGCGTTATCCAACGTGGATGCCGTGTCCCGCGCCATTTCCGACAGCAACGGTCTGGGAAGCGTCAGCGACGCGGCGGCTCCGGCCATCCTCGGCAGTGGGACCACTCGCGCGTCCAACACCGTGGAGATTCAAGAGCAGGCCGAGATTACCGGCAAGACAGTTGCCATCGTCGCCGAACTGCCGAGCATTCGCCAAGAAGCGATTGCTGCGGCCGATAGCGCGGCGCTCGTCGCTGCCACCGACGCCGTGTCTAGCGTCCACTTCTTCGATCCGACTCAGGTCATTGTGAAAACAGGGGCCAAGATCACCGGCGCGGATCGGATTGAACTGGCCGCACGCTTGCCGCGCTTGTTGACCAACTCCAGCGCGGAGGCCGATTCCTTCAGTGCGGGCGGCTCGACGAATGCCGATGCCGAAAACGTGACCTTCACTCAAGCCTTCGTGACGGCCGAGGCGGGAGCCTTGTTCACGACTCAGAACCTGCTCGTGGAAACCACGATTGATACCAGTGGCTACCGCCGCCATGCGGACGCCGACGGCGGATTCTTTGACGTGGGTGGCGATGATGAAACGGGAGCCTTCACGTTCGAGCGCAAGATCACATTCGATGCCGATGCCGTCCTTTTGCACGCGGGACCGAGACTCGAAATCGCGGTGGATGGCTCGACGACTACCAATGGCGACGTGGTGTACGAAGACCAGGGAGCCCAACTCAAAGTCCTAAGCTGGGACAACGCCGGACCGTCCGCTCGATTCATCACTAGCACGTTGGCCGGCAGTCCGAATTTTGAATTCAGTCCCAACTTCGGCTTCGGTACGATCATCAATCACTCGTCGAAGGACTTGGTGCTGGGAACTCTGGGCACGGTCAGCGCGCACAACCCGTCGGTGAACATCGCGGCCGATAATGCCGGCGGCTTCAACTTCACGGCGACGCGCAGCGTGCAGCCCACTCTGTTTGAGTTCGTTCAGGCGGGCGGCGGGGACATCATCGTCGAGGGCTTGATCGACAATCCGCTGGGTGAGACGCGGCTCATCAACCTCACCGGCAACATTCGGTCGAGCGGGTTGAGCGGCGCGATTGGAACCGTGCGCACGAATTCACTCGAACTCACCGCGTACGGTGGGTCGGTCGGCGACCCCGGAGTCGGCGGACTCTTCAAGGCTCAATTGCTGCACAACCTGGATCAGCCGGAACACCTGAAGGCAACCGCAAAGTTCGACGTGCGGATGAGCCTCACTGGCGAAGCGATGCACGCCAGCGTGACCGACACGACGGTGCAATCTGACTCGCTCATTGCCGGACGAAACATCGAGCTGACGCTGCTGCCCAGCACGCAAGCCACCGAAGTTCCGCTCGTCGGCTTGCCGGCGGAAGCCCTGCGGACGGGAGACGGCGCGGCCACGATCCCCACGACACCGGCCGGCCCGGAAGATCGCGGAGTTGGTTCGGCTAACCGCTCAACACGCAACATCACGACGTATCACTTCGGATTACTCCAAGCCGGCAACAACATCGCCATCAACGCCGATCACGGTGCCACGACGATCCGTGTGGACGGCCTCACCGATCTCAAAGGCTTGGGGCGCGTCGATGCGCAGACCAACGGCAGTATCACGTTGACCGAACGGTACGATGATCTGCGAGTCGGCTCGATCACATCGACAGCGGGGCTGGTGACGCTGACGGCAAAGCACTCGATCGTCGATGCGGCCAGCGACCCGGACAGCGACGTCAACTCAAACAGCATCGTCTTGACCGCGCAGACCGGCGGCATCGGAAGTTTCTTCGACAACATCGACATCAATACTGGGACCGGACTGCTGCCAGGACTGCTGACTGCCAGCGCGGCGCAGAGCGTTTTCGTCACGGAAGTGGAGGGGAGTCTCAAGGTCGATCAAGTCACGTCGGCGACCGGAAGCGTGTGGCTCACCGTGACTGAATCGGCGGCGGCGGGCGAGGATCTGTTGGTCGGTCCGGGCAAGCAAGTGTTCGCGGGCGGCGGAGTCATCGAACTTCGCGCCGGCGATAACCTGACGATTGCCGGCATCGTCACGGCGTCGAGCACGATCTTCGTGCGTGGTGATTTTGGAGACGCCGATTCTGGCGTCGGCTCCGCAATCCATGTGACTCCGACCGGCCGGCTGATTGGTCCCTTGGCGGAGATCGACGGCGGCAGCGACGCGGATGTGATCGCCATCACCAACGTGACCTTGGGCACTCGCAACGAGGTCTTCGGCAACGCCGGCAATGATTCGATCTTTCTCGGCAGCAAGGCTACGCCGCAGAGTCTGACGAACGGATCGCTTGGAACGCTCAACGAGATTCGCGCGGCGATCATCGTCAACGGCGGCACGGGAAGCGACACGGTCGTGGCGGATGATTCGGGCGACGGCCTCGCGAACAGCGGCTCGATGACGGGAACCACACTGTTTGGTTTGGGCCTCGCGTCCGCCGGCGCGACGTACTCCAACATCGAGAAGCTCTTCGTCCAGCTTGGCTTGGCCGGCGACACCTTCACGGTCAACGGAGTGGCGTCGAGTGTTTCTACCGAGGTCCACGGCAATCCAGGCAACGACTTCTTAAACGTGACGGCGACTCAAACGGCCAATGCCGAGCTGCTCATGATCGGTGACGGCGGCAACGACACGATGAACGGCGTCACGGCGACGCATTCAACCCGCTACGACGGCCGATCGGGGAGCGACACGATCACCGGCGGCTTGTCACGAGATTCGATCTACGGCGGAGAAGATAACGATGAACTACACGGCTTCGGCGGCAACGACTTCGTGAACGGCGAGGCAGGAGCGGACACGGTCTTCGGCGACAGCGGGCAAGACGAGCTGCGTGGTGACACGGGCAACGATCTCATTTTCGGCGGCGACGAGATCGACCACGTCTTCGGCGAGACTGGAGACGACACGCTCAATGGCGGCGCGGCGGACGACGTGATAAAGGGCGGCACGGAGAACGACGTCATTCATGGCGACGGCGGAGCCGATGAAATCCACGGTGAGGACGGCAACGACGTGCTCGCCGGAGACGCGGAGAAAGACACGCTGTATGGCGGCGAGGGCGATGATTCGATCGCTGGCGGCGACGGCAACGACGATGGGTTCGGCGACGCGGGCAAAGACACGCTCAACGGTGGACCGGGAGTCGATTTGTTGCAGGGCGGGACCGGCGACGATTTGCTGCAAGGCGACACCGGCAGTGACATCCTTTGGGGCGGCACGGCGATCTTCGACCGTCAGTTCTTTGATCTCACGCAGGCCAGTCTCTTCACTGTGGCCACGGCCGCGTCGGACTCGGAACCGATGAGTCCCAGCAGCTACGTCCTGCCTCTGATCGTGCCGGTCATCCTTGCAGGGCTGTCCGTGGATGGTGACTTGGACGATGGTAAAGACACCATCGAGGGCGGCACGGGCACCGATTTCGTCTTCGGCGGCGGCGATCAGGACTACGTCGATGGCGGCGGCGATCAGGACTACGTCGATGGTGGTGCCCAGAACGATGAGGTGCATGGCGGTGCCGGCGACGACTTCGTACGCGGCGGTGCCAATGACGATGTGCTGCGCGGCGATGCGGGCATCGATCAGCTTTACGGAGATTCCGGGATCGACAACTTGTTTGGCGACAAGGGTGATGCCACCAGCGGCGATCAAGCCGGTCAGCGGTTGTGGGGCGGCGAGGGGATCGACTACTTGTGGGCCTACGCGCCGAGTTCCAATGCCGCGGCAAACGCGAACAGTTTGGGAGACGAGTTGCACGGCGGCTCCGGAGGCGACTGGCTCTACGGCAACTTGCGCAAAGACGTTTTCTTTGGCGAGGCTGGCAACGACTCAATTTTCGGTGACTATCTGGTCGGAGGCGATTCCGATCTAGGTTTGGGCTACGCCACCAACGATCACGCCGACCGTGACGGCGCGAAGGACACGATGTATGGCGGCAGCGGTGAGGACAAGCTTTACGGCGGCGGCGGCGACGACCTGATCTGGGGCGGAACCGATTCCGATTGGCTGGAAGGTCAGAACGGAAATGACACGGAGTACGGCGGAGCCGGCATCGACCTGTTCGTGCTGGATGTGTCTCCCGAATACGCGGACCCTTCGCATGACATCTTCGATGGACACGGCGGCAACAGTTATCTCGGAGATCGGCCGACGGAAGATCACGCGATTGACATTCTGCTCGTTGAAGGCACGACGGCGGATGACACGATCACGATCAAGCAGCGGCCGGGAGTTGGGTACGAACACGACCTGCAAGTCGATTATCGAGCCGGGTTGGATGGCGAGTTGCGAAACCTGTACGCCACTTGGCAAGACGCGGACGGCATTCCGCTGGTTGAGCAGTTCCGCATCTCTGGATTGGGTGGCAACGACGATCTGTCATTCGCGACGGGACTGGAGGCTCTGGACTTCTCGGCGATCTCTGATGTCACGGACGATTGGGTGGGCGTGATCGACGGTGGGCCGGACGATGATACTCTGCGCGGCACAAATGGCCGCGACCGGCTCGACGGCGGATTCGGCAGTGACGTGGCCTATGGCTTCGAGGGCGATGACCAACTCTGGGGCGATGGCGGACCCGGCCAAGGCAATCCCGGCGATCACGACACACTCTACGGCGGCCAAGGTCACGACGATCTGCTGGGCGGCCAAGGCACCAACGTGCTGTCGGCATGGTCGTTCGATCCAAGTTCGATCACCGATCAGATCCATTTCAGCTTGGGTCAAAAATCTCAGCCAACGCTCGGCGGAGCCGGCATGGTGCTGATCGGCGACAAAGCGGTTCCGAGCAACGGCGTCTTGCAAGGGGATGCGCGCTTCACGCTGCAAGTGGGAACCGCGGCACCCAAAACAGTGGTCGTCACGGCGCAGGCCACGTTAGACAACCGGTTTCCTACGCCCGGCAAGACACCGATTGGCAAATTGATTGAGGATTTCAATGCGGCTCTTATCGCCGCTGAATTCGGAACCGCTCTCACGCCTGAAATCACGGTGGGCCAAGACGCTGGCCGAATCACGCTGACGCGCAACGATCCCGCCGTGATGACGATTACCGCCATCGGGCAGTTCGGCGTGTTCGTCGGCAAGGACGGCACACTTCACAGCGACAACGGCGACTTCACCGGAGCGAACGGCGATCCGATTCCTGACGGTAAACTCGACAGTGATCCCACTCAGTCGGCACGCACCTTGGAAGATACCGGCCTCAATCGAATGCTCGGTGGGACCGTGCAGGACTCGCTCTATGGTGGCACCGGTCTCGACTTCATGTACGGCACCGAGAACACGCCGTCCACGACGCTCGACGTGCTTTACAACCGGCGCGGCGAAGTCTTCACGGGTGTTGATGGCGGCGTGGCCGGTGACGAATGGAAGAAGTACGCGCAATCCACCGATCGAGTCTGGTACTACGGCGGCTCGAACAAGAATGACCAGATCAACGTCGATTTCGTCACCGAGTCGGGCGGTGTCTTTACCGGACATCACCTCATCACGCGACTGACAGAGAACAACGGGAACTTCACATTCGACGCGCAGGTGCAGCTCGACTTCGACGCGACCGATGGCAACGGCCAACTGATCTGGAATCCGACCGACAGTTATTTCGGCGTGGCGTTGACCGGTTCCGAGCCGGCTCCCGCGAATGGACAACTTTCGGCCGATGCCACTTTCATGTTGCATGTCGATGCCGACGATGTGCCGGTGATGATTACGAAATCTTCGACGTTGACGAATACGTCGCCGCGCGACTTGGTAGCGGACATCAACACCGCGCTCAAGGACACGTCGCTGGTCAACAAAGTGGCCGCGCGGTTGTCGAATGGAGCTATCAGTTTCACGCGGATCGACGATCCGACGAATGCCGACGGCAGCCAATTTTTCATCAAGGGCACGAACGCGGCGACTCGCTCGGATTTGCATTTCGCCGATGACCAGACATCGGCGGTGGGCTTTGTCGGCTCGCAAGGGCTGTCGAGCCTGCTTCCCGTCGAAGGGGACTTCCTGGCCATCATCATCGACGCGCTAGACGGCAACGATCATGTCGTGGTCGGTCCGACGGTCACCAAGTCGGTGTGGGTCGATGCCGGTGCGGGGAATGATCGCGTTGAGTTCATTTCCGGCTCGCCAATTCTGATCGACAACACGGACGGAGCCGATCCGAAAACCGGAGCCGTGCGTTCCGACAAGCGCAATGACACGCGATCCAGCGCGTACAACTTCACGACTGATAGCCGCGTTGGTCCGATCGTCGGCAATCAGGTCATCACCGGCCTGACGCTCGACAGCACGACCGACGAGGACTGGTACCGATTCCAGTTGGCGGCGACTCCCGGCGCGAATGACACCATCAACCTGACCAGTTTGGCCGAAACTGATCGAGTCACCTTCGAGTTGGTGAAGTCCGTCAACAGCGTCGAAACGACGTTGGTCACCACGACTCATGGCGTGATCCGCTTCAATGATCTTTTGTCGGCAGATCGTGATGCGATTGCAAATCCGCCGGTCGGCACCGTCTTCTATCTGCACATCAAGTCCGACCGCATCCCGACGGTCTATCAATTGGAATTCACGTCGGCGGCCACTCAGAGCACCAACAATACGCGCGCGACGGCGACCATGCTGACCAATTTGCAGAACTTCGGCGACGTCGTCGGGATGTCGTTGATCGGCGCTCAAGATCAAGACTGGTTCAAGTTCAACCTCGCGCGGAACGGCGACCCCGACGACGTGATCGTGCTCAACTCGCATTCGACCGGTGTGCTGACGCTGGCGCTGGTGCGGGTGCAAGCCGGAGCGGAAACGGTCCTGGATGCGGCGACCTCGTTGAACGCCGCCACGGCAGCAGTGGTCAGTTTGCAGGGACTCGCGGTGCTAGATGCTCAGCAACAGCCCATTGACTACTACCTCAAGGTCACGGGCAGCAAGCCCGGAGCCTACGACTTCGACATTAACATCGGCCGCGCGATTGAGCGGAACGGCCAGCCGGTGATCATCCCAGGAATCGAACGGCTTGATTTGTCGGCGGGACAGACTTTGCGCGACGACTTCGCGAACAAGCTGATCGAAGTCCGTCGCAAGGACGTCATCCTCGGCGGTTCGGGAAACGATATTCTGCAAGGGGGGCCGGGTGAGGATTGGATTTTCGGCCAGGCTGGCAACGACGTGTTGACCGGCGGCTACGACCGTCAGGCCGGCGACCTGATCTGGGGCGGACTGGGCGACGACATCTTCCAAGTGCTGCCGGACGGATTGCCGCTCACGAAATTGACGCGGCGGTTCGTCAACCAAAGCGATCAAGTCACCTACCTGCCGACGTACAGCGACCGCTTCGATGGCGAAGGGGGCACCGATCAAGTTCTGTTCCTGGGGGGCGATCTGGATTCCAATGGCGTCGCGGTCCCCGACAACGTGGCCGTGCGCTACAACACTATCCTGCATCGCTACGAATTGACCGCGCAGGTTTGGGACATCCAGCAGCAGCAGTTTGTCAGTCACGATGTCGCCAGTCCGGCAGTGCTGATTGCGAACACCGCCAACTTTTCCGTCGGCGAACTGAGCACCGACGCGCACTTCTTCATCTCGTTGGAAACCGGCGGCCCGCCGGTAGTGAAAACGATCACGCTGAAGAAAATCGAGACGCGCGGCAATTCTACGGTGGACGATCTCGTTGTTGATCTCAATGCCGCGCTGCGCGACGCTGGTTTGCGCGGCGATGTGGTCGTCGGACGGCGCGGCGGGAATCTAATCTTCACGACAACGGCGCTGGGCGAGAGCACGAAACTCAAAGTCTATGCCGCTGCCAGCAACGACTCGGCAGCGACGGAATTGCTGTTCCCGCTGCTGGGCAGCGCGACTGTGGCTCAAGGCGACGCGGGCGTGCAGGTCTTCGATCAGGCGCTCGCCTACTTCGTGCCGTATCACGTCGAACAGTTCCTCATCAGCACGCGAGCCGGTAACGATGAGGTTCATGCCGATCCCGAATACCTGATCGAAGGGAGCGAATGGGGCATTGACCCCGAAGACAGTCCGCAGACCGGCTTCTTGTCCGATCTCACGAACATTCACATCATCGGCGGCGACGGCAACGACCGGCTGTTCGGCGGAGCAGGCCGGGATACCGTCGATGGCGGAGACGATCAAGACATTCTGCGCGGCGGCGGCGGTGATGACATCCTGCTGGGTGACTCCGGTGCCGATTGGATCGCGGGTGGTCCGAGCGCCGTACCTCCCGATCGTTATGAGATTGTCAGCGTCGCCGGTCGCGGTGGCTTCAATGACCAACCGGAATTGGCCGCTCTGTTGACCGAGGACTTCCGCCCGTTGATCGCGTCCCCCGCGATTCCCGTGGCGGTGACGTCGCTTAACTTCCACTACGGCGATCCAGGGGATTGGTATGTGTTTCCGACTCCGCCGGCTCTGAAGAAGCTGGGGGCGGAGCAGTCCGCGCTACTCGTGACGAACATGCTCTCGGTGAAATTCACGGAACCGCGAGCCAGCGAAGTCGCGGCCGCGTTTCGAGGGACGAAGTTCTACCTCTATGCCGGACAGGACACCGGTCCTTCGTCAGGTTTCAATCCCGTGCCAGTCGAGCAGTTCGCCGGGGTGCCCGACTACTACTTCGTGCATGTCGTGAATCTCAACACGCGGCTGTTGAATGGCGCGGCACCGATCAGCAGCAGTGATCTGCTCGCCCTGAAAACGCAGCCGGCGACGTTCACGCTTCAGGTGGACGGCGGCACCATCAAGAACGTGACATTGACTAAGAAACAAAGGTCGGCCATCAGTGAGTTGGTCACCGATCTGCAAGCCGCGGTTGACACGGCATTGGGAGTGGGCGTCGGACAACCGAAAGTGATCTTGGTCAACACGCTGAGCGTCAACGATCAGCGAATTGGTTTCTGGCTGCTTACGGAAACGGGGCAGAAGTTGTCTTTGGTCAGTTCTCTAGATTCCGTCGCCACCAATGTGCTGCATTTATCCTCTCAGTCTTTTGACTACTCTCCGTCTCCGAGCATCCTCAATCCCGCGCCAGAAGGGATGGGCGAGTACACGCTGACCTTTGATCCGGCGACGGGACTGGGGCAGACGATTGACCTGCCGGCGTCCGCCGAAGCGGGTCATGTCACGGCGGTGGACCACTCGGATCGTCCGGTCGTGATTCGCGTCGGAGACTTGAACGGCGATGGTAATGACGACTTCGTGAGTTCGGTCCTGGAACAAGGCGAGACGACATTGGCTCGCGTTTCCTTTGGACACAGCTCGCCGACCACTGACAATTTGGGACGGTATCAATTCACCCTGCAATTGCCGGCGGCAATCACCAGCGGCGGCAGTACGCTGGTGGCGGGTGACTTCAACGGCGACGGTATCGGCGACTTGGCCGTGGGCGTCAGCGGCACGGCTCAATCAGGCGCGTATTTCGTGTTGGGCCGGCGCGATGCCTTCGGAGTGATCGGGACGAAGAATGCCCTGGAGGGGGTGGGAGGCCATCCAAATTACCGGTTCGACAATTCTGCATCCTTCCGGTTGGTGATCGACGGTCAGTTGACGAACTTGGTGACCGTGGCCGCCGATGCGACGAACGGTTCGGCAAACGATTTGATTGCGGACATCAACCAAGCGTTGTTGGCGCAGGGACTCCAATTGGCTGTGGCCGCGGATTTGGTGGATGATGCGGATGTGGATCACGTCGCGGATCGTGTGCGGCTGGTATTGCTGCGAGGGCATTCGCTGCAACTGATTCTGAGCGATCCTGCGAACAACCCGCTGGCGACTCAACTGGGGTTCTCGGATCGTCAGCAGAACGCCTGGAGCTCGACGTTCGATGTCACGACCCGCGCGGACGTGACTGTGACCGATGCGAGTTGGCTGAATCAGCCGTTGTCATTCGCGAATGCCGGCCGAGTCGGTGGGCCGGCGGACACGGCCGACGACTTGCTGATCGGCGATCCGCATCGGAACAACCACGTCGGCGCGGCGCATCTCGTGGCAGGACAAACGGCGTGGGGGCCGACCGGCACGATTTACTCCGCCGACTTCAGCGGCATCACCGGGACCACGTCCGATCTGGACGGCTTCACGCTGAACAACACACCGCCCAACGCCACCTACGAGGACGGATTGTGGCATCTCTCCGAAGGCCGTAGTTCCAACGGCATCGGTTACACGGTGTCTCAACCGACGTTTATCTCGGCGAACGACAATCACAGTTCGATCGCCACAGTGGGCAACAAGGTTCTGGACGGCTTCGATGACAACTTCGTGCAGGTCACGCTGCCTTTCGCGTTCCAGCTCTATGGCGAGAGCTATTCGACGGCCTTCGTGAGTTCAAATGGCCTGTTGACGTTCGGCAGTGGGACGTCTGCGTACGCCAACACGGATTTGACGAGCGGTTTGGCTCCCGCCGCAATTTCACCGTTGTGGGACGATTGGCGAACGGACTTGGATGCCAATGACGCGGTGTATGCCGCGCGCATCGACGATCCTCTGCACTTCGGGTCTTCGCAGTACGTTGTGCGCTGGCACATGGAGAAGCACTACCCAGTGTCACCACCCGGTTCACCCTCCGACGTGACCTTTGAGGTCGTGTTGTCGGAATTCGATCAGTCGATCCAGTTCAATTACATTGACCTTGTCGCTGACACTTCGGCACCAATGAATCCACCGAGTTCAGCGAATCTGACGAACAACGGAAACTCGGCGACGATTGGCATCAAGGCGGCCGGACTGGGAGGCTTGAACGTCGAGCAAGTGAAGCTCGAATCGAGCAGTCCCCGTTATGGCGTCCAGATCACCAGTGGCGCGTCAGTGCTGTTCTCAAATCCCGCACTGCGGCTGGAAGCGTCGCACTCGTCGCCGCACAGTTTGTATTACGGACAAGGGGAAACGCCGTTTGGCGGCGGCAACTACTCGACGCTCCTCGCCAATCAAGGCGCGGTGACTTCGCCGGTGTTCGACCTCACCACCGCGCCGGCCAACTCGCATTTGGAGCTGGCCTTCAAGTACTTACTCCAACGCGAGGCGAATACGAGTGTTTTTGATCACGCGCGCGTGTTGATTTCCCAGGACGAGGGTTTGTCGTTCGCGGAGGTTCCGGCCGTGGCTGGCTCCGTGTTCGCGGAGGCGAAACTCGAAGTCTTTAAGGATGGAGTGAATCTCGTCGATGGCTTGTTGGGAGCCTACGACGTGGCGGTCAGTCCGGATGGACTTTCCGTGTACGCAACGGGATTCAACGATAACGCTCTGTCCGTTTTTGCTCGCAACCCGGTGACCGGCGCGTTGACGTACCAAACGGTGTTCAAGGATGGCGTCGGCGTCGATGGTTTGTCCGGAGCTACCGGGGTGGCGGTCAGCCCGGATGGCACCTCGGTATATGTTACCGGAGTCTCAGATAACTCGGTCGCGACGTTCACGCGCAACACCGCGACCGGCGCTTTGACTTACCAAGGTGTGTTCAAGGACGTGAATAGTTTGGCGGCGGCCTTCCAAGTCGTCGTCAGCGGTGATGGCCGGTCGGTTTATGCGACGGGCTACACCAGTGACGCGATCGCGGTGTTTGGCCGCAACACCACGACCGGCGCGCTGACGTTCCAAACCGCGCTGAAGGATGGTACCGGCGGTGTGGACGGCATGAATGGGGCCTACAAGATGGCCGAGAGTCCCGATGGACGTTTCCTGTATGTCGCCAGCTTCGACGAAGACGCGATCGCGATGTTTGCTCGCAACACCGCCACGGGCGCGTTGACCTACCAAACGGCTCTGCGGGATGGCGTCGATGGCATCGACGGTTTGGATGATGCCAGCGGAATCGCGGTCAGTCCCGATGGTCGATTCGTGTATGCCACGGGTCGCAACGACAATGCGTTGGCCGTGTTTTCCCGTGACACGACGACCGGGCTGCTCACGTTCCAAACGGTCATCAAGGATAACGAAGGCGGCGTCGATGGCCTGGACGATGCCTACGATGTGACGATCAGCCCGGATGGTCACTCGGTCTATGTGACCGGTCGAGTCGATCATGCGCTCGCGGTGTTTGACCGAAACCTCGCGACGGGCGAACTGACGTATCGGACTCGGTTGAAGGACGGCGACGGAGTGGATGGTTTGCTGGGAGCTCAGAGTGTGACCCTGAGTCCCGACGGCCGAACGATCTATGCGACCGGTTCCAGCGAACATGCGTTGGCCGTGATTTCGCGCAACACGCTCGCCGGTCCGTTGGGTGACCAGACGAGCTGGGTCAACGCGACCGTGTCGTTGGACGCCTATCGAGGGAGTCGGATTCAAGTCCAATTCCTGTTTGACACGACCGATGAATTCAACAATGAATTTGAAGGCTGGTACATGGACGACGTGTCCGTGCGCTCGAAACCAGTCAGCGTGCCGTTGTCCTCCGCGATAACCTTCGACGGAATACAAGTACAACCCGGCTTCGGTATTGGTTTCCACTTAGGTCAGAGCGTGGCGGGCAACGACTTCAATGGCGACGGCGTCAGCGACCTCGTGATTGCTGAAGGTGGAATCATTGACGAGAGCGAAGAGGTGGGTGACGTCCCTGGCGCGATCTACGTCGTGTATGGTTCCGACAGTCTGACTGGTGGCACGATTTCCTTTCCTGGAAAAGCCAATCTCAAGTTGACGGCCAATGAACAGTTGATGAATTATCAATTGCTCGCAGCCGGCGATTTGGACGGCGATTCGGACGGCAACACTCGATCCGATGTGCTACTGACTTCGGCCAGCAAGACCTATGTGCTCTTTGGTGGCTTGAGTAGTGGGATGCTCAGCAATTCCCTCACGTCATCCAGCCCACTGCTGTCGTTGGGCGATATCAACGGAGACGGTGCCGCCGATATCGGCCGCGTGGTTTCGGAATCAACTCAGCGGCTGGCTGAGGATGGAACGTCGTGGCAGCATACTGTCGGCCAAGTCTTCCTGGGTGGGGCCGAAGCTCATCAGGCAACTTGGCTGAATGTGCCGGACCTCGTTGTCGAGACCGGACTGCCGTTTTACTCGACCACACCACCGGCGCAGCCGCTGTTCTTCGGAGGCGTCGGCAACGTCAATGGCGATCAAGTCACTCGCACTGTCAACGGCCAATCCGTCGTCACCAAACTCATGGACTTCGCCATCGCGGACGCTCTGGGCGGGCAGCAGACGCACGTCTTTGCTGGGCAGTCCTTGCAAAATACTCAGATCTCATTGTCGGCGGCTTCGTCGGACAACCGCTATGCCTATTCGCTGGCCACGCCGCTCGTTGCGTCCACAACCTCAACGCGCGACGGAGTGCATTTGAACGACGGCGCGGCGACGCATTCGCTGGCGACGGCCGTCGGCGTCGAAGGCTCGATTACGAACGAAAAGCTGTCAGCGGCGCGGAACATCGGTGACTTCAACGGTGATCGCATTCCCGACCTGCTGATTCCGGGCGCGAGCCGCAGCTATGTGCTGTTCGGCCCCGTGGATTTTTCCAGTATCGAAAACATCGCCGACCGCGCGGACGTGATCGTCTGGCAGCAGAGCGGCACGGACGAGTTCGGACAATTTCATACCGGACTCGGCAATTTGGCGGACGGTCAAGGAGACATCGACGGCGACGGACGCAGCGATTTGGTATTCGCGCAAGTCACGAGCTTCGGGACCAGCGGCACCATTCGGCTCAATGTGATTTATGGAGCGGCGGTCACTTCGCGGCACTTGGATTTGAATTCGGTCGGATCGAACTTCTTCACTCTGAGCGAGACTTACAAGGTTCCCGCGCAGTCGGATGCGAGCGCTCTAGTGCTGAATTGGAACGGCGACGGCAATGCGGACATTCTGGTTCAGGGTCGGCACGACAATGGCGGAGCTATCCCCTTTGCCAACTTGTATACGAGCACCAGCACGCACAGCGGGTCACTGAGCAGTAATCGAAGATTGGCTCTCTTCAAGGACAGTACCCTCTCCGAGTTTGTCACACGGCATGTGGTCGGCGACATCAACGGCGATGGCTTGGACGATTTAGCCTTCTCGAATGGACCTCAAGGTGCCTACGTCTTGCTGGCACCCACGCCTTCTGTGACAAGCAAACTTTCGGGCAGCATTTCGACGATTTCGACTTCGCTGACGATGTCGAGTGTTACGGAATTTTCGACGACCGTCCCATTCACGATTCAAGTCGATTCGGAAATGATGCAGGTCACTTCTGTTAATACGACGACAAACACCTTCACCGTGATACGAGGTTTTGGCGGAACGACAGCGACAACGCATACCATCGGGACCACGGTCGCGATTGCGAAATCGCTGACGGATTCGTCGCATGTGCGGCTGGCGATTGGCCGCAATGTTTCGGCGGTTATCCCGCTGGGTGATCTCAATTCTGATGGCTACGCGGACTTCGCGGTGGCCGAAAGCACGACGAGTAGCCACCCCGATCTGCAAGTCTTCTTCGGTGGCGTTGCGATTTCGACGACACCGCGGTTCACGGTCATCGGCTCGGTGGCGACTTCCGGCTTGGCGGTCCTGCACTCGGCGGTCTCCGGCGACTTCAACGGTGACGGACAACTGGACTTGGCCGTTCTCGAATCTATCGGGCAGGTCGCGTTGACGGGTTCCAACGATTCAGTCTCACGCCTGATTCCATCGGGAGCGACGCTGACTCAGGCGACGGCAATCAAGTTGATCAAGCCAGTGACCGGTACGGTGCATGTCTTCTGGGATGCCGCACAGCTATCCGGCACTGTGGTTCTGTCGTCCGCGAATACAACGCTGTCGGGCGGCGGGATCGACGGAGTGATTGACTCGGTGACGGTCAGCCCATCGCTGGATTTGAACCGAGACTTGGTCGATGACTTAGTGATCGGCGCGAGCCTCGTCGACACGTTCCCCAACGGAGTGACGCAGCGAGCCGGCCGCGTCTATGTCATCGAAGGCCAACGCGACAACCTGCTGCCGACCGGTTTGCAGCCCAGCATCCTGACCAATCGCACGATCACGGGCAGTGGCGATTATGTGGTCAATCGAGCCACCGGACGGCCGTTCGTGTTCCAGGACGAAGACAACAATCACGATAGCCAGCTTGATACGGCGTACTACACGCTCGCGCCAGGACAGTCCGAGCGTTGGTATCGCTTCACCACGCTGGGTGATGGCTTGCCGGGCAATTACTTGTCGATCGGCCCGGAAGCACCGGCTCCGATTCGTCTCGCGGCGCAGACGGATGGCTCGCTCACACCATCCGGTGCGACGTTCACGGCTGGTCAAGTCAACGCCAGCCAGATCACCATCGGTGGAACCGGCCAACCTGCGGGGATCTTGGAATACGACCTCGCGAGTTTACTGCCGTACCTCAATCGCACGGACGACCTCTCGTCGGTGCTGACCTTGGACTACAGCTCGGACGCCACGGCCTTCCCGGTGCTTTTCGACTCTCAGAATTTTTCCAGCGGAGCGATTACGGTTGCCAATGGAATTGCAACATTGAGCGGTGGCAAGTGGCCCATTTGGGCCGCTCAAGGATCGCTCGCCGTCAATGGCCAAAGCTACCCACTCTCAACCCTAAGCGCAGACGGACTACAACTCTCACTGGCCAACTCAGGTGTAAATGTTTCTCCCACCACGCTCTTCACGTTGGTTCGACCGTCGATAGTTCCCGTGAGTCTCGACTATCGCGATGGGACGGTCTCTGTCGCAGACGGTGTCGTGACACTCACGGGGGGCACATGGCCGACTTGGGCCGCGTCCGGGACTTTGACGTTCGCCAGCAAGTCGTATGCGATCTTGAGCCGAAACAGCAGCACGCAGTTGTCGATCGTCGATACCAGCGTGAGCGCCGCGAGCAGCACGGCCTACTCCTTGCAGCAGTCTTATCAAGCGACAGCGGTAGTCGGTTCGCAGCTTTACTTCCGCGGCCACACGTTGGGAACAAGTTCCACGTTCGGCCTGTGGCGCACGGACGGCACTGCAATTGGCACGCAGGAAGTGAAGCATGATCTGCCGGTCCCGTTCACCGATCCGACCAATCTGACCGCAGTGGGCGAGAGCCTGTTCCTCGTGTCGGGCGGAAGCCTGTGGGAATATGTGACGACCACGCAGGCGAACCGTCTCGTGGCGTCTTTGTCTGGAACGCTTGATCTGCGCGAGGCGGGTGGGCGGTTGTTCTACACGTCGGCCAACAAGCTCTGGTCGGTGGCTCCGACCAGCGGTGCGAGTCAGCCAAGTCCTCAGGAAGTTCGCGGTCCCGGCAATGCGTCGTTCAACAGCGTCACGTCGCTGACCAGCGTGCTGCTGAAGCCGGTCGCCAACGAGCCTGCTGTCCCTTCCATCGCGTTCATTTCGACAGACATCGGAGTCACCGGCAACGCCGTGTGGGCGATGCCCGTCACAACCACTTTCGCCACGAACAGCCATCGGCTGATTTCGGGAGTAACCGCGACCACGCTGAACAACTTGACCGACAGCACTCGCGCGGGAGGCAGCCTCTATTTCACCAACGGCAACGAACTTTGGGTGTCGAACGGAGCCACGACGTCGCTTGTGAAGAACATCAGCTTCGTGCCCGAGCAGCTCACTGAGGTGAATGGGACGCTCTTCTTCCGAGCGAACAACGCACTGTTCGCCAGCGATGGCACGTTGGCGGGAACCGTCGAAATCCAGACCGCCACGAACGTGAGCGTTGTCACGCCCGATCAACTGACCCGCTTTGGAAGCAAGCTCTTCTTCGTCGCCGGGACTCCCGGCAACACGGTCGATCGCGAACTGTGGAGTTATGACACGACGACTCCACTCGTGTCACCGGCGCAGTTCAAGAACATCAACCGAGCACGTAGCGGGAACGGCACGGCCGGTTCGCATCCCCAGAGTCTCGTCGTGGCGGGCGATCAGCTTTACTTCGTCGCCACCGACGTCCAAGCCGGCCGCGAACTGTGGACCACCGACGGCACGGCCGATGGCACGCACTTGGTCTCTGATCTGGCGGCGGGTTCCAGTGGGTCGATCTTAAGCGGTCTCGTGCCAGTGAACGGGACGTTGTTCGCCGTGTCGTCGGTGCCCTCCACCTCTCACACGGTGACGGACTTGTTGGTCTCGACGGGTAGTGATCTGCAAACAGCCAAGAGCCGCTTGGGAGCCACGCTAACGATCTCGGCCCTGCCCGGTGAAGCGGACTTCCTGATCTCGCCGTCTGACGGAACCGCCGCTGCCACGACTGCGACGGCCACGCTCTCGGCACGATCGGGCGTGGTGTCGATTCCATTGTCGGCGGCGGTGCGCGAGGCATTGAATCAAGGGCACACGCGATTGACGCTGCGTTTGTCTCTGCCGTCGAGCAACTCGACCGTGAGCCTCAACGTACAAGCCTCGCGAGCCGGTGCCTCCACGTTCCTGGGCGTTCCCACGGCTGGAGCTGGCAACACAGCCTTGACCGTGACGCCGTCGGGGGCCGGAGTCCTCGTAGATATCTATGACGAGCACGGCGGGTTGCGGGCGCAGTCCCATTCCATCGTCGATCTGCGGCACTTCGATGCAGGCACATACTTCGTCCGAGTGCATGGCTCGACCGAGCTGTTCTCGTTGGATACCGCGATTCAATCAGATCTCGATGCGGCCACGGTTTCCGTTCAGGTTCGCAGCGTATTCCAGGCAAGTGGATTCGAGCTCACCGTCAATGCGACAGCGACTGTGCTGAGCGGCGGGACGCAATGGAAGATCGTGGATGGTACTCAGCAATTCTTCATCGTCCGAAATGGGAACGCCCTGTCGGTGACGCAGGCACTGCCGTTCGCCATCAGCTTCGCGGCTCCGTTTGCCGGACAAACACGGCCAATCTACGAAGACCCCGATCACGATCAATTGCACGGCGGCGACGGCAACGACTTCTTGCAGGGCAACGGCGATCTGGACCGGCTGTTCGGTGAGGCGGGGCAAGACACGTTCCGGGCCGATCCATCCGAGATTCGCGATCAAAGCACGGCTCAAGGCGAAGCTGCCACGCGGCTCACGCCGCCGACCGGTGAGCAAGGGCCGTCCATCAAGTCCATCCTCGATCCCGTCGTCACGCTGGCGGACGTCGGCGTGCGATTCGTCGTTGCCCAAAAGCTCGGCCGGACTTTCACCAGACAGTTCGATGGCAGTCTGCTGATCGCGCGGCCCATTTACACCAGTGAACTCAGCGAACTGACTCGGCTGGATCTCAGCAATCGCGGCGTAGTCAGCCTGTCCGGGTTGGAAGACGCGATCAATCTGCACGAGTTGAATCTCAACAACAATCACATCGTCGACCTGTCGCCGATTCAGAAGAGCCGCAAGCTGTCGGGAGACAATGTCGGCGCGGATTCGGGCGCAGCCGAACTCCGGACGCTGAGCTTCGACAACAACAGCGTCAGCAATCTGGCTCCTCTGTTGTTGCTGCATCACCTCGAAGCGCTCAGCGGCGATCACAACGCCGTGTTCGACGTCACGTCCTTGGCGGAACTGACCGACCTGCGGTTCCTGAGCCTCGATCAACGCCCCTTCGAGTTGTTCGACACCACGTTCGACGGCGACGGTAAGCTGTTTGCTTCGATCGCTGGTGGATTCTCACTGAACGGAATCGCCCTGCAACCGGATGGCAAACTGGTGCTAGTGGGAAGTAGCTACAACGTGGCGACGAACCGCGACGACTTCGCGGCTGTTCGATTGAACGAAGATGGGAGCTTAGACACCAGTTTTGGTAGCGGCGGAAAAGTCGTCGTCAACGTTGGAGGAGGAACGTATGACATCGCTCAAACTGTTGTGGTGCAACCAGACGGCAAACTAGTGATCGCTGGTTCGTCCTACACGCCAGCGAATGGCCACAGCACAAGAGATTTTGCGATTATTCGTCTGAAGCCGGATGGAAGTCTCGATCCCAGTTTTGACGGTGATGGAAAGCTCCGCGTCTCTGTCAACGACGAAAGTAATTATGAGTCTGTTCAAAGTCTCGTCGTACAGCTGGACGGCAAGTTGGTCTTGGCTGGATTCACGTCCAATGGCGTGAACGACGACATTGCAGTGGTTCGACTCACCGCGAATGGAGCGCCCGATAACAGCTTTGGCAATAGTGGGACGAAAGTCATCTCAGTCGATGCCTTTAGTTCCGATCGAGCCTACAGTCTCGTGCAACAGCCCGACGGAGCACTGGTTGTGGCGGGCGAATCGAATAATGACTTCGTGATTGTTCGGCTGGATGCGAACGGTACTCTCGATGCCACATTTGACAGTGACGGAATCCTCGTCATACCGATGAGCCCGGGCTACGACATTGCTCATTCCATCGCGGTCCAATCCGACGGCACATTGGTTATAGCTGGCGAATCAAACAGTGATTTTGCGGTTGTACGGCTGAATCAAGACGGAAACCTCGACACCAGTTTTGACGGAGATGGAAAGGTCGTCCTTTCGATCGACAGCAGTTACGACACGATCTACAGCGTCGCGATTCAGTCTGATGGCAAGTTGGTGTTGGCCGGTTCCACCAACAGTAGCAGCAATGGCAGCGATGATTTCGCGGTGGTGCGGTTAAACCTCGATGGAACGCTTGACCAAAGTTTTGACAGCGACGGAAAGCTGGTCATCGCCCTCAATAACTACTCGGAAGATCCAACCCACCAGTTGGTGATTCAACCCGATGGGAAGTTCATCCTCGCTGGGTCCAGTAACAACGGTGACTTCGCGGCTGTTCGGCTGAATGCCGGCATCGGAGTGGAGTCCATTTCGCCGCTGCGTCCGTTGAGCCAATTGGAAGTGCTCAGTCTGGCGAACAATCACGTCGGCGACATTGCTCCGGTCGCCGGGATGAATCAGCTCGAACATTTGAACTTCGACAACAACCATGTCGGCGACATGCAGGTGCTGACCAACGTGCGCCTGATCGACAACGGCGATCCAGGTTATTCGGTGACGGGTGACGGCTGGGTGGGAGACCAGAATAATTCCGCGTTTGACCACGATTACCGAATGCACTCGCCTGATGATCCGAACGCACCCACTGGGGACAAAGTGACTTGGACGTTCACGGATTTGCCCTCTGGCACTTTCGATGTCCAAGTCACTTGGCCTGCGCATGATTCGCGCACTGCGTCGGCGATGTTCCAGATTTCCACCGCCCCAGCGACGACGACCTTCGCCAGCGTGGATCAACGGTTTGAGCCGGTTGGCTCGACGTTCGGCGGCCGGAACTGGCAAAGCCTGAGCACCGTCAGCACAACGGCCAACGGCAGCGTGACCGTCACGCTGTCGGTCCCGACCGGTCAGATGGATGGAACGGTCGCGGCCGATGCGGTGCGACTGGTCCGAACGGATGCTGCTCCGTTCCCCAACCTGGTGGACGTTGATCTGACGGGCAATCCATTGAACAACGCCGCGCATGAAGTCTTCCTCAGCCGCGATGCGAATGGCATCGGACGTTTCGTCAACAATCCGACCACGGCCGTGGCGTTTGATAACAGTCCCGGTCGGCCTCAGTTTGGCAATCAGCTTCCTTCCCAAACGACCGCAGCCGGTCAGGCGTTGGTGGTGAATCTCACGGATCGGCCGACCGCTCCATCGGGACATCTCTCGTGGCTGGAGCTCAATAGAGACATCACCAGAGTTGCGGATGCCGCGAAGTTTGATTCGCTCGCGGCGGCTGACACACTGACCTTGGAGGCATGGACCCGGATCGATGCTTGGAATTCGGACGTCTTTCCAATCTTTCAAAAGACGCCTGTCCTCAGCAGCTTGGGCTGGGCCGTTCAGGTCAGCCGAATCACAGGATTTGAGTTCGTCAATCAGGCGACATCCGGTAACAAGGTTTTCGTTTCCAGTGGATATGTCCCCACGCTGGGAGAATGGCATCATCTCGCGGTGAGCTACAGCCAATCCACGAATCTGATCCAGTTTGTGGTGGATGGAGAGACGGTGTATTCGACGGTCTTCAACGGTGACATCGTTAGTACGTCCGGAGGGGAGTTGACCGTGGGTTATGCCTCTATGCCTGCGTCGAGCGATCGGTTTGCGACCGGAGCGCTCGATGAACTTCGAGTCTGGAGCAGTGCCCGAACTCCGCAGCAAATCGCGGACAGTCGTTCGCATCGCCTGACCGGAGCAGAAGCTAATCTGGTCGCCTATTGGCCCATCGACGAACTGACGGCCGCAGGCTTGTCGGACCTCACGACCAACCCCGTGCCGATCACGTTCACACCAGGATTGTCTGCGACGTTGGCCAGCGAGAATCTTCCGGTCTTATCGATCTCGACGTTTACCTCGACGATGACCGCGACCAGCGATCACGAAGTGGTTAATGCTTCGACGCAGGCGCTGAACTTCAACGATCAAGTCGTGGTTCTGCCGCCAGCCGTGGCCAATTTGGCCGCTGATCAGACCATCGAGTTCTGGCTGAAGACCGCCGTGACAGGGCAATCTCAAACGGTCATGTCGATGGTCAACGGAGAGGGGAATCGTGAGTTCGTCATCAATGTGGGATATTCCGGAAACGTTCTCTCGATCGACGACGCGGGTGGTGGTAGTTTCGATCTTGCCGCGCAAAAGTCGCTGACCGACAACGTGTGGCATCATCTGGCAGTTGTCAGGAATTCCGCCGGCCTCATTCAGCTTTATGTCGATGGCTCATTCGCGTCCTCGACCTACCGAACCGTGTCGGCTCTTTCCGTGGCCGGACTCGCGCTCGGACAGTTCCAGGATGACTATGCACTGGGGGACTTCGCCGAGAGTTATGCGTTGCAGGGCCAGTTGGATGAGTTGCGATTCTGGAATCGCGTTCGATCAGCAGCGGAGATTCAAGCGAATTGGCAGCGCGAGTTGACGGGCAACGAGCCGGGCTTGCGGGCGTATTACACGTTCGACAACGACAGCGGTTCGAGCGTGATTGATCTTTCGCCGAATCACTACGACGGCCGATTGGGTGATGGTGCTACGAACGACAACTTCGGCGGGCAGGCGGATCGCGATGTGGACGCCGGTGACGATCAACGTCCCGCGGCACAGCACACGCCGGAGACTCCGTTTGTCGTCACCCAACCTGGTTTGCGGACTCAGATCGAAGGCCAGAACTTGACGGTCACACCTGTCGGCGGCTTCGCGGGCACGGCGCGAATCTCCGTGACCGCGCATGATGATTTCAGTCCGTTCGCTCCGCCGTTCGGACGCACGGCCACGCAGACGTTTTCACTCGCAGTGGGAGTCGAACTCGTTACCGGACGACTTGTCGTCGATCTCGACGGAGACAAGCTCGTCGATGGCATCGAACCAGGGATTGAGGGGCGCTACCTGTTTGACGATTTGGACGGCGACGGCTTGCGCGATGCGAACGAACCCACCACGATCAGCGACGCGCACGGAGACTACGACTTCGCGACCGAGCATCAGGTGGCCGCGTTGTCGTCCGCCCTTTCGGCGACGGCCGTGCATCTTCGGAGAACGACCGATTTCGGGTCGGCGGACGAAGCGGCTCACGGAGTCGCCGTGCAATCCGATGGGAAAATCTTGGTGGCAGGCGCGACGAACATTGGCGGAGCGCACGCCTTCACGCTGGCTCGATACGACTCCGAGACCGTGCCCGATCTGGCGTTTGGCACGCAAGGGCAGCTCACTACCACGTTCGTGGCCGCGAATTCCGAGCTGCATCCCATTCGAGACATCAACGTCGTCCCGAACACATCTGGCTCGACGCCCACGTCGTACACGCAGGTGGGAGCCATCACGTTCTTTGTCACCACGACCACGACCACAGGCAATGAATTGTGGATGACCGATGGCACGCTGGTCGGAACAAAGCTCGTGAAGGACATCGCCGTGGGATCGGACAGTTCGTCTCCGAGCAACCTGGCGAACTTCAATGGCACTCTGTTCTTTATGGCGAATGACGGCGTGAACGGCCGCGAATTGTGGAAGAGCGACGGCACACTCGGCGGTACGGTGCTCGTCAAGGACATCCGCGCTGGATCGGGCAGCACATATACGAACAGTCTGACCGCCGTGGGCGGTACGCTATTCTTCTCGGCCGACGATGGGGCCAGCGGCATCGAATTGTGGAAGAGTGACGGCACGCTCAACGGCACTGTTCTCGTCAAGGACATTCGGCCGGGTGCGTCGTCCTCCTACTATGGCAGTTATCCGTTTGGCTCGAATCCGATCAACCTGACCAACGTCAACGGCACGTTGTTCTTCCGCGCGAACGATGCGACGCACGGTTACGAGCTGTGGAAGAGCGACGGAACGGACGGCGGAACGGTGCTCGTCAAAGATGTTCGTTCGGGAGTCTCCAGTTCGAATTTGAGTAATCTCACCAACGTCAGCGGCACGCTGTTCTTCTCCGCCGACGACGGGGTTAATGGTATCGAATTATGGAAGAGCAATGGCACGGACGCCGGCACGCTGCTCGTCAAAGATATTCGCAGTGGTCAAAGTTCGTCGCCCAGCGCGCTGACGAACAGCAACGGGACCCTGTTCTTTACGGCGAACGACGGCACGAACGGCATTGAGTTGTGGAAGAGCAACGGCACGTCCGCCGGAACGGTCCTGGTCAAGGACATCCTTTCTGGCGTCTCTGGCTCGTCACCCATCAATCTGGCCGACGTCGGCGGCACGTTATTCTTCTCGGCCGACAACGGATCGAACGGCCGCGAGTTATGGAAAAGCGATGGTTCGACAACGGGGACGGTCCTCGTCAAGGACGTCAATCCGGGGTTCTACTACGGGCCGTATAGTTCCAATCCGAAGTATCTGACGAACGTCAATGGGACGTTGTTCTTCACGGCCTCGGATGGGGTGAACGGCACAGAACTCTGGAAGAGCAATGGCACGTCGGCCGGGACGGTGCTCGTCAAGGACGTTCGCGCGGGGTATGGCAGTTCGAGCGCGACCTTATTGACCAACGCCAACGGCACGCTGCTGTTCCGAGCGAATGATGCCACCAGTGGTGCCGAGTTGTGGAAGAGCGACGGCACGACCAACGGAACCGTGCTGGTCAAAGACATTCAAAGCGGCTCGTACAGCGCGAGCCCGAATCCAGGGGCCAACATCAATGGCACTCTGTTTTTCACCGCGACGGATGGGGTGAATGGTCTTGAGTTGTGGAAGACCGACGGCACTCCGGACGGCACGGTCCTGGTCAAGGACATCCGCGCAGGCTCCGCCAGCTCGAATCCCTTCAACCTGACGAACGTGAATGGGACGCTCTTCTTCCGAGCCTTTGATGACGCGAATGGCGATGAACTGTGGAAGAGCGACGGCACGGCGGCCGGAACCGTCCTGGTCAAGGATATCCAGCCGGGGGCCAATAGTTCGGTTCCCACCGATTTGACGAATGTGAACGGCAAGTTGTTCTTCCACGCCAATGATGGGGTCAACGGCGATGAACTGTGGAAGAGCGACGGCACGACGGGCGGCACAGTCCTCGTCAAGAACATCCGCAGCACAATCTTCACCAGCTCGAACCCCAGCCTGCTGACGAACGTCAATGGCACGCTGTTCTTCCGCGCGAATGATGGATCGTCTGGCGAAGAACTGTGGAAGAGTGACGGCACGTCTGGTGGCACGGTCCTCGTCCGAGACATCCGGTCGGGGTCGGCTAACTCGGATCTCTTTTATCTGACGAACGTGAACGGCACGCTGTTTTTCCGAGCCAACGACGGCATGAACGGTTCTGAGTTGTGGCGGAGCGAGGGCAATTCCTACTTAACCTATCGGGTCAAGGACATCCGGTCGGGGAGTTCGGCGTCCTATCCGGGCGGCCTGACGAATCTCAACGGCCGGTTGTTCTTTACGGCGGATGACGGCGTGAATGGCCGCGAGTTGTGGAAGAGCGATGGGACGGATCTCGGCACGGTGCTCGTCAAAGACATTCTCGCGGGATCGTTGAGTTCGTCGCTGAGCAGCTTGACCGGCGTGAACGACACTCTGTTCTTCCAGGCGGCGAATGCCACGACCGGGTTCGAATTGTGGAAGAGCGACGGCACGGCCGCCGGTACGGTGCCCGTCAAGGACATCCGCGCGGGATCACTGAGTTCGTCGCTGGGACTGCTGACGAACGTGAACGGCACTTTGTTCTTCCGGGCGAACGATGGCACGAACGGCTTGGAATTGTGGAAGAGCGACGGCACGGCTGCCGGCACGGTGCTGGCTCAAGACACCGCGAATCCTGGCAGCGGCTTTCCGTCGTCGTTGGTCGTGGTGGAAAACCGCCTCTTCTTCGTGGCTCAGACCGATTCGTATAGCACCGAATTGCATGTCTTGCCGGCGGTCTCAACCAGCCCGTTCACCAAGTTGGGCGGGGTCGTGGTACAGAGCGACGGCAAGATTGCCGTTGCGGGACGGATGTGGAACGGCTCGAACTACGACTTCGCGCTGGCTCGCTACGGCACCAACGGACAACTCGATGCGTCCTTTGGTTCCGGGGGAATCGTGGCAGGTGACGGCCCAGGGACAACATTCTTGGGATACTTCACCCTCTCTCCCGTCTCGTCGTTAACGGATGGCGTGGATCTGATCGATGGCTTGGCGGGAGCCTATGACGTCGCGGTCAGTGCGGATGGGGCTTCCGTTTATGCGACTGGACTCAACGATAACGGCTTGGCTGTCTTTACTCGTAACCCATCAACCGGCGCGTTGACGTTTCAAACGGTGTTCAAGGATGGATTGGGCGGGGTCGATGGATTATCGGGAGCCGCAGGCGTGGCGGTGAGCCCGGATGGAACTTCTGTGTATGTGACCGGGATCTCCGATAACTCGGTCGCGGTGTTTTCACGCAACACGTCGTCTGGCGCGCTGACGTTCCAAACCGTCTTCAAGGACGGCATTGGCGGGGTGGACGGCTTGCTGGCCGCTTTTCAAGTCTTGGTGAGCGGCGACGGGCGCTCGGTCTACGCCACAGGCTATAGCGACGATGCGGTGGCGGTCTTTAGCCGCAACACGTCGTCTGGCGCGCTGACGTTCCAAGCAGTGCTGAAGGACGGCGTTGGCGGCGTGGACGGCATGGATGGTGCCTACAGAATCACTGAGAGTCCGGATGGACGTTTCCTGTATATCGCCAGCTTCGATGAAAACGCGATCGCCGTGTTCGCTCGAGACACCACGACGGGCGCGTTGACGTATCAAACGGCACTGAGGGACGGCATTGGTGGAGTCGATGGTCTGGATGATGCCAGCGGAATCACGGTCAGTCCCGATGGGCGTTTCGTGTATGCCACGGGTCGTGCTGACAACGCGCTGTCCGTGTTCTCTCGCGACACAACAACTGGTCAACTTACTTTCCAGGCCGTGTTCAAGGATAACGAAAACGGTGTCGATGGTTTGGATGATGCCTACGACGTGGTCGTCAGCCCTGATGGGCATTCTGTCTATGCGGTCGGCCGAGTCGATCATGCGCTGGTCGCCTTTGATCGGAATCTGTCTACAGGCGAGCTGACATATCGGACAGCACTGAAGGACGGAGTCGCTGGTGTGGACGGTTTGCAGGGAGCTCAGAGCGTGGTCCTGAGCCCGGATGGAAAATTCGTATATGCCACCGGTAGTATCGAGGGAGCAATCCAGGTCTTCCAACGGAGCGAGGTGGTGATCTCCTTCGATGATTTCGCATCCAGCGTTGAGCTTCAAAGCGACGGAAGGCTAGTTCTCGGGGGTAGCACATGGAACGGCAGCAACTACGACTTCGCGCTGGCGAGATACAACTCGAATGGCAGTCTGGACACGTCGTTCGCCGGCGACGGCAAACTCATCAGCGCATTTAGCACGACGAACGATCATGTCACGAGCGTGGCGATTCAGAGCGATGGCAAGATCGTCGTTGCCGGGTTCAGTGAATTGAATGGCACGGATGACTTCGCCGTGGCGCGATTCAGTGCGACGGGCACGCTCGATAATACCTTCGATGGCGACGGCAAACTCACGACTGCGTTTGGCAGTTCACGAGATATCGCGGAAAAAATCCTCATTCAGAGCGATGGAAAGATCGTTGTCGTTGGATCGAGTTGGAACGGGACGAACTACGACTTCGCCATCGCCCGGTATAGCTCGGCCGGTGTCCTCGATACGTCGTTCGATGGGGACGGCAAACTGACGACGGCGTTTGGCTCGGCGGATGATTTCGCCACCAGTGGCGTGTTGCAGAGCGATGGCAAGCTGATCGTCGCCGGCAGATTCTGGACCGGCACGAACTTCGATTTTGCCGTGGCACGCTACAACACCAACGGCAGCCTGGACACCACATTTGACGGCGACGGCAAACAGTCGGTCGCATACAGCTCAGCGGATGACGCCGCGACCGATGTGGTGTTGCAGAGCAACGGCCAAATTGTGCTCAGCGGTTTCACGAGTTCCAGCGGCGGTAGCGACTTTGCGTTGGCGCGACTGAATGCGGATGGTTCTCCGATGACCTTCATCGCGGAACGGCATGTGGTTGATCTGGGACTAGATCGCCAAGCGGCGGAAGGCCAGATGGTGACTTTGACTTCCGCGATCAGCGATCCGCATCCCGGCGGCGGCGCTCTGACATTCGCCTGGCAGGTGAATGGGCAAACGCTCGCGGGTCAGACTTCGAGCAGCCTCAATTACACACCGGCCGATAACGACACCTACACGGTGACGTTGACCGTGACCGATCCCGACGAAGGGAATCGCGTTTACTCTGACACTTTGAAATTGGTGGTCAACAACGTAGCCCCGACGGTGAATCTCGGAGCGGATCAAACGGTCGCGGAAGGAACCGCCGTCAGCTTCGATCTGACGACGATTTCTGCGGATGCCGGACTGAACGATGCGCTGACCTATGACTGGACGGTCACCAAGCAACGTGTTGGGCAACCAGACGTCGTGTTCACATCGGAGACGACTACACCGCTGAATTTCACGCCGAATGACGACGGCACATACGTCGTCCAACTGCGAGTGACCGACAAGGATGGTGCAACGGTGACAGACACCGTGCAGATCATCGCCACCAACGTCGCGCCGACGGTCAGTATCAACGGAGCACCGCCCGTCTCCAGTCCTGAAGGACTCGCGATCGCCCTGACCAGCACGGTGGCGGATGCTGGAGTGAACGATGCGCCGACCTATTCCTGGACGGTCACGAAGCAACGCGCTGGGCACCCGGATGCGTTGTTCGTATCGGCGACGACCACTTCGTTGAATTTCACGCCGGATGATGACGGGACGTACCGCGTCCAATTGCGAGTGACTGACAAGGACGGTGCCTTCACAACGGATTCCGAGACGATCACGGTCACCAATGTGGTACCGATTGGGGTGAATGTCGGCAACGATCAGATGATTGACGAGGGTACGACGGTGACTCTGTCGTCGCCGACCACGACCGATGCGACGGCTGACCTTCCGAAGCTGACGTATCAGTGGGAAGTGGTGACCTCGAACGGGTTGGTCATCCCGGCGGGTTCGGCATCCAGCTTTTCGTTCTTGGCGCTGGACAACGGCACTTACAACGTCAGTCTGACGGTGCGAGACACGGATGGTGGTATCACGACGGACACCGTGCAGATCACTGCCAACAACGTCGCTCCCCGATCCGTTTCCGCAGGCGGTGCGTACTTCATCTCGGAAGGGGATTCGCTCACTCTGACTGCGGCAGCCACCGATCCGGCAGGGGCGCGTGATCCGCTCGGCGTCACTTGGGACGTGAACGGAGACGGCGTTTTTGGGGACGAGACGGCGGGCGCGGTCAATGGATTGAGCTTGATGTTGACCTGGACCCAACTCGGTTCGCTGGGCATCAACAATGGCACGGCCGATGGCGTTGCGAACGAGGTGCGGGTCCGAGTCTCCGATGACGACACCGGAGTCACAACCTCGAACGCGACGACGCTGACCATCTACAACACACCGCCGTTGCCGGTGATCAACGGAGTGACGTTTGACGCGAATGGCGTCTCCGGTTCGATCAACGAAGGGACGACCATCACGCTCAGCGATCCGCCGATTGATCCGGGCGCTGATACGTTTAGTTACTCGTGGGTCATCAGCCGCGAAGGGGCGATCGTCGGTAGTAGCACTCAGGAATCTTTCCAGTTCACGCCTTCGCAGGACGGTTTGTATGACATTGATCTGAGCGTGGCCGACAACGACGTGGGTGTCGGCCGCCTGGTTCGCCATTTGAACATCGTCAACGTGGCCCCGACACTGCTGGCCGCTCCCAGCCAGATGGTGGGATTGATGCAGCCCTTCACGCTCACCGGCAGCTTCAGCGATCCGGGAACTGACCCGTGGCGCGGTGAGGCCGATTTCGGAGACGGCACGGTCTTGCCCGTGGTCATTGATCCGGCCACGAGAACCTTCACCGTGTCGCACAGCTATTCGTCGTTCCCGACGCACGGGCCAATCGTCACGATCTTCGATTATGAAGTCGGCAGCGCGGGCGGACAGGGAACGCGGACTTATGACGTCAGTGTCGTCAACCCCAACATCGCGCCGACAATCTCAACTGTGTCGAGCAAAGAGACTCGCGAAGACACACCGCTGTTGGTGTCGTTTACAGTCGCTGATTCCGAGACCGCGGCGGGAACGCTGCAAGTCACCGTGGTCTCGTCTAACGTGGACTTGTTCCCCGCCACGAATCTGTTGGTGACGGGACTCACCGGAGACCGCACGCTGCGTCTCTCTCCTGCGGCGAACCGCTCCGGGAACGCCACCATCACCATCACAGTGCTGGACGCGGGAGTCGATGATCTCTTCGGCAACACGGACGATTTGACCGTAACGACCACGTTCAACGTCACCGTCTCGGCCGTGAATGATGCTCCGGTGCGAACCGCCGGTTCGCTGAGCACGCTGTTCCTGAACGAAGACGCTCTCGCCACAACGCTCAATCTGGTCAGCCTCGATTACTCGCCGGGAGGCGGCAGTGACGAGGTGGCTCAAACTCTGGCCTATCGAGTCACGGCGCTCCCCTCGGCGATTGGTGAGGTCTTGCTCGCAAATGGGACGACCGTTGTTCTCTTGAACGCGACGTACTCGTTGACCGAACTGCGTGGTTTCCAAGTTCGGCCACTGGCCAACGTGAATGGGTCTGGCACGTTGTCATTCGAGGTCCGCGACATTGGTGGCCTGGAGAACGGCGGCGGCGATTTGTTGACGGAGTCTTTGTCGATCAGCATCACTGCGGCGAACGATGCGCCGGTCGGCGTGCTCGATTCGGCGACGGCCATCGAAGCGGGAGGCACGGCCAATGGCACGGCCGGATCGAACGCCACCGGAAACGTCTTGAGCAACGATACCGACCCAGACTCCGGCGACACGAAGACGGTTGCCGCCGTTTCGTTCGGCGCGAATTCGGGAACGCTTGGTGCGGCATTGGCCGGCAGCTTCGGCATTCTGACACTGAACGCCGACGGCAGCTTTGCCTACGTCGTCAATAACGATCATGCCGCCGTCCAAGCGCTGCGAACGGTCAACCACACACTCACCGAGACCTTCGGATACACGGTGAAGGACGCGGCGGGAACGACTTCGGCCACGACGCTGGTCATCACCATCAGCGGCACGGACGACGCTCCGATAGCAACCAACAACAGCTTCGTGATGAACGAGAACACGACACTGTCCGCGTCGAGCGTGCTGACGAACGACAGCGATGTGGATGGCGGGATGCTGTCGGCCGTGTTGGTGAGCGATCCGACCCACGGCTTACTGACGCTTCGCCCCGACGGCACGTTCAACTACACGCCGTTCTCGAATTACCTTGGCGAGGACTCCTTCACATACAAGGCGAACGACGGATTGTTGAACTCGAACGTGGCCACTGTATCGCTGACCATTCAGGAAGCGAATCAGTCTCCGACGATTTCGGACATCGCCGACGTCTTGATCGACGAAGACACGCCGCGAGTGACGCTGCCAGTGACGATCAACGATCGCGAGACCCCCGCGGGTTCGTTGTTGGTCAGCACGACTTCGTCCAACACTGTGTTGATTCCCCTATCCGCGATCAGCGTGGACGGGACCGGGATGAATCGGCTGCTGACGCTGCGTCCTGTTGAAGATCAGTTCGGAGATGCCACCATCACGATTACCGTCGAAGACGAGTTGGGGGCGAGGCAATCGAAGTCATTCACTGTCCATGTCGAGCCGGTCAATGACGTCCCCGGCTTTCTGGCTGGCAACAACCAGACGGTGGCCGAGGATGCGGTTGCTCAAAGTGTGCTGAATTGGGCGACGGCCATCAGCGCCGGGCAGTCCAACGAGGCGACTCAAACCGTCGATTTCGTCGTGACGACGAATAACGATTCGCTCTTCAGCGTGCTGCCGGAGGTCTCCGCCAACGGCACGCTGACTTACACGCCCGCCGCGAATGCGAACGGCTCGGCGACGATCACGGTTCAGATTCACGACAACGGCGGAACCACCAATGGCGGAGCCGGTCTCAGTGTGCCGCAGACCTTCACGATCACCGTGACCCCGGTCAACGACGCGCCGAGCTTCACGGTCGGCCAAAACCAAACGGTCTTGGAAGACTCAGGTGTCAAGACTGTGACGAACTGGGCCACGGCGGTCAGTGCCGGTCATTCCAACGAGTCGGCTCAAGCCTTGAACTTTCTGGTGACGACCAACAACGATTCGTTGTTTAGCACGTTGCCCGCCGTCGCGGCGAATGGCACGCTGACCTTCACGCCCGCCAACAACGCGAACGGCTCCGCAACCGTCACTGTCCGGCTGCTCGACAACGCCGGAGGCGCAGACACCAGCGTTCCGCAGACATTCACAATCTCTGTGACGGCCGTGAACGACGCGCCGAGCTTCACGAAAGGCGCGAACCAATTCGCGTTGCCCGGAAGCTCGCAAACGACTCCGAATTGGGTGCTCTCAACGAGCACGGGGCCCGCCGATGAAGCCAGTCAGAATCTTCAGAACTATGTGGTCTCGACAAACAACAACGCGTTCTTCTCGGCGCTCCCACAAATCTCCGCCAACGGAACACTGAGCTATGCCGTGGCGACCGGTGCCACGGGCAGCGTCGAGGTGTCGGCCCAGGCTCAAGACGGCGGCGGTCGGGAGTCCAACGGAAACGATTTAAGTCCCGTTCAAACCTTCACGATCACCGCGCTTCAGTCGCTGACCTACGCTTCGAGCGATGCGAAGATCGTGACCGCTTCGGTGGTCGGCGGAAATTTGGTGGTAAAGATCGGCACGGTGACTCAGCCGGCGATTACTGATACCAGACTCATTGGTTCGCTTACGATTTCCGGCGGCTCAGGTAACGACGTCATCGACTTGACCGGTCTGTCACTCACCGTCTTTGAGCACTTGCAATTCATCTCGCTGTCTGGCGGCGCGGGCGCGGACAAGATCACCGGATCGAATGACTTCAGCGAGACGATCAGTGGAGGTCTCGGTAACGACGACCTCAAGGGCGGTTCGGGCGGTCTTGATGTTCTGATCGAAACTGCGGACGTGGCTCTGATCACGCTGACCGACACGACGCTCGTGGGATTGGGCACGGACAAGTTATTGGGGTTTGAAGCCGCTTCACTGACGGGCGGCGACAGCCTCGCGAACAAACTGGATGCGTCCACCTTCGCCGGTGCAGTGACACTCTCCGGCGGGAAGAGGAACGACACGCTGCTTGGCGGCAAAGGCCGCGACATGTTGTTCGGCGGTGACGACGACGACTTGCTCGGTGGTGGTGACGGAGACAACACGCTCGATGGCGGCGCGGGAGCCAACGATCTCGTACAGCACACGGGGGACATGAACTTCACCCTCACCGGCGATGCCGTTGCGGGGCTGTTGGAGCTGAGCACCGGTCGCCGAAACACGCTGAACGGTCTCGAACAAGCGCTGCTGATCGGCGGAGGCAGTGCCAACACCTTGGACGCCACAGGCTGGTCGGGAAGGACGACGCTCCAAGGCTTGGCGGGCGATGACATCCTCAAGGGGGGAGCAGGCAACGATTCACTCGATGGGGGTGCTGGCAACGACACCTTGGAGGCTAGGGGCGTTACCACTGCCATGCTCGGCCTGACGAGTTTGGCCATCGGACTCGGCACCGATGTGATGACTGCGAACACCATCGAAGTGATCAAGCTCTGGGGAACCGCCGGCAATGATCAACTCGCCGTGGCTGTCGTGAATCCGTTCAAAGGCAACGTGTGCTTCGACGGACTGGCGGGCAATGACATCCTGACCGCCGGTGCTGGCAATGACACCTTGCGAGGTGGATTGGGCGATGACCAACTCAACGGCGGTGCTGGCAAGGATCAGGTGAACGACGAGGCTGACTTCGACGTGACGGTCAACTCCGCTTCCGGTTTCGGTTCCGATACATGGACTGGCATCGAACAGTTCCAACTGACCGGCGGCGACGGCAACAACCGGTTCGACGCCAGCCTGTCAACCATTCCGGTCACACTGATTGGCGGCAATGGCCATGACACTCTGGTGGGAAGCTCGTTGGCCGACAACTTGCAAGGCGGTGCTGGCGATGACGTGCTCACGGGTGGTCTGGGAGACGATGTGCTCGACGGCGGATCGGCGGGAACCGATCGGCTGACGGAAACAGGCGACGTCGCCCTGATCACGCTGACCAACACGTCGCTCGCGGGTTTGGGCACGGACAAGCTGTTGGGGTTTGAATCCGCCTCGCTGACCGGTGGCGATCTCCTCGCGAACAAGCTGGATGCGTCCACTTTCGCCGGTCCTGTCACGCTCTCCGGCGGGAAGAAGAACGACACGCTACTTGGCGGCACAGGCCGCGACGTGTTGTTCGGCGGTGACGACGACGACTTGCTCGGTGGTAGTGACGGAGACAACACGCTCGATGGCGGCGCGGGAGCCAACGATCTCGTACAGCACACAGGAGACATGAACTTCACGCTCACCGGCAATGCCGTCGAGGGTCTGCTGGTGCTGAGCATCGGTCGCCAAAACACGCTGGTGGGTTTCGAACAAGCCCTGCTGATCGGCGGAAGCGGTGCCAACACCTTCAATGCCAGCGGCTGGTCGGGAAGGACGACGCTCCAAGGCTTGGCGGGCAACGACTCGCTCGTGGGTGGCACCGGCAACGATTCGTTAGACGGCGGGGCTGGCAACGATTCGCTGACCGGTGGTCTCGGCGACGACATGTTCAACGGTGGAGCCGATTCAGACACCGTCCTCGAATCGGGCATCAGCGTTGGCACGATTGGCTTGACCAATCTCGTGATCGGACTGGGAATCGATCTGCTGACATCGGGTACGAACGAAGTGGTCAAACTATGGGGCACGACGGGAAATGACACTCTCGTGGTGGCGACCGTCAACCCCTTCAAGGGCAGCGTTTATTTCGACGGACTGGCGGGCGACGACAAACTGACAGGCGGCTCTGCCAACGACACGCTGCGCGGCGGAACTGGCAATGACGAACTCAAAGGCGGTGCCGGCAGTGACCTCATTGATGAGGCGACTGACACGGATGTGTTGGTCAACGCGATCTCTGGCAACAACCCGCTCACGTCGGACGGACTGGGTTCGGATGTCTGGATGGGCATCGAATTCCTGCGACTGACCGGCGGCGACGGTCACAACAAATTCGACGCCCGCAAGTCCACGATCCCCGTCACGCTGGTCGGAGGCAATGGCGATGATACGTTGCTGGGCGGATCGGCCGCCGACGTTCTCCAAGGCGTCAACGGCGACGACGTGCTGTCGGGCGGCGCAGGCACCGACTCAATCGACGGCGGAGTCGGCTTCGATTATTGGAACGAGAAAGCCATCGGCAACTTCACCGTCTCGGACGTGAAGACAGGATCGACAGTTACCGGAATCAAAGTGAGGTCGAGCGCGACCGGCACGGAAACGGCTACAGGTATCGAGAGGGTCGTTCTGATTGGAGACGATAATTCGACCAACAAAACGAACAAATTCGACGCCTCTCTGACCAGCGCACCAGTCATCCTGATCGGCGGCGACGGCAATGACACGCTCTTGGGCGGCTCCGGCCGTGACGTCCTCATCGGCGGCTCACGCACCGCGACTCCCGGCAACGACGGCTTCGACTCCCTCGTTGGCAATGGCGAAATCGACCTCTACCAGCGAGATGATTCCCCCGAAGAAAAAATCAATCGTGGGGATGACCCGGTGGGCAGCATTCAAGATCGCGATCTCATCTTCACCGCATTGCCCAATTGGATTGATAACCTGTGATTTGGCCACTTTGGCAGACCCGACCTGGCACCCTGCAACTCGGAAAGTCACTCATGCTCCTCGAGTCTTGGCTGAGACGTTTAGAATCGGCCGTTCGCTCGGTGACGGTATACCCAAGCGATTGCCGTCCACGTCGGACGCTGTTGCGTGCTGTCCCACGGCTGGAATCTTTGGAGACTCGAACGCTGTTGGCAGCGGACATCTTTGTGGATGCCAACAACACAACGGGGACCGAGGATGGGACGGCGCTGCATCCGTTCAATACGGTGCAAGAGGCGGCCACTGCGGCTGCCTCGGTGGAAGGTAGCGCGATCGTCAAAGTGGCGCAGGGGACTTATTTGGAAAACGTCGCTTTGCCGCAAATCGACTTACAACTGTTGGGGGGCTTCGCGGGCGGCAGCGAGGCGTCCTATGCGGCCAGCGAACCTGGCAACTTCGCAGCCGCGGATCTGGTCACTCAGGTGACTCGAATCACGGGAACCGTCGACTCGACGTTGCCCGTTTTTTATCTGCAAATGCCGTCGGCGCGAGCAGTGACAGTGGTCATAGATGGCTTGGTCGTCTCGGGTGGCCGTCACGGAATCTATGTTGAGAATAGCAGTGGCGCGTTCCTGCCGTTCGACGTGACGATTTCCAATTGCGTCACAGAACTGTCCGGCTAACGATTCGGCCGGTTGGTTGAACCTGTTGTTGTCTAATGGATTACGTTGAATGACGAGCGCGCACGATTTGAACTCGGAATGCGAGAATCTTCCAACGCCCCAAAAATTCGCCGGGCGGTGGAGGTTGCATTATGCAAGCCGGGACGTTGGTGCTCGCGCAGCTCATGGAGTTTCTGCCGAGGCACGAATTCAATTCTTGTGTGCGACGTTACGGGGGAGATCGTCGGCCGCGAGACTTCTCGTGTCGCGATCAGTTTTTGTGTTTGGCGTTTGCTCAGCTCACGTATCGCGAGAGCTTGCGGGACATCGAGACCTGTCTGCGAGCGGTACCGACCAAGCTCTATCACGCGGGCTTTCGCGGTCGCATTTCGCGGAGCACGTTGGCCGATGCCAACCGCGAACACGACTGGCGGATCTATGCCGACTTCGCGCAGGTGCTGATCACACATGCTCGCGAGTTGTACGCTCACGACACACTGGCTGTGGCGTTGGAACAGACGGCTTACGCCTTGGATTCGACCACGATCGATCTGTGCCTGAGTCTGTTTCCGTGGGCGCGATTCCGTCGTCACAAGGGAGCCGTGAAGCTGCACACGCTGTTGGACCTGCGGGGCAATATCCCCTGCTTTGTGCGGATTACTCACGGGAAAACGTCCGATGTCACGGTGCTCGATCACCTGCCCGTCGAACCGGGCGCGTTCTACATCATGGACCGCGGTTACATCGACTTCGCGCGACTCTACACGCTGACGACTCGTGCGGCATTCTTCGTGACGCGAGCCAAACGCAATCTCGACTTCGCCTGCCGTTCGCGCCGTCGCATCGACAAGACGACCGGTTTGCGCAGCGATCAAACCATCGTGTTGGCTGGCATCAAGTCGGCCGAGTCGTACCCCGACCCCCTGCGCCGCGTCACCTTTTACGACACCGAACAGAAGCGCGGATTTGTGTTCTTGACGAACAATTTCACACTCCCCGCGCTGACCATCGCGAAGTTGTACAAATGCCGTTGGCAGGTGGAATTGTTCTTCAAATGGATCAAACAAAATCTGCGAATCAAAGCCTTCTACGGCACCAGCCCGAACGCCGTGAAGACGCAAGTTTGGATCGCGATCAGCGTCTACGTCCTGGTCGCGATCGTCAAACGCGAACTGCGCGTCGATCGGCCACTCAGCGAAATTCTGCAAATTCTGAGTCTGACTTTGTTCGAGAAAACCCCGCTTTTTGAGGCTCTTTCGATCAAAACTGAACAGGATTTGAAAAGTGATCGCCATACTCAGTTGACTCTCTTCAACTTATAGCCGGACAGTTGTGATTGCGTCATCGAAAACAATGGAGTGGCGGCATTATTGGACACGTCCGTTCTCGACCCTAATTTTCCAGACTTTGCCCTTTCGAATAACGGTGGCGGCATCTACATGAGGAATGTGACGGCGACGGTCACACACAACACGATTCGCAACAACCACGCGAATCGAGGCGGCGGACTTTCGGTCAGCAGCTATTCGGATTTCACGATCACCGATAACTTGATCGAGAACAACATTGGCTATTCCGATCACTGCGGTGGCGTTGAGATTTATCCGCTACCAAGTTCGGCGTCGGGTGATGGCACATTCGACCACAATATCATTCGCGGAAATTACGCAGGGAAGAATTTCCCGTCTGGCGGATGGGGCGGTGGCATTCTCGTCGCAATCCCCGATCCGGAATCGGCGAATACGTACAAACCCCTGACGTTGAGCAACAACATCTGGACCAACAACACGGGACATGGCCGCGGCGGAGCGATCTTCGTGGATGATACTGCGACCGTCGTCCTCGATCACGAGTTGATTTACAACAACCACTCGGAGGCTGCGGACGGCGGCGCGATTTGGGTAGACGGCTACGGCAGCTTGAGTTCGACTGTGACGATCAAGAATTCGACCATCGCCAACAACACATCGCTGGTTCAACGCGGCAACGGAGTGGTTGCTTCTCTGTCCTCACATGTCGAAATCGTCAATTCGATTTTTTGGGGGAGCACGGATGACTTCTTCACCGACGAAACGTCCACGATTTCGGTGACGTACACCAACTCGGAGGAAGCCATTTCGGGGACGGGCAACATTCAGGTGGACCCGATGTTCGCTGATCCCGCGAACGGAGACTTCCATGTGAAATCGAGAGTCGGGCGCTTCGATCCGACGGCGAACGGCGGCGAGGGGGACTGGGTGGTCGATGAAGTTCACAGCCCGGCGATCGACGCAGGCAACCCAACGGCGGCGTTCGCGAATGAACCGTCGCCGAACGGCGGGCGGCTCAATCTGGGTGTCTACGGCAACACAGCCGAGGCGAGTCAGTCGCAGGGAACCGACATCGTGATGAACTCGGTCACGGCTGACGGTCGCAAGGCGCTGACGGTGCAGTACGAGATTCTCAACTCACCCTTGTCGGGCCCGTTCACGCTGCGATTCCTGCAATCGACCGACGGACTTGCCGACGGTGCGGACACCATTTTGAGCAACGTCATGATCAGCAAAGCGGCCGATCTGACGGTCGGCACGCACACGGTCAATTTCACGATCGGCACACAAGTGTTGCTCCCCGGCGCGGGGAAGTCGGAAGTCCTGACGGATTATTTCCTACTTGCCGTCGCCGACCCGACGAATGCCATTACCGAGAACGACAACACACCGCTGAACGAAGACAACACGGTGGCTTTTGTCGGCGCGTATGCGGCCTCAACCACGATCTTCCTGCATGGGGGCGACGAATCGGACACGATCATGCTGACGTATCCGGCCACGACTTCGGGCATGGTGACGCTAGAACTGACCGGCTCGCTCAGCGCGATCTCCAGCTATGCCTTCAACTCGACCGCTGCGTTTCGACTGAGAACTCACGGAAGCAATGACACTGTCAACGTCGTGAACTCGGCCAACTTGACCGCGCGGCCGATGCTGGAGCTTGGCGGCGACGGCGACGACGTCCTCAATGGTGCGGCCGGTGCCGACACGCTCAACGGCGGAGCCGGAAACGACTCGCTGCAAGGCGGCAAGGGGAACAATTCGCTCGATGGTGGAACGGGCAACAACACGCTCATCGAATCCGGCAACGTGAACTTCACGCTGACCAACAGTAAGTTGTCGGGAATCGGCACGGATACGCTGACGAATCTGCAAATCGCCAACCTGACCGGCGGAAGCAGCGCGAACACTTTCACCGTCAGCGGCTGGACCGGCACCGGAACTCTTGCGGGCGCAGGGGGAGCCGACACGATCGTCGCCAGCAAGAACGTCAACTTCACGTTGTCAGATTCAGCGCTGCAATCCAGCGACGGAATGAATTTGGCATTGAGCGGTTTCACGAAAGCCACGCTGACCGGCGGTGCGGGAGCCAACACGATCACGGTTGACGATTGGACGGGTACCGGCACGCTCGCAGGTGGTTCGAGTTCCGACACACTGTCCGTCACTCGCGATGGCAACTTGACGTTGACGACGGCCTCGTTCACGACAACCGGTTCCGTAATGGCATTCGGCTCACTCACATTGTCTGGCTTCGAGGCAGCTCGGCTCACCGGTGGCCTCGAAAACAACACGTTCACTGTCAGCGGCTGGAACGGCACCGGTTCGATTGCTGGCGGCGGAGGAATCGACACGGTCGCCGCGACTCGCAACGCGAACGTCACGTTGTCTGACACGCAATTACTCGCGTCGAACAACTTGATTATGACGCTGACTGGCATCGGCATCGGGAATCTTTCCGGTGGTTCGAGTGCCAACATCTTTACAGCGAGCGACTGGACTGGCACTGGCACTCTCGACGGTTTGTCGGGTGTTGACCGTTTCGTGGCGGTTCGCGATACCGACATGACGCTGACGAACACGGCGTTTGCCGCAACCGGATTCGGCACGCTCACGTTGGCCGCGATCGAAACTGCAAACCTCTCCGGAGGAGCCTCCGCGAACAAGTTGGTCGCCAATCAATTCACGCTCGGTTCGGTGACGTTGCAAGGAGCCAATGGCGACGACGTGCTGCTGGGAGGTACGAAGAACGACTCACTCGTCGGCGGATCAGGCCGCGACATGCTGATCGGCGGAGCTGGAGCTGACATCCTTATCGGCGACGTGACGGTCACCGGGTCGAGCGGCGAAGACATCCTGATCGGCGGAACAACATCGTTTAGCGGCGGCATCTCGGCGACACCCACCGCTGCGGAACTCGCCAGCCTAGACGCTCTGATGTCTGAATGGCGTCGACCAGACCTTGCCTACGCCGCTCGGGTCGGCAATCTGCGCGACGGCGGTGGTTTGAACGGAACTGTGCAGCTCAACACGCCGACCGTGCAAAACGATGCCAAAGCACCGGACAATCTCAAAGGAAGTACGCCGCCAACCCCCAACATTGCGGATCTGGATTGGCTCTTCAAATCCACCGGCGACGTGATGGATGCACTTGTCGCCGGAGAGATCAATACGATCATCTGATCTGAAACGCAATTCGTGTTCGCACCGCTTAACCTCATAGGTTGTCGTTCTCAAATCTCGGCATGTACGGGAGTCTGTGCATGTTGAGATTCGAGAGTAGTTGTCGTTCGATATCGTCAGATCAGCCAGCGACTTACGCGATTGATGTTGGTCGCGAGCTTGGACAGAGAAGCGTGAAATGCCAATGAGAAGCGGATTTCGGTCTCTGAATGCTAAAAAAAAGGGGAGTCCAACCAGGACCACATCGGTCCCGGTTGGACTCCGCTGTTTGGTGGACTTCACGATTGTGACTCGCTGTCTTCGTCGGATTGGTCTACATGACGTTCAGAAGTCTCAAGGCCATCACTTGGGCCGGACGACGATGCGTCGTTGGCGAACTGCAGGGCCTTCCGAATCGTGGGTTCGGATTTTCCAAAGTGAGCGACTGCCATCTTCATCGTCACCCCGTGCTTCTGCAAGAACTGATCCACGATGCCCGCGTTAGACCGAGACCAGTTCGGCAATGTTGGAAGGCTGACCGACTTGCCGAACGCATCCATGCCGAAATCTTCTTTGGCATAACGGAGTGCCTCGCGAATCGTTGGTTTCGTTTTGCCGAAGTGCTCCACTGTCTTTTCCATCGACGCATGTGTCCGCAGCCGAAATTCCGCCACCTCTTGTGCATGGGCCTTGGCCCAGGAGAGACGCTCCGGAAGTTGAAAGACATCTTCGGTGAACCATTCCCGGCCCAGCCCGCCGAAACGGTCGGGATCGACGGCAAAATCAATGAGACTCGCCGCCTCATCGTCATCGTCAATGGCGGCTCCGACATTGAGGCGTGCGCGTCGGCGGGGATGGGCCAAGTAGGCGTCGCTGGAAGTGGCTTCTGAAGTCCCAGGCAATGGGAGCGACGTGTCCTCTCGCGGCATCAAATCCAATGCCCCCGCCAAGGCTCCGAGCTTGCAGGTCCGAATGGTGACTGTGCCCTCCCCGTCGCAATAGATGCCGTCAATGTGCTGTGACAACATGACGTTGGCGGCGGAGGCATTTTCCGACAACAGAATCTGATCGAGTTGCTCCAACTGATCGGCCACCATTTCAACATCCAAAGCATTTTGCTTTTGTTGACTACGAGCAGCCGTTTCGGACAGATCCGCTTCGATGGCGTTGATGCGATGTTCCGCTTGCTCGAATTGAGCTTCGAGCGCAGTTCGCGCCGCAGCCGGCAACGCGGCGTTGCCCAGCGACTGAATCCAACCGCGCCGCTGTTCTTCAAGGCTCTGTTTTTCGGACAGCAACGCGGCCTCGCGGTGGGGAGTCTCCGGATGGAGTTGATCAAGTTCTTGTTGGACGGAATGCATGAATTCCAGCAGACGGGTATTTGTCATCAGGGAATCGCGGTTCATGGGATTCAACCTCCATGTCGAAAGAAGAGGATTACAGAGAAGATGAGGAGAGAAGGGCTTAGGATTCTGTGTCCCTAAGCCCACAAGCGGTCGAGCAGCAATGAGTCATTAGTCTTCAAAGAACAATCTCTGGCGAACCAGTTTCATGACGATGTCGCGCAGCCACGGTTCGGAGATCCGCGTGCCATTGGAGCAGATTCCACCGGCAAACCCGCTGCACAGATAAGCGACATACCGCCTTTCTTCGCCGGAGATGGTCGTGTACACCGGCGAGGACGACGGTGTCATCGACCGGCCACAGTGGCGACATCGGACCAGTCCGGTCAACGGGTACTTCAACGCGATGCCCGGAGCGTTGAGGCCGACGATCTGGCTACGGTCAGTAGCCTTGGCGGCATGTGCGGCAGCCGTACGTTCTCGTCGCGCATCTCGCAGAGCCTGCACTCGATTCCAGACTTCGCGCGAGACGAGGGGCTCACAGAAATTAGGGAATCGCTCCCATTCTGACTCCGGCATCGGCTTCAGAACACGCACATCATCGACGATGCCCGTGCAGTGTTTTCCCCAGACCAATTCGCCGTAGTAAATCTCAGAATCGAGCCACCAGCCAACTGTGGCTGGATGAAATGGCTTGAGGCCATCGGGAATCCGAGGATCCTGATTGAGCATCCCTGCCAACCGGCTTGTGCCCCAACCCTTCTCGTCAGCAACGCGAAACAACTCTTCAATGAGCCAGCGATTTTCCGGATCCGGTTCCAACACTCGATGATCGATCTCTTCAATTCCATTTTTCGTGACCATCACGTTTTTGAGCCGATAGCCGAGCGGCGGCGAACCGCCAGGCCAGTGCCCGAAACGAATCGAATCCCTTTTACCACGCAAAACGTTGTGCGCCTTTATCCGCCCGTCCTCGGTCGAACGAATCGACTCGACCATCGTGAGTGCTTGGCCGGCAGTCGTCGTGGGATCGGTGAAGCCACTATCCGCCGTCAGCACCAATACTCCCATCCGTTGCAACTTGCCGCGTAGCTCGGCACCGCCGTTGGCTCGCGAAAGCCGTTCGAAAGTATCGACCAAGATCAAGTCCGCTTTCACACTCCCACCTTTGAGTTCTCGGAGCATCTTCTGAAATTGCGGCCGTTTGCGGGTGTAGCGTCCGGAAATGCCCTCGTCGCGGTAGATGACGACGATCGTCCAACGCACTCCAATACGTTTCATGGTCTCTTTGATAGTCGCGATCTGTTGATCAGGAGACCTAGGATTTTGGCGATCCGTTGACATTCGCGCGTAGATCACCACACGCCAGGGTTTTTTGAAATCGAACTCAACTCGAATCATGGCAACAGTACCTCACGATTTGTCTGGCGGTCGGTGATACAGGTGCTGTGCGACCTGCCGTGCCAGAAACTGGACCAACTGAGTTCGGCGGTGACCGCGCACCTCGAAGGCGAGTCGGATTGCATCGTCTCGGGCAAGACCGCTCGGAAACGGCAAGTCGCCGCTTGCAATCAAGAACCCTAGTCTGATGTGATCGAGACTCTCGAAGGTAAGGTCGGTCGCCGAATCGTCGGCCGAAACAGAATGACGATGGGACATAGGCGGCTCCACCAATGCAGAACGCCGCAGGCAAGTCCTTCGTACCAATGAACGTCATTGGCGGAGGCTAGGCACTTGCGCCGCGGCGTGAGGAATGATTTGAGAACGATTTCACAGTAGCAAAACTCGGCGTCGGCAACCGTGAAGATTTGGTATTGGCGATAAGCGATCTGACTTACCAAGTCAGCGGCGTCGCTGGCCACGCTGACGCTCATGCTGAGTACGTTCAACCGCTTCCAGATCGCCGGTTCCCTGAACTCGGCGGCGGGGACGCTGTTCGGCAGCGAGTTCGCGTCGTTGGTGGTAATCAAAGATGGCAATCAACAGCCCATTCAGAACACGTCCAAACAATTCGGCAGATACCGGATTCGCCAGCCACTCTCCAAGCAGTTCCGGACCAGTTGTCGTCTGCATAAAGAGCGCTGTCGCGGGATGTAGACCAAAGATGTGGCCATGAAACAGGGAAGTCCCGGATTGAGAATCCATCAAATCGGTGTGCCAAAAACGGTGAAACACGCACGCCGCCTCGGTCCAACGATCTTCGAGTTGCAGCAAGGGAATGAGCCCGCACCACGTCACCGAATAGCAGTGATGAAACGCGGCACGGGACTCATAGGACAACACGTCTAACGCCAGTTTTTCGAGCACGTTCCCTGAGCGACGGCCGATGGATCGCATCTGCCGACTCCATAATTGTTGGACCGACATCAACGCCGCCGCGGCATCACCGCAGGCGAGCGCCGAAGACGGACCGTCCAACACCTCACGCGACAATTGCCGATAGGCCTCTTCAACCTCGACGGGAAACCTTTGACGACCGAGTGCAGCCCAACTTCGTTCGTGAAACTCCTCGCGAGACAGCGATCGCTCACGGTCGGCTGCCAAAGAGCGCTCAAGGATCGCAAGCTGCTCCAGACGTTCTGACCGACGCCCGCGTGCAAGAATAGCGTCGGCAAAAACCGTCCGACTCCCTTCGGCTCTCACATACGGCACCAGCGAGGCCAGCAGATATCGCTCTTGTGCGTCGCGGAAAGCGGTTGCATTTTCGTTCTTCACCGCCGCCCAATACAGACGCAAGATTTCAGAATGATTGTGGGCCGTCGCGGAAATTCTTCGTCGCTGGCTGTAAAGCGATGTCACCTGCATCCACCAATGGTCGATGCTCAAGTTTCCCAACGACAGAGGTTTTTGGCAAAGCTCAAACGAATACTCCTCGTCGTGCAACCCAAACCGACGGACCAATCCAGTTTCCATGAAATCACACGGCGCGCAAGTGCCTAGCCCTCGGTCTCTGCCACAACGGCCGAGCATTTTCTCCTGGGCTGGATGGATACCGTGAGTTTATCTCCCACTTTGGCCGCAACGCACTCGACTTCGTGGTCCGAGCGTTATGGCGAACAGCATCGGCTGCGGCGCATCGACGAACTGCCAGCGGGAATCGCCGTGCCTAAGCGAGTCCGAATCTATTCCCGTGCCGATCACTATGTCTTGCAGTGGTGGGATCCGGCTGCGAAACGAAATCTGTCTGATCGAGTGAATGGCGATTTGGTAGCTGCGATTTCACGGGCCAGAGAGATTGAACAACGGCTGGAGAACTTCCGGTCGGCGGGACTTGGCCGCCCGAAACTCCAGCACCAGGAATTGGTCGCTGCGTTTGTGGCTGACCTGCGGCAGAGGGCGGATGCTTTGGAAATCGACGCAGGCACGGTCGCGCGATATCAGTCGGCGTTGACGCATTACTTGGCCTTTATTGAACAACGTGAAGTCGATGTGGCGTTTCCGACGGCCACATTGGTCAATCGTGAGTTCGCGCTGAAGTTCTCCGCATTCTTGTCCGAGCGTCGCATCTCACCAAACGGGCACCGGAACTCGGCCGTGCGAAAAATGATTTCCACTCGATATGTGGAAGACGTTGCGCGGTCGCTGTTCGCGTGGGCGTCCGATCCAGAGCGTGGGCATTTGCTGCCGTCGGACTTTCGGAATCCATTTCTCGGCCACCGTCGCCGAACGATGTCGGGAGCCCGCGACCTTTTTGGGGAACCCGATGTGACCGTCGAGATGGCTGTCGAGCTGCTGACCGCCTGTGATCGCCTTCAATTGCCGCTGTTCGCGTTGCTGATCTGTTACGGATTGCGGGCCGCCGAGCCTTGCTTCCTATTCCGGGAGTTTCTGGATGATGGATGGCTGCGCGTCCCCTGTTTGCCTGAGATCAACTATGTCCCCAAAGGCCGCCGCGACAAACGGCTGCCGATCATTGACCAGGTGGCGAGACTTTTGAAATCCACCGAATCCTCGACGGGCCTGTTGTTCGTGCGTCGCAATGTGCTGGATGGTTCCCTGAAACCGCTGTTGCACAGGGCAACTCTGCTCGACCTCAAGGACGAGTTCGACTGTCGTTGCCGCAAACAACCATCCTTGTCGGCAGCGGGTCGGCTCCGCATCCGCGACACCATGCTGCGAGATGCTGGCGGTATTCAGTACGACCACATCGAACATGAATTTCAGCGGCTGAGCACGCAGCTCAAGTGGCCGGATTCTGCCACGCTCAAAGATTTTCGGCACCTCTTCAGCACGCTGATGCAGAACGCCGGGTTGCCGGAGTATTACCGTCGTTATTTGATGGGACATTCACCCGGCCGCGCCGCCATCGTGAGTTACACGCATCTGAACGAACTGCGAGACCACTACGAGTCGGCTGCCGAGAAAAAGCTGGCACCGATCGTTGCCGCGATTCAATCGCGACTCTCAATTCTCGACATTGGTCCGTGATGCGGTCGCGAAGTAGCGGCTGACGGCAGCGACTTGGATTCACCAGCGACGTCTCCGACCAGGCGGCGAAGAGCGTCGTAGAGATTGACCAGTGGATCGGATGTCGCCGGCATACCAGGCGGACAGGAGTAGCACTCCCGCAGACAGCAGGAATGCCCAAAGCGAATTGAAACAACAACCAATGAAGATCGCGACGACGACCGCGCCGTTGAAGTACGCTTGGTTGAGTTTGAGACGAGCACTCATAATTCAGACTCCAAACAGGCAAAACGAAAGAGGGCCTGGCACAATCGCGCCGGCCCTCTCAACAGCAGCCACTCACGCTCCCTGCGTCAGCAGCGTGTAGACACCGCCCGACAATGTGGTCACAGCGATCGCACTTCGAGCGATTGCAATTGTTTGAGTGATGCCAAAGTGGCCTGCATGAACTTGGACTGCTGGCGATATCGCTTCAAACTGGAAATCAAACCACCGACCTCGGTGTGAGCTTGCCGCAGCGTGGCCTTCACCGATTCGGCTTGCTGCAAGATGGCGTTGAACCCGCCGCCATTGTCATGGTCATTGTTGTGGTTTGTCGGCGGCGAGACTGATCCATTTTCCGGTGACGCAGCCGAAGCGGCGAGCGTTGCGGCCACGCGATTGTGTGGCATAGGTGTGGATCTCCTTTCTTTGGGTTGTCGTGTTCGACGTGCCGGCGGATCGCTCCGCGCGGGCTGATACGTGGTGATGAGTGGGGATTCGAGTTGGACGGTGTCCGAGCCGATCGTCAGAGCGGCGGCCTCTTCGAGCACGGACCAGAGGTAGATGCGACGTTCATCGCGGCAGACGACGGGGGATTCGGAACCATGCAACTCGATCTCGTGAAAGCCGAGTCGCGCCGCCCTAACCAAGAACTGTCGATCCGTATTGAGCCGCATTTCGTCGCCGCTGCGATGTGAATTACGGAGCACGACCTGAGTGACTGGCGACGGGCCGTCGCCCTTCGCAAGCATCGCGACGTGGCCATTGAGGTCCAACGTGATCCGTCCTTGCTGATCGGTCTCTGTCGGCAATCGCGGGATGACCTCCAGTAAGAACGACACGTCTTCAGTGGAGAGGCTCAGCCGCGTCTTGGCCGAGTCAGTGTTGGGGATGATGTCTTCGACACGTGGGTAACGGTCTTGCTCTTCGAGCGACAGCCAGATGGTCCACGGTCCCATGCGGAAGACGAAGTGATTGGCTGTGAGGCCGACATCGACCGGCTGGTCGGCCGGCAGTTCGCGACTTCCGAACAGCGTCGTGCGTGGGATGAGCAGGTCACTTTCCCCAGGGAATGCAAATCCGAACTCAATCAGCAATTGGTGACTGTCGGTTGCTGCGATACGTCCACCGCTCGGCCGCAGATGCACACAGTTGATGGCGAATCGGGTCGCGTCCGTGGGCACGATCTTCATCGCATCGCTGAGCGCGGTGAGCAGCCGAGGCGGATTACTCATCCACGTCTCTGGCAACGCAGGTGCCGGGGCGGCATGCAGTTTTTTGGCATCGAGTTGAAAGGACTGCGGAATCGAATGATTGTCCCAACGCAAAACGACCGTTTCGTCGGCGAGCCGCTCGACGCTGACAGACTCAACGGTCTTTGTGCCCTCGCAGGCAGCGAGGGCTTCCATCGTGATTGAGATTGAGTCGGGCGTCACGACGCCCGGCAAGTGGTACTCGATGATCGCACGCTCGTTCTGAGCGCGGACGCGAAGACCGGTGTCATCGGCCACGAGCCAGACCATTTGATCGGCCTGGCTCGCGGAGATTTGCAACGCTCGGCGAAACACCGAGCGGATTTGTTTGGCAAGTTGTCGTGAAATGGTCAGCAAGAGAGACCCTCCTGTGAATTGTGAGTGACGGTTCGCTGTGGGCTGAAATCTGCCGTTACGCCGCGCTGTGTTGGCGACGTCGCTGTGGGATGACGGCGACACTGCGGTCGGCGTCATGATCATCCCAATCCATCATCAGCGGTTCGCGCTCAAACGGAATCGGACGCAGTTCAACGAAGCCCATGCCGGCAATCGTGCCGATGGACTCGCCGGTGACACGGGAAATCTCGCGGTTCAAATCGTGTTGGCTCATGTGGTGAATTCCTTGGAGAAGAGATAGCGACAACCCACGACGGGGCGGTCGCGAACGAAAGCAACCGCCCCGCACACGCGAGGCGAGGAATGCCGAGAGTTGAGGACTACTCGCAGCCGAGTAGCCAGTGGCCTTCGAGCCATTCGCGTTCAGCCACCAGTGCGGCCGAGCGAGACTCGAAGGGACCAAGAAGGGGACCGCCGACCGGAGAGAGGTCGGCGGTCCAGTGGCCGGAATCCGTCGGCTCGACGTGCGAGCCGCGCGCGATGGTCAGTTGGCCGAACACCGAAAGCGGCAGGGCTTCGTCGTACACGCAGCGCACGCCGCCGGCCGGATCAATGACAAGTTGCATGGCATCCTCCGTCAGCGCGGTCGGCGAAGTAAGTTGCGGCGCGGGCGATCCACCAACAGGCCGTCGAGCACTGACTGCACGGCCGAAAGCTGCGTCGCGATGTTCTGCCGCAGGCCACCGTTGTCACGGAGCGATTGCGGTTCGACACCGCGCACGATCCGTTGGGATTGCTCCACCAGTTCATCGAGCTGCGCATTCGACCGAATGTTCAACTCGCGAAACCGCTGAAAGAATTCGGTCAGGTTAAGGACCGCGGAGTCGCGGAAGACTTTCGGTTGACCGTCTTCTGTGCCGCTGAGCCGTTCGGTCAAGTGTGACACGATCTGAGATAATTCTTCCACGAATGCCGCCTCAGCCAAGTGAATGGCCTCGTCGAACCGAGCAGCCACGCGCTGGCATTCTTGCCGGTACAACTCAGGGCTGAGTTGTTGCAGATACGACGGCGGCTCGACCGACGGAAAATCCCACGTCACGTCAAAGAGATTTTGGAGCGAGTCGGGATAGTCGGCAAGATTGAACAAGGTGCCGAGTTGTTCGCGAGCGGAAGCCTTCAACGCGTCGAAGTGTTGGTCGAGGTGCTGCACGGCTTCGACGAGTTCGGCACGCAGCGTGGTGAGTTGCATCTGCACGGCACCGATGTCGTGCTGACGAATCAGCCGTATTCCGGGTTCTGGAAAGGGGAGAGACACTCCTCGCCAATACGCGACGGTTTCGTGCT
>CAMAWN010000001.1 GCA_945861865.1 Candidatus Kuenenia stuttgartensis | reverse complement strand
AACAAAGCCGCAAAACTGGGTACAAGTTCCATCGTGAGCCTCCTTGCTCGATGCCTGAGAGTGATGTCCCAAGCATTGTCGTGGAGGCTCACGCTATTTCCGCAGATCAGTTATCAACACGCTGAAAACTGCAAAAGTCGAACTAAGGGTTGTTTGTTGGTACCTCGGTGGTGTCGTGACTGTTCGCAGCGATGTCGGCGCTGTCGCAGAGAAATTCAAATCGAGTTCGGACAGCGGAAATTCCTGCGGAAGATTGCCGCCAAACTCACGAACCAAAATTGGACCTTCTCACTTGGGCGAGCTGAGTGAGAATGGATTGTCGAGTGGCTTCTAGCGGTCAACCGTCGCAGGGCATATTGTTTGCCCGATCGAAGGAGGATCCGGCGAGCATGGGCACTCAGAATCTTTGCGAATTGCACCGGTGTACTGCGGAGCGGTTGGGGCCGCGAGTGGCGTTGCGGCACAAACAGGCCGGACAATTCTCCGATTTGTCTTGGGCGGACTACCGGCGACATGCGGACGATGCCGCCGCAGGGTTCACCTCGCAAGGGATTCGAATTGGCGATCGCATTGCAATTCTGAGCGAGAACCGGTGGGAATGGCTGATCGCCGATCATGCGATTTTAAGTTGCGGAGCGGCCGATGTTCCGCTGCATGCACCGTTGGCCGCGGCTCAAGTGGAGTACCAAGTCGGGCACAGCGAGTCGCGTGGCGTTGTTGTGAGCGGGCAGTGTCAAGCAGACAAAGTGTTCGCCGTGTTGGATGCGTTGCCGCTGCTCGAATTCCTCGTCTCGTTTGAGCCGATCATTTCGCCGCCAGACTGCCGGCTCAAGCTGCTGACATGGGACGGACTGAAGCATCGCGGTTGGCAATTGGGTGCCGCTGGTCGAGAGGAAATCGCGCGGCGCGAGGCGACGATTCGCGGCAACCATTTGGCAACGATCATCTACACCAGCGGCACAACCGGGAATCCAAAAGGAGTCATGTTGTCGCACGACAACTTGCTGACCAATGCGGTGGGCACCGGGAAGATTTCGTTTATGGAACCCGACGACGTGTTGCTGAGTTGGTTGCCGTACAGCCACATTTATGCGCGGACGGTCGATCATTATTTGACGACCTGGGCCGGCACTACCGTCGCGCTGGCGGAGTCGATCGAAACGCTCCTGGCCGATTTGGAAGCCGTGCAGCCGATGTGGCTGACGGCGGTGCCTCGCTTTTACGAGAAGGTGTGGAACAGCGTTGCCGAGTTGCTTCCGCCAGAACGTGACGACCGGTTGCGAACGCTGTTTGGGCCGCGAATTCGACAGCTCACATCGGGGGGAGCGCCGTTGCCTCAGCACGTTTGCCGCGCATTTCACGCGGCGGGATTGCCGTTGCTGGAAGGCTATGGACTGACGGAAAGTTCGCCGGTGATTTCGTTCAACAACACCCAGTCGTTCAAGATCGGCTCGGTGGGTCGAGCGATCGAAAACGTCGAGGTGCGCATCGCCGAAGACGGCGAGATTCTGACGCGCGGCCCGCACGTCATGCAGGGCTATTGGAAGAATCCGACCGCGACTGCGGAAACGATTCACGACGGCTGGCTGCTCACCGGCGATGTCGGCAAACTCGACGACGAAGGCTTTCTGTCGATCACCGATCGGAAGAAAGACATCTTCGTCACGTCCGCCGGAAAGAACATCGCTCCCAGCGAATTGGAACGGCTGCTGACCAGCGATCCGTTCATCGACCAGGCGGTTGTTTACGGGGACGGCCGACACTTCATCAGCGCGTTGATCGTGCCGAACGAATCTTCGCTCAAGGCCGAGGCCAAGAAGTTCGGATGCGACTGGCACGTCACCGACGGCTTCGTGACGACGGCGGCTCTGGTCGATTTCATGCAATCGAGAATCGACGCCGTCATGGAAGTAGTCAGCCAGCCGGAACGAGTCAAACGCTGTCTGTTGCTCGACAAGCCGTTCCAACTGGCTGCGGATGAATTGACCGCGACGATGAAAGTCCGTCGCCGACACATTCTCGCGAAGTACGAGCGGGAATTGGCGGCGCTGTACGGCGCTCCGTAGGCCAGCCTTTCCAGGCTGACTTACGAAAAGACTTCATCGAGCGCCGCCTTCACGTCGAGGCGTCGGAATGTGAGCTTGCTGCCGGGGTCTTCGACTGCTGGGCCGGTCCGTTTCAGGATCGCCAGCATCGCCTCGGGTAAATTTGGTCCGTCCTGTTTCCAGCCGTAGCCGGACTTGTCGATCGCCTCACGCAGCAACAGAACGGCTCCGCAAACGATTGCGTTTGAGGAGGACGTCGCGGCGGCCGGAACGACCAGATCGATCTTCGTGTGTCGGTCGAGATAGACTTCGTCTTTGCCTGACCGGACCGCACCAATGGCGAAGCAGTTTGGTTGGCAAGCGGGCCAAGAGATGCCGTTCGTGAAGGCGTGATTGCCGGCCGGCGCGCTGACCCAGATGTTGAGCTCGCGAAGCCGTTTGAGTTTGGCGTCGATTTCTGTCGGGACCGGTTCCGCGTGTTCAAGGTCATCGACCGGAGCCAAATTGATGGCGGTGATGCGGTGTTTCTGATGATGGTCGATGACCCATTGCAGTCCGGCGGCAAGCGTCTTGCTGTCGGCAACGTGGCAGTGACAACACTCCAACGCGCGGACGACGGCGACTTGGTTGTTGAAGGCGACTCCACGCTTCCCCTTGTAGTTCACGGAAGACGGAATACCGATTGTCGATCCGTGGTAGCCGCGGCCTTCGTGCTTCGGGTCGTTGTCGCCATCGACACTGTCGTACGACACGAGCACCTTCGGCACGTCACCGCCCGATTGTGACCACTCGGGCATCGACAACTTGCACCCATCGTCGAGCAGTGCCAGCGTTTGGCCTTTTCCAAACGTGAGCTTGCCTCGATACGCCTCCCAGGCATCGGTCACTCGCGCGTGCTTGAATGCCGGCGGATCGGCCGGCTCAACTTCGTCGCCGTAGGCCGAGTTGCGAACCAACAACGAACTCATCGCAACCACGCCAATGGATAACAAGCTGCGACGCGATAGAGGTTCGTCAATCATTGGACTTCGTCTCGGATTGGCTGCGGGCAATCACAAAATCATGTGGCACATGATCACGATTTTGTCTCTCACCCTCTGCGGATTTTTGAGCCTTTGAAGTGGATTTGAATGCGGTAGATGAACTTCGTCCGAGAATGGATTTGGCCAGTGATGAGATCAACACGTTCCGGAACCTCGCGGACGTGTTTGTCGACGACGGCGTGAAAACCTCGCTCGGAAAAGATGTCGATCAGCATCGAGATCGCCAGCGGGTCTTCGAAGATCCGGTCTTCCGAATTCACATGAGCTCGGCCCGACAGCGCGTGGCGAGTGATAATCGGAATGAACTTCGTGCGGATGAGTTCCACCATGCGAGCGAGCAGTTCGACGTGCTCCAATTCGTAACTGTCCAGTCGTCGCACAAGTTCTTGCCGAGCATGCAGCGTGATTTCGTCCGCGACCGGCAACGTTCGCAAACGCTCGAACGTGAGTGGGTCCAACTCCAGCGAACTTTGATACTGCAACTCTTTGAGGATGTTCTCCTCGACCTCTTGGATCGGGCCTTCGGCGTTGATGAAGTGGTAGTGGTAGAGCTGTTTCAGAGAAGTCAGCGCGTTCCACGTTTGTTCTTTGAAGACGCGATATCGGCGGCGCACGGTTTCGTCGGACATGTCCGTCGCGCGTTGCTCGATGAGCTTTCCGACGCCCGTCTCAGCCACTTTGCGATTGTGTTCGGCAATCTCGCGGCCGCGATTGACCTGACGCGCGATGCTGGTGTTCTCGCTGACGAACAGCACCATCGCGTGAATGGTCGGACGCCGAAAATGAATCGCCAACGGCGTATTGGCGTAGTCGTTGTGAAGTTGATTGATTTTGTCCACCAGCAGCTTGAGGCACTCGACCTGCACCTGAGTTCTCGGAAAGCCATCGAGCACGACGCCATCGCGAAACTGCGGTTCGAGCAACTTGCGGAGCAACAGACCAATCACTTCTTTGTCACCGACCATCCCCCCTTGCATCTTGATCTTTTCCGCTTCGGGCGTCGTCAGCAGATCGCTGATCACAATCGGCGGGCAGGTCAATCCGCGAGCCGACATGATGAAGCGCGTGTGCGTTCCCTTACCGGCTCCAGGAGCTCCCCCCAGGAGAATGATCTCCTTTGGGAAGCGAAGATTCTCTTGTCCGACCTCTTCGAGGAGATCCTCCCAGATCGGTGCAAAAATGACCCGGACGTCTTTGACTTCCAGGTCGAGAAGCTGTGGTGCGGGAATTTGTGCGGGCATGTTGCTGGCTTGATGATGATGAGACGAGTGGTTGTTTCGATGGCATCCGTAGCAACCAACAAGCAAAAGCTAAATTATTTTAGTGGCCTCAGGAGCGACATGACAGTTTCGGTGACGTACCTCGATTTTCTGGTGTCACATGCGACCGCAAAAAGTCGGCAGGCACCATGACCAACTCTTGGCGAATGACGTCGATTGGCGGATACTCGGCGAGTGGCAAAAAACCGCTGTTCGCGGCGAATGGTTTCGTAGTTCGGAAGGTCATGCTTGCCACCCATCCGACCTGATTCTCTTTGTGATCTTGGAAACTCAAATGTCTGAACGCTGGATCGCTGACCGGATGCATCTCATTGACGCTTCGGGAATTCGGAAGGTTTTCGACCTTGCGGCAAAAATGCAGGATCCGATCAATCTCAGCATCGGACAGCCGCACATGGACACTCCCACTGCGATCAAAGAGAGCCTGTTTTCGGCGGTGCTCGCGGGGAAGAACGCTTACTGCCAGACTCAAGGCATCGCGCCGTTGATTCAAAAGCTGCAGGCCCAGATCGATGCCGACTTCAATCATTCGGACCGAAGGGTCTTCGTCACCAGCGGAACCAGCGGCGGCCTCATGTTGGCATTGCTGGCGCTGGTCAACCCCGGTGACGAGGTCATCGCCTTCGATCCGTACTTCGTCATGTACAAACATCTGACGACGGTCGCCGGCGGCAAGATCGTGCCGATCAACACGTACCCGGATTTTCGGCTGGACGTGGCCAAAGTTCAGGCGGCAATTACTCCGCGCACGAAAGTCATCCTGTGCAATAGTCCGTGCAACCCGACCGGATACGTCGCCTCGGAATCGGAACTCCGCGAATTGGCTGAGTTGGCGGCGGAACACGACATCGCACTCATCAGCGACGAAATTTATCGAGCCTTCTGCTACGACGACCCGTTCGTCAGTCCGGCTCAGTTCAATCCGCAGACCATCGTGATCGACGGCTTCAGCAAGTCGCATTCGATGACCGGCTGGCGACTGGGTTGGGTGCATGGGCCAGAACAACTCATGCAGCAGATGTCGAAGCTACAACAGTTCTCATTCGTTTGTGCTCCGCATCCCGTGCAGTGGGCGGGCCTGTCCGCGTTGGATGTGGACATTTCCGGATCGGTCACCGAATACCGAGGCAAACGGGACTATTTGTTGAAGGAACTCAGCCCGCACTACGAAATTGCTCCGGCAGGCGGAGCGTTTTATCTGTTCCTGAAAGCACCATGGGGGACCGCCACCGAGTTCGTCACGGAGGCCATTCGTCATGATTTGCTGATGATCCCTGGCAATGTCTTCAGTTCTCAAGACACACACTTTCGAATCTCGTATGCTGCTGACAATCGGACATTGGAACGTGGTGTGGAAGTGCTCATTCGACTCGCGCATCGAACATAGAGATTCAGGCGATAGCGACATCAACTCTCGACGATTGGCGAGAAACACTCCGGCGGACGACGAACAACTCGATCGTCCGCGTGGTTGAACCACCGGCCAGCAACTCAGGCGCGAGCCGTCGCGCGATTGAGCAATGGGTCGGCAATCCAATCGCGTCCCACGACCAGCAATCCGCTCAGTCCACGTAGACGAATTCGTTCAGGCTCATCAGCACCTGCGCGAAATCGGCGAAGGCCAATTCACGTGGTTTCCCCTGTCCCGCGGCCTGATAACTGTCGGCTTGACCCTTCAAGAACTCGATCGTTTCGGCCAATTCCACCTCAGTCGGCGGGCGGCCGGTTGTGGCCAGATAGCCTTGCCGAATCGCGTCGGGGATCGACTTCTCGCCGGTTGCCGCCAGCCGTCGGCCAAACGAAGTTGCCCAGGCTCGCACATGCGGACTGTTCAAGAAGTGCAACGCCTGCGGAGCAATCGTGGTGCTGGGCCGCTCACCCACGCTGACCAGCGGTTCCGGAGAATCGAAGAGCTGCATCATCGGCACCAATCGGCTGCGCTTGACCATGAAATAGATGCTCCGCCGTTTGTGCCCGTCGTCGAGTGTCCCCGGCCCGAATTGAGTTCGATCCAATTCGCTGCTGACCGCCAGCATCGAATCGCGGATGACCTCCGCTTCCAGCCGCCGTGGCGAGCGTCGCCAATGAAACTGATTCTGTGGATCGAGTTTCGACTTGGCCGCATCGAATGCCGAACCTTGTTGGTACACCGCGCTCAGCATGATGAGCTTGTGCAGCGGTTTGAGGTGCCAACCGCACCCATGGGGCGAGATCAGCGTTGCTGCCAGCCAATCAAGCAACTCCGGATGCGTTGGCCGTTGTCCCATCGCTCCGAAATCATTCGGAGTGCCGACGAGGCCGACGTGAAAATGATGCTGCCAAACGCGGTTCGCGATGACTCGCGACAACAGTTGTCCGGGGCCTTGCTGCGTGTCGGTGATCCAATTCGCCAACGACCTGCGGCGGAATGACGTGGTCGCTCCGGCCGGCGCGGCTTCGATCCACTTCTTCTCGCGGTCGGGCGAGTTCATCAAGACTTGCAGAAAACCTTGCGGCGCGACGTCGATCTTCTGATTCGTATCGCCACGATGCAGAAAATGCGATTGCTCGAAGAAGTCCGCCCCTTGCGTGTGATGCCGGATCGGCTTCACTCCTTCGCTGCACACCATGACCTTCGCCAGGTTCGGCTTCGGCTCTTTTGCCGCGTGGTCTTGGACGACCGTGTTGAGCTTTTTCCATTCGTCATCACGTCCGCGATACCACGTCAGCAGTTTTTCGACTTCGCGCGGCGAGCGTTGCTCGGCCGGTTTCTTGAGCGCGGCGATGAGATCGCCGAACGTCGCGGCTGCGTCGAGCGGCACGGCTTCCTTCGCCGTCGCGACGCTCAACCGCACGCGGCCGAGGTTATGCTTGTTGTTTCCGTTGAACGCCAGCGTCACTGTGATCGTTGAGCCGCCGTCGAAGCCGATGGGCTTCTCGAATTCGAACCGCGCCGCGTGATCCTTGCCGAACTGCGGATCGACCGCCCAGCCGGTTTTCGGATCGCCGTCGATCGTCAGCTTCACTGACAGACCCGCATTCTGATCGAACGTCGAAATGGGATTGAGCAACTTCAAGTTCGTAGTTCCGCCTTTAGGCGGTGTCGTTTCTTTGGCGGGAGTTCCGCCTGAAGGCGGGACTACGAGCGGTGTGATCACAACCTTCACGTCCGTCAAATCGAAGTTCGCATTGTCCGCGCGCCCCGGCCCGTTCTTGACCAAACTCGGATGCGACAGCGCTTCCAGTCGCAGTGCCGTTAGCCCGACTAGATCGGTGTTCGCGACGAGCGTGTAGGTATCGAAGTCCGGATTCTTGCCGTTCGCGAGGATCGAGCCGTCATTCTGCTTCGTGAGCGTCGCGCCTCCGGACGATTTCATTTCGGCGACGTCGAGAATCATCCACTGTCCCGACTCGCCCATCTTCAGCACGCCCGCCGCGTTGGCCTTCTCCCAGTCGGCGAACCGACCCGGCAGTTTGTCCTTTTCAAACGCACTCAGCGCGGCGGCCAGCGGCGTGCGTTCGGCATCGAACGCCGACTTCTCCTTTTGATATTTCTCCGGATCGAGATCGAGATCGATCTCGCTGCGAACCGTCGTCGTGAACGACGACAGCATTCGGTAGTAATCGGCCGCCGGGATCGGATCGAACTTGTGATCGTGGCAGCGAGCACATCCGACCGTCAGGCCGAGAAACGCGCTGCCGGTCGTTGCCGTCATGTCGTCGAGCGCATCGTACCGAGTTCGCTCAACTTCGTTCGCTGTGATTTGTGTCGGAAACACGCCGGCTCCGAGGAATCCCGTCGCCATCATCGCCAGCGGATTGCCCGGTTCAAACTCATCGCCGGCCAGTTGCCACTTCACGAATTGATCGAACGGCATGTCGGTGTTGAGCGCTTTGATGACGAAGTCGCGATACCAGTACGCGAACGGCCGGTCGTAGTCCTGCTCAAAGCCGTGACTCTCCGCGAAGCGCGCGACGTCCAGCCAGTGCCGCCCCCAACGCTCGCCGTACTGCGGCGAATCAAGCAACTTGTCGAGCACCTTCTCGAACGCTCGCGGATCGGGATCGTTGGCAAACGATTCGATGTCGGCCGGCTCCGGAGGCAGACCGATGAGATCGAAATACGCTCGGCGAATCAACGTGTGGCGATCAACGATCGGATTTGGTGACAAGCCATTCTCGGCCAGTTTCGCGACGACGAAGTGGTCGATCGGCGAACGGACCCACTTCGCGACCTCCGCACTGACCGGCGGCGGCGCGACGACCTTCAGTGGCTGAAACGCCCAGAACTCGCGAGCCTCCGGCGGCACTTCGCGAAGAGTCCACGCCTTCGGGTCTTTGGCCTCCTCCTTCAGCGGTTTGTCGTACGGGGCACCGAGATCAATCCACTTCGCAATCGCGGCGATGTGCAGGTCGGACAGCTTCGCGCCGTCGGCCGGCATGTGCGGCTCTTCTTCCTGCTTGATGAGCTTCACCAGCAGGCTCGCCTTCGACTTGCCCGCCTCGGCGACGATGCCAGTCTCGCCACCTTTCAGCAGCCCTTCGCGACTCGTGAGGTCGAACTTTCCTTCGGTCTTCTCGCCGCCGTGACACTTCACGCAGCGGCCGACCAGAATTTGTCTGACCTCTTTCTTGAAGAGGTCGAGACCGGCCGCGCGCTGCTTCGCATGAGCCGGATCGACCGGTTCTTTCGGCGGATCGGCCGCCGGAATCAGCGTGACGGTCGAGTAAATCAAGATCGTGGCGGTGAGCAGAGCGAGGCGGGACATGAGCACTTCCTTAGCGGGTCACACAAACAAGTGCAGCGAACGCCGCCAATCTAACATCGCGAACCGGCGCGGGAAACCGGATCATGGTTTCTCAATCAACCGGTTGCCGAACCGGGCCGAAAGTGCTCTGCCACCAACCGGCGGAACGCGGCCAGATCGCGGACTTCGTGAATCGAACGCTTGAACGTGTCAAAGTTCGGAACGAACTTCGCGAAGTAGCAACTCGTCCGCGCGAGTCGCCGCAGCGCGACGGTCGAGCCGTAATAACGAAACTCCCCCTCGACCAGTTGCAACAGCGCGCGGCCCCGTTCGGTCGGTGTCGGATCGCGGCTGGCGACTCCCGTTTGAAACAGCTCGCGCGATTGCTTGAAGATCCACGGATTGCCGAGACACCCGCGGCCAACGGCGACTCCGTCGGCACCTGTCTCGCGAAGAAAGCGAACGGCATCCGCCGGCGACCGCACACTGCCGCTGCCGAGCACCGGAATCGAGACCGCTTGTTTCAATCGTGCGACCGCCGGCCAATCGGCCTCGCCGACGTAGGCTTGTCGCACGCTGCGAGCGTGCAGATCAACCGCCGCTGCCCCACTTTGCTCCGCGGCACGAGCGACTTCACCGCACGTCTCCTGCGACTCATCCGGCCCCGTCCGAATCTTGAGTGTCACCGGTATCGAGACCGCTCGCACGACCGCCGCGACGATCCGACCAATCGCGGCAGGATCGCCCAGCAACGCACCCCCTTCACCGCGCTGGATCAGCCGGCGGATCGGACACTCAAAGTTCAGATCGACGATCGCAAAGCCGCGCTCCTCGACGACTCGCGCGGCTTCGGCCATCTCGGCGGGATCGACTCCGCTGATCTGACCGGCGCACGGTGACTCACCGGGCGACACGTCCAACAACTTCAACGCCCGACGATCCCGCTTCGCAACATCCGCCGAGTCGATCCGCTCGGTGCAAAGCAAACCCGCTCCGAGTTGCCGCGACAGCAACCGAAACGGCGGGTTCGTGTGCTCCTCCATCGGAGCCAACGCGAACGGATGAGCGATGCGGATACGGCCAAGTTGCATGGTCACTCGCCATCCCGATACAGCCTGTTCTGCCGAATGTATTCCTCGACTGCGCGAGACGTTCGGAATCGCAAGCTGCGTCCCGTCTGGACTCGCTCGCGAATTTCCGTGGCCGAGAGGTCGATGGCCGGCATCGTGACCAACCGCACTTGATTGCGGACGACTGGCCCCAAGCGACTTTCCAGAAACGACCAGTCGGGCGGGGGACGATGTCCGCGATTCACCGCCACGATCGTCGCGAGTTCGAGAATCGCTTGCGGCTCGCGCCACAGCGGCATGTCCGCCAACGAGTCGGCACCCATCAGAAAAAAAAGCTCGCTGTCCGGCTGCTCGACGTGCAGTTGCCGCAAGGTCTCGACCGTGAACGACGGGCCGCTCCGTTCGAGTTCGATGCAGCAGACTCCGAATCGCGGATCTCCCGCGACCGCGAATTCCAACATTTCGGTGCGCTGCTGGCCGGTCGCGATTGCTCCGTGCGGTTTGTGAGGCGACTGTCCGCAGGGCAAGAACAGCACGCGGTCCAGCGAACACGCTTCGCGGCAAGTCTCGGCCAGCAACAGGTGTCCGAGATGCACGGGGTCGAACGAGCCGCCGTAGATTCCCAGGCGAATTGGTCGTTGGTCAGTGGTCATTGGTCAGTGGTCCGGCGAGGGCTGGCTGGTTGTTGGACGTTCGTTTTACACTTTCGGACGTCACGAGCACACTCCTGGGGATTGCATGAAAAAGTTGGCCTGTCGCTGCCTGATCGTCGGAGTCTGCTTGTGCCACATGGCAGTCGGCCTGCACCAGCTCCGCGCGGAGGACTCCGACGAAGTGTTCTTCGAGAAGAAGATCCGTCCGGTGCTCGCCGAGACTTGCTTCCGCTGTCATGGCGGACAAAAGACCAGCGGCCGGTTGCGAGTCGATTCGGCCGAGTCGTTGTCGAAAGGAGGCGAGACTGGCCCGGCCCTTGTCTCCGGTCAGCCCGGCGAGAGCCTGCTGCTCAAAGCCATTCGCCGCGAGGAGGGGGTCTCGGCGATGCCGCCTGACAAGCCGCTGCCGCCGGCGGTCATCGCCGACTTCGAGACGTGGATCAAAGCCGGTGCGAAGTGGCCCGCAAAAGTTGTCGCATTTCGATCCGAGCAACATTGGGCGTTCATTGCTCCAAAGGCCGTCTTGCCTCCTCGTGGATCGGCGGCTGCCGCGCATCCGATTGATCGTTTTTTGAATTCCGACGAACGGGGTGCCGACAAGCGGACGTTGATTCGCCGAGTCACCTTTGATCTGCTCGGCTTGCCACCGTCGCCCGACGAGGTTGCAGAGTTTCTCGCCGACGAATCTCCGACTGCGTTCGAGCGCGTCGTCGAGCGACTGCTTGCCTCGCCGCATTACGGTGAGAAATGGGCGCGGCATTGGCTGGATGTCGTCCGCTACGCCGACACCGCTGGGGAAACCGCCGACTTCCCCGCTCCGCACGCTTGGCGGTATCGCAACTACGTCATCAACGCCTTCAACAGCGACAAACCGTATGACGAGTTCATTCGCGAACAGGTCGCGGGGGACTTAATCGTGGGGCACGTTGAAAATGTGTCCCACGAGCGGTACGCCGAACTCATCACCGCGACCGGGTATCTCAGCATCGCGCGGCGATTCGGATTTGATCTTGATGCCGATCACTTTCTGACCATCGATGACACAGTCGATGTGCTCGGTAAGAGCGTGCTTGGATTGAGCATCGGCTGCGCGAGGTGTCACGATCACAAGTACGACCCGATCTCGGCCGCCGATTACTACGGGCTGTACGGCATCTTCGAGAGCACGCGGTATCCGTTCCCCGGTTGCGAAAAAATCAAAGCTCCGCGCGACATGGTGCCGTTGCTGGCTCCCTCGGAGATGGAACGATTCGTCAAGCCGCATCAGCAACGCTTGGCCGATGTCGATGCCGAATTGAAACGACTCAACGATGGACTGGCCGGTCTTCAACAGCAATTGAAAGAGGCGTTTGTCCAGAACGCGCGAGTGCTGACACAAGGAGAATTTGACGACGGCGGCTCACAAGAGATGGCCGGTCCTGCGTTGGAACACATCGAGATCAAGCGTGGCGAGATGCTGCAACTGCTGATCCTGCCGCGAGCGAACCACGGGGCGGACAGTACTCTGGTTGAACTTGAAATCGCTGACGTCCGCGCCGCAGACCGGCGCTGGAATGTGACTCGCGACGTTGTGGACGATTTCTTGGCCGGGAATCCTCACGCCGATCGTTACGGCAACAAGGCGACGTGGTTTTTCTTGGACTCCCGTAACGGTCCGGCACTGCTGCGTGAAGCGGTGCGTGACCTCGAACAGAACGTCGGCTTGAATTCGTGGCGAGCCGGAGACACTCCGTCGGCGTGGGTCAACGCGAACGATGCGCCGCTCAAAGTTTGGACGACGCTGCCGCCGAAGACGTTTTACTTGCATCCCGCGCCGAACGGACCGGTCGCGCTGGGATGGTTCAGCCCCATCGAAGGAACTGTTTGCGTCAGCGGCCGCGTTTCCGATGCGCATCGCGGTGGCGGAGACGGCATCGCCTGGCGACTGGAACTCATCGCTGCCGACGTGTCCGCCAGACTCATGAGGTCGATTGAGTCCGCACCTCGGCTGGCGGAACTCAATCGGCAACGCACCGAACTGCTGGCGTTTGCACCGAAGGTGGAACTCGCGTACGCGGTGGCCGAAGGTCCGTCGCACGACACGCGAATTCATCTGCGCGGCGATCCAAAATCTCTGGGCGATGCTGTGCCGCGACGCTTCCTGAGCGTGCTCGGCGGACAAACGGTTCCGCCGGATTCCGGCAGCGGCCGGTTGCAACTCGCAGAATGGTTGACGTCACGCGACAACCCGCTGACCGCGCGCGTCATGGTCAATCGAATTTGGAAGCATCACTTCGGCACCGGCCTCGTGACGACCCCAAACGACTTCGGCACGCGCGGCGAATCGCCGACGCATCCCGAATTGCTCGACTGGCTGGCCGTGCGATTCCTGGAAAGCGGCTGGTCGATGAAGGCCATGCACCGGCTGATCGTGTCGAGCGAGGCGTATTTAGCTTGGCCGTCCTCGTCCGAGCGCGGCCAAGCGACGCGCCGCCGTCTGTCCGCCGAAGAACTCCGCGACGCGATCCTCGCCGTCAGTGGCGACCTCGACCGCTCGCCCGGCGAATCACATCCGTTCCCGGACGAGAAGACCTGGGGCTTCACGCAGCACAGTCCGTTCGCGGCGGTTTACGAGCACGACCGCCGCAGCGTGTATCTGATGCTGCAACGAATCAAGCGGCATCCGCTGTTCGCTCTGTTCGACGGCCCCGACACCGCGGCCAGCACCCCCGACCGTTTCACGACCACCGTGCCGACGCAGGCTCTGTTCTTTTTGAACGACCCGTTCGTCCATGCGAAGTCCGAGAGTCTCGCTCGCCGGCTGCAATCGCTGTCCGAAGAGCAACGCTTTGACCGAGTCTTCGCCCGGCTTTTCAGCCGACCGGTCACATCGGACGAACGTGACGCCGCCCGGCAATTTTTGTCCGACTATCAGCGTGACTTGGCCGACGTCCCCGAAGCCGAGCGTCCCGTTCAAGCCTGGGCCGCATGGCTGCGAGTCCTGCTGAGCAGTAACGAATTCTTGTACATCGATTGAGGTCTGAACGATGTGCCGTCAACCAATCCTTTCATCACGTCGCGGCGCGCTGCAATCCGCTGTCGCAGGATCGTTGCTCTGGCCGGGCATCGTGTCGCAGTTGCTCGCCGACGATTCGGCAGCGGATCCGCTGGCATCGCGGCCTGCCCATCACGCGGCGAAGGCGAAGAACGTGATCTTTCTGTTCATGAGCGGCGGCGTTTCGCATGTCGATACGTTCGATCCAAAACCGAAATTGCACGCCGACGTCGGCAAGCAAGTGGTGCTCGATCACCCGGAGACGCGCAATCGACCCGGCTACGAGAAGCTGTTCCTGAAGCGACCGCAATGGGAGTTTCGGCCACACGGCGAGTGTGGCACCGAAGTCAGCACGCTCTTCCCGCACGTCGCCGAGTGCATCGACGACATCGCTCTGATTCGGTCGCTGCACTGCGATCACTCGAACCACTACAACGCGACGCTGGGGATGCACACCGGTTCGTTCAATCAAGCTCGGCCGAGCATCGGGTCGTGGGTCAGCTACGGACTGGGCAGCCCGAACAACAATCTGCCGTCGTTCATGGTCATCGCGCCGCACTCGCCGTATGCCGGGGGGCAAGTCTGGGCCAGCGATTTTTTGCCGGGCAGTCATCAGGGAACGCTGGTCGTTCCCGGTGCGGAGCCGATGCGAAATATCAAGCCGCGCGTCTCTTCGTCTCGGCAACAGCGTGAACTCGCCGCACTCGCCGCGATGAATCGGCGACATCTGGCCGAGCGCGGCAACGATCCCGCGCTGGCCGCACGCATTCGTTCGTTCGAGACCGCCTTTGGAATGCAGATCGCCGCGCCCGAAGCGTTCGACTTGTCGAAGGAGACGGACGAGACACTCGCGCTGTACGGTCTGCCGCGCGGCAGCACGAGCGGCTTCGCGTGGCAGTGTCTCGCGGCGCGGCGGTTGATCGAACGTGGCGTGCGATTCGTCGAACTGATCGACACCGGTTCGTCGGGCAATTGGGACTCGCATGGTGACATGCTGGATCATGTTCGGCTGGCGAAGAACGTCGATCAGCCAATCGCTGGGTTAATCAAAGATCTCAAGCGGCGTGGGATGCTCGACGACACGCTGATCGTGTGGACGACTGAGTTCGGCCGCACGCCGTTCAACAACCTCGCCGACGCGAAAGGGCGCGAGCATCACTCGTGGGCGTTCTCGTCCTGGCTGGCCGGCGGCGGCACGAAAGGCGGGACGGTCTATGGCTCGACCGACGAGCATGGCATCCGCGTCGCCGAGAACGGAGTCCACGTCAACGATTTCCACGCGACGATTCTGCATCTGCTGGGACTCGACCACACGCGGCTGACCTATCGCTACGCTGGCCGCGATTACCGGCTGACCGACGTCGCCGGACGAGTCGTGACAGAAGTGCTGGCTTGATGTTTTTCCAATCCGTCACACAAAAATTCTGGCTTCAGTGATCCAGTCTATGCCTTCCATCATTCTGCCCCCATCGTTCTGCTAAAAGTGGTTGGCAGAACGATGAGACATCGCATCGCGCACAGGACGTTCAACCATGACCATCACATCGGGACGGCATTGCATCGGATTCGCAGCGATCATCGGATTTGTCATCTCGAGTTGGTGTCTGGCTCAAGACGACAAAGCCGAGAAGCCGAAGGCGGCCGTGCCTCCGCCGAAGATCACGATTTCCAAAGAGACGACGTGGGCGACCGAGCCGCTCCGGGCCGACGGGACCGTTGAATATCTGGAGGCGGTCAACCGGCTGTTCAGCAAAGGCGTGACGCCGGAGAACAACGCCTGTGTGCTGCTGTACCAGGCAATGGGACCAAGCCCGGAAGGCAGGCGACAACCAGACGCCTTTTTCCGGCGGATGGGGATTGAGCCACTGCCGGAAGAAGGGCTGTATTTTCAGTATCTCGGCCAGTGGGTTCGTGAGCAGCCGGGTGCGGCGAAAGATGTCAACGCTGTGAACGACATGCAGACCAAGTCCGGCGAGCGTCCTTGGACGAAGGCCGAATTTCCGTTGATCGCCGAATGGCTCAAGCAGAACGAGATCCCGCTGCGCACGATCGAACTGGCGACGGAACGTCCCAAGTACTTCTCGCCACTGGTTGGCACCGACGCGGAACCCGATGGAGCTTTGATCGCGGTCTTGTTGCCGGGCGTCCAAAAGTCGCGCGAGTTAGCTCGTGCGTTAGCGTCACGAGCGATGTGGGAGTTGGCGGAGGGGAGCCAAGTCGATGCGTGGCGCGACTTGATGACGATGCACCGGCTCGGCCGACTGGTCGGGCAAGGTCCGACGCTGATCGAGTATCTCGTCGGTGTCGCGATCGAATCCATCGCCATCAGGGGCGAACTGCGATTCCTCTCCGAAACGAAACCGTCGGCGAAGATGCTGGCGATGTACCGCAAACAGCTCGACCGTCTGCCGCCGCGAGCGTCCGTGGCCGACAAGCTCGACCACTGCGAGCGTGTCATGTTTCTCGACTGTGCCCTCCGCATGGCTCGTGGCCAGATGAGATTGCAGGAGATCGCCAACGAAGCCGAAGGCGGCGACAGCTCGCTGATCGAAAAACTGGCCGAGGGAGCGATCATGCAGACGGTCGATTGGGACGTGGCGCTCAAGTCGGCGAACAAGTGGTACGACCGGCTGGCGGTGACACTTCGCAAGCCCGACTACCGCGAACGAACCGCCGAAGTGAAACAGTTCAATGAGGATCTTAAAAAACTGGTCGAGAAAACCAGAGGCCCAGGAGTGCTGCTGGCACTGCTCGGAGGGAAACCGGCGATCACTCAGACGATGTCCGACGTGTTGATCTCATTATTGCTTCCCGCAGTTCAACAAGTGGGAGTCGCCGAAGGACGTGCGATCCAACGCATGCGGAACCTCGACATTGCGTTTGCCCTCGAAGTCTACCGAGCCAATCGTGGCTCGTACCCCGACTCGTTCGAGCCGCTCGCCCCGAAATACATTGCCGAGATTCCGAACGACCTCTTTACAGGCCAGACACTGAAGTACGCCAAGACAGCCGAGGGCTATCGCTTCTACAGCGTCGGCGACAACGAGCAGGACGAAGAAGGCCGCAGCTTCGACGACACGCCGCGCGGCGATGATCTCGTGGTGCGAATGCCGGTGCCAGTGGCGAAAGACCAATGACCTGACGGCACGCTTCGCTTTGGTGGAATGCGCTACGCCAGCATCTCGGTGACGACGTGGCTGCCTTCGGGGAGCATCGGTTGCGGGCGGCCGACTCGGTCGGGCAGCGCGGCGTGCGGGTCGATGCCCAGCAGGTGGTACATCGTCGCCAACATGTCTTTCGGCGAGAGTGGATGATCGGTGACCTCGGCGGCATGAGCGTCGGTCGCCCCGAGGACTCGGCCTTTCGCGATGCCGCCGCCGGCGAATTGAGCCGAGTACGCCTGCGACCAGTGATCGCGGCCGCCGTCTTGAGCCTTGTTGATCTTCGGAGTGCGACCGTGCTCGCTGATGCAGACGACGAGCGTGTCGTCGAGCATCCCGCGTCGTTCGAGGTCGAGGATCAAACCGGCATACGCCTTGTCCAAACCGGGAAGGAGTTGATCGACCATGCGTGGGAAGTGTTCGTAGTGCGTGTCCCACGCATCACCCGCGAGTCCGTATTCATCCCAGAAGACCGAGACCAGCCGAGTGCCCGCTTCGAGCATTCGTCGCGCGGCGAGACACGACTGACCGAAGAGCGTCATGCCATACGACTCGCGCGTCTCCGGCGATTCCTTGCGCACGTCGAGCGCGTCGGCGACTTTCGTCGAACTAATCAGCGAGAACGCCATCTCCTGCATCTTGCTGTGCGATGTTCCGGCCAGCGAACGCTCGAGATCACGGCGTTGATCCTCGAACTGTTGCAGCAGCGAACGGCGGCGGCTCATGCGATCGACGGTCATGTCTTTCGGAGCGTCGGTCGCGGCCATGCGGAAGTGCGAATCGGGCGTGCAGCCGAGATACGGTTCGAGACCCGTCCACGAGAAACCGGGACGAGCCTTCGTGATCGTCTTGGTCCCTTGACCAATGAACTCGGTCCAGGTCGGGTTGTACGCACCTCCGAGAAACGCGGCGTACGGGCCAGCTCGGAATGGTTGATCGACTCGCTGGGTGCTGAAGGGGAACGGCAGCGCGGCGTTCTGCACGAAGTCTCCGAGCTTGCCGCCGCGACGCTGACGATCGAAGTACTCGACCACCGAGCCGAAGTACGGATGATGCCGCGGGTCGTTCGGTTCGAGCTCCGCATTCACGTCGAGAGCCGACGCGCCGGTCATGGCATACGCGACGCCGTGGATCGGATGCGGATGCGTCAGCGACCGCACGACAGTTGTGCGATCCATGATCTTGGCCATGTGCGGCAAGTGTTCGCAGACGTCGCAACCGGGCAGCGAGGACGGAATCGGCTGCATCGTGCCGCGAATCTCGACCGGAGCGTTCGGCTTCATGTCGAACGTTTCAAGCTGACTCGGCGAGCCGTACAAAAACAAAACGATGCAGCGTTTGGCCTTGCCGAACGAACCGCTGAGTTCACCTTGCACTCGCGAACTACTCGCCGCGTTCGCGGACTCGTGCGTCAGCAACGTGTCCAAACCCAAGCCTGCGACGCCGAGTCCACCGACTTGCAGCAGATCGCGCCGGGTCAAGCCGGTACACAAACGTTGGGGGTTGCTGAGAACGCGCAGCATGATTCAGACTCCGTGACCCCGGAAGTTTACGCCCGGAAGCATCAAGGGGGGCCGATGCTATCGGTAGAAATCGGCACCAGCAAGCCGAGACCTGCGGGAAGAATCGACTGTGCCGGTCGAGTTCCGCCAAACTGCCGATACGATCCGCCCTACTCGGTGAATTCACGAAGGACATTGCGGTTGAGGAGTCCATGCCAGAGTTCATCCAACGCAGTTTGATGCCCGCCTCGGCCGAGGACCTGTTCGCTTGGCACGCGCGGCCCGGTGCGTTCGAACGACTGTTGCCACCGTGGGAGCACATCGAAATCCGGCAACCCGCCCGATCGCTCGCGAATGGTGATCGAGCCGAATTGGCGATTCGGATCGGACCGTTTTGGCAACGCATGGTCGCCGAGCATGACGCCCTCGACGATGGGATCGGCTTTCGCGACGTGCAGATCGTCGGCCCGTTCGCGAATTGGGAGCACACGCATCGAATGACGCCTGCCGATTCAAGCAACTCGGCAAGTTGGTTGGAGGACCGCATCCACTACAACGGGCCGTTCGGTATGATCGGACGTACGCTGCTGAATCGGAACATTCGGCAGTCGATCGAGCGGACATTCGCGTACCGGCATCGCATCACCGCCGCTGATCTAGCCGCTCATCAGACGGCGAAAGAGCAACAAGGAATTCGTGCGATGAACATTTTAGTAACAGGCTCAACGGGATTGGTTGGTTCGGCGGTCGTGCCATTTTTGACGACGGGCGGACATCGTGTCGTGCGACTCGTTCGCGGGACTGCTCGTGGACCGGACGAAGTCGAGTGGCATCCTCAAGAGGGCATCATCGACGCGGCCAAACTGGAAGGACTTGATGCCGTCGTGCATCTTGCTGGCGAGAACATCGCGACCAGTCGTTGGAGCACCGCGAAGAAAGCTCGCATCCGCGATAGTCGAGTCATCGGGACACGCGTGCTGAGCGAAGCACTCGCAAAGTTATCCCGCAAACCGCGCGTGCTGGTCGGCGCATCGGCCATCGGTTTCTACGGCGAACGGGGTGACAACGTGATGACCGAGACCAGCCATCCCGGCTCCAGCTATTTGTGCAACGTCTGCCGCGATTGGGAGGCGGCCACGGAACCCGCTCAGGCCGCCGGCATTCGCGTCGTCAATTTGCGAATCGGAGTCGTGCTGACTCCGCGCGGCGGCGCGCTCGAGAAGATGTTGCTCCCATTCAAACTGTGCGCCGGCGGAGTCGTCGGTTCGGGCCAGCAATTTTGGAGTTGGATTGCGATCGACGATGTGGTCGGTGCGATCCATCACGCGATCACGCATGACGAGCTTTCCGGTCCAGTGAACGCCGTCTCGCCCGAACCAACGGCGAATCGCGACTTCACCAAAACGCTCGGCCGAGTGCTTGGTCGTCCGACGGTGTTTCCGATGCCCGCTTTCGCCGTTCGACTGCTGCTGGGTGAAATGGGCGAAGAATTGCTGCTCGCCAGCACGCGCGTTGTGCCGAATCGTTTGCAAGAAACCGGTTATCAGTTCCGATGCCCAATGCTGGACGGCGCCTTGCGGCATGTGCTCGGTTGCTGATCGGGAATCGTCACGCCAGCAGCTTCTGCACAACATTGCCGCCGACGTCCGTCAGGCGGTAGTCGCGGCCTTGGAAGCGGAAGGTCAGGCGTTTGTGGTCCAGGCCGAGCAGGTGCATGATGGTCGCCTGCAAGTCGTGGACGTGGACTTGGTCCTCGGTGATGTAGTAGCCGATGTCGTCCGTCTGGCCGATGGACTGGCCGGGTTTCACGCCGGCACCGGCCATCCACATCGTGAAGGCTTCGAGGTGATGGTCGCGGCCGGGGAGTTTGTCGCGCGGTTCGCCTTGCGGAGTGCGACCGAACTCGCCGCCCCAGATGACCAGCGTGTCGTCGAGCAACCCGCGCTGCTTGAGATCCTTGACCAGCGCGGCGGCCGGTTGATCCGTTTCCTGGCAGCGATCATCGAGCGCCTTGCCGAGGTCCGTGCCGGGATTGCCGTGATGGTCCCAATCCGTGTGATACAGCTGCACGAACCGCACGCCGCGTTCGATCAGCCTCCGAGCCAGCAGGCAATTCCGCGCGAAGCTCGGCTTCGACGGATCTTTCAGGCCGTACAGGTCCAGCGTTTCTTTGGTCTCGCTGCCGAGATTGATGAGTTCGGGAGCACTCGTCTGCATCCGATACGCCATCTCGTAGGCCGCGATCCGCGTCGCGATCTCCGGGTCGCCGACGAGTTTCAGCCGTTCGGCATTGAGGTCTTTCACGGTCGAAACAAAATCCCCTTGCCGTTCCTCGCTGATACCGGCCGGATTCGACAGATTCAAAATCGGCTCGGCCCCGTTGAGCAGCGGCACGCCTTGATAAGTGGTCGGCAAAAAGCCGCTGGCCCAGAGCGGTGTGCCGCCGCGCGGGCCGCGCGGGCCGCTGTGCATGACCACGAAGCCGGGCAGGCTGTCCGCTTCGCTGCCGATGCCGTACGTCACCCACGCTCCCATCGCCGGTCGGCCGCTGAAGCGTTCGAAGCCGGTGTTCATGTAGAGCTTGGCCGGTCCATGATTGAAGACTTCGGTCTTCATGCTCTTGATGAATGCCACGTCGTCCGCGATCGAACCGAGATGTGGCAACGCTTCACTGATCGTCGCGCCGCACTCGCCCCATTGCCGAAATTTTCGCACCGACCCCAGCAGCTTGGCGTCCTTCTTGATGAACGCGAACCGCTTGCCAGCGACGAACGATTCCGGAATGACCTGCCCATCCATTTCGATGAGCTTCGGTTTCGGAGTGAACAGCTCAAGCTGGCTCGGCCCACCCGCCATGAACAAGTGGATGACCTGCTTGGCTTGCGCCGGAAAATGCCCATCGCGCGGAGCCATTGGATTGGTCACACGCGCCGCGTCTCCGGACGAACTCGCCGCCGGTGCCGCGAGCAGACTGTCTTTGGCCAGCAACGACGCCAACCCGACCGAGCCGAGACCGACTCCGGTGTTCGCGAAGAAATGGCGGCGAGTGATTTCTCGGAGATGATGTTGTTCGAGGTTCATTGGGCAGGTCTCGTTCAAAGAGATTATTCGCGGGTGATGAACTCGTCCAAGTTCAGCAGCACGCGGGCGACTGCGATCCAGGCGGATTTCGTGGGGTCTTTGTCTTTCGGATCAGCCGCGAAGGCGGCGCGTTGAGCGTTCAAGAATTCGCGCAGCTTTCGCAGTTCCCGATCGGTTGGCGTGCGCGAGTTACACAACTCGACCGCTTGCCACAGTCGCGCGTCGTCGCTGTCAGCAACAGACGGTGGCGGAGTCGGCGGCAGCGGGCCGAACGACAGGATCCGCTCGGAGAGACTGACTGCGAACTCGTGGAAGGAACGATCGTTGGCGATCGTCAGCGCTTGCAGCGGCGTGTTCGAGCGGTTGCGGCGCGTACAGGTGCCGTTCGCATCGGGGGCGTCGAACGTCGGCAACATCGGGTACGGACTGGTTCGCCAAAAATAGGTGTACATGCCACGGCGATAACGATCGAGGCCGGTGCTCTCGGCCCACGGCTTCTTTTGCTGCGTGACGATGTAAATGCCTTCCGGCTGCGGCGGATTGACTCCCGGCCCTCCGAGATGCCGAGTCAGCAAGCCGCTGGCCGAGAGGCACACGTCGCGAATCAATTCCGCCTCCAGACGCAGTCGCGATTGCCGAGCCAACAACTTGTTCGCCGGATCGCGTTCGCGCAGTTCTGGCCGCATGTGCGATGCCTGGCGGTACGTCGCGCTGGTGACGATCACACGGTGCAGACGCTTGAGGCTGAACAACGTCGGAAGTCGGAAGTCGGAAGTCGGAATGTCGGCATCTGTTTCCACCTCCGAATTCCGAATTCCGAATTCGTACGCCAGCCAATCCAACAACTCTGGGTGCGTCGGCAGATCGCCTTGTGTTCCGAAGTCGTTCTCGGTTGGAACCAGCCCGGCTCCGAAGAAGGTTTGCCAGGCGCGGTTGACGGTGACGCGTGCGGTCAGCGGGTTGTCGGGTGAGCAAAGCCACTTCGCGAATTCGAGCCGCGCGGACGCGGTGCGTTTCTTGGCGTCGAGGTCTTGGCCTTGCGGCAGGTGAATCGCTGGCAGCACGTCCGGAACGCCGGGTTCGACAGCGGCTCCTTTGCGCAGGAAGTCGCCGCGGATCATGATGTGTGTCGAACGCGGTTCCGCTTTCGCTTTCATCACGAGCGTTGTTGGGATCGACTTGTTCAACGCATCAAGCTGTTTCTTCAAACCATCCAATTTGTCGGCGAGCGGCTTGCGGCGCGGGTCGGTGTTTTTGAACGCGGTTTGCAGTTGAGCGACTTGCTGCTTCGAGCGTTTGTCGGCCGGAGTCGCGACGATCTTCTTGATGCTCGCAGGGACAGAGAGAACGTCGGCGGATGCTCCGCTGACCGAAATGCGGAAGCAGCCGACGAGATAGTTCGGCACCGAATGCAACTGGTGCATCTTCACGATCAGTTTGGAACCGGGCTTCGCAACGATCGGCTCTTTCGGAAAGAAGACCGCCTCGCGCGGGACATTCAACATCTCGCCAGAGTTTGGTTTCACATTGATCGCCCAGCCGGTCGTCGGCTTGCCGTCAATTGCGTCTGAGACCGGATAGCCGTCCTGCGAGTGATCGGCGATGGCCTTGATGAGGGGTGAGGGATTTTCTTTTCCGCCCTCCGCCTTCCGAATTCCGCCCTCTTCCAGCAGCACGTCAAACTCGCTGAGCACGAAGTTTCCTTCGGCTCGGCCGGGGCCCATCATCGGCAGGCTGGCATGATTCAGCGTTTCGAGGCGGATCGCCGTGATCGGCGTGTCGGCGGGCGGATCGAACGTGATCGTGTAAACGTCGTTGGCCGGTGTGCTGAAATCGACGAGCAACGTCGAGCCCTCGATCTTCGTCAGCGTCGCTCCTTTGTCCGTTTTCCACACGGTCGGATCGAGGATCGTCCAGCTTCCCTCGGACTGCGACGCGACCAAGCGTTCCCAATCAGGCAGATTCTTCAGCAACTCGGCATCGAGTTCTTTGAGCGGTTTTTCGGCATCCGCGACTTCGGCATCGAGCCGCTTTTGTTCCGCGAGTTGATCGGCAGACGGGACCGGCAGGCTCGGCTCGTCGCAGTGATTGAACACCGCGAAGACCTTGTAGAAGTCGCGTTGTGAGATCGGATCGAACTTGTGCGAGTGACATTGAGCACAGCCGATCGTCAGACCCAGCCACGCCGCGCCGGTCGTGCTGACGCGATCGACAACCGCTTCGACGCGGAACTGTTCTTGATCGGTGCCACCCTCCTCGTTGACCAGCGTGTTGCGATGAAAGCCGGTCGCAACAAGTTGCTCGGTCGTCGCGTTCGGCAGCAAGTCGCCGGCCAGTTGTTCGACGGTGAATTGATCGAACGGCATGTCGGCGTTGATCGCGTTGATGACCCACTCGCGGTATTTCCAAATCTGCCGAGCCGAATCAATCGTGAAGCCGTTCGAGTCGGCGTACCGCGCGACGTCGAGCCAATGCCGCCCGTGTCGTTCACCGTAGGCCGGAGACGCCAACAGCCGATCGACCAGTCGCTCGTAAGCATCGGGTTCTTTGTCATTCACAAACTCGCGCACGTCGTCCGCGCTCGGCAACAGACCGAGCAGATCGAGGCTCAGCCGCCGAATCAGCGTCGGCCGATCCGCTTCGGGTGACGGTGCGAGTCCTTCGCGTTCGAGTCGCGCTTGCACGAAAGCGTCGATCGGGTTCGTAGTTCCACCTAAAGGCGGGACTACGAACTTCGGCATCGCTGGCCGACGAATCGGTTGGAACGACCAGTGATTGCTTTTGACGACCGCACCGGCCGCGTCGGATACCGGCACCTTCGCACCACCGTCGATCCACTTCTTGATGAGTTCTATGTCCGCAGCCGGTAGCCGAGGCTTTTCATACGGCATTGCGGTGACCTCCCCTTTGCCAATCAATGCCTGAAACAAAAGGCTCTCGTCGCTCTTACCGGGGACGATAGCCGCGCCGCGGTCGCCCCCTTTGATCGCTAAGTCGCCGAGGTCCAAGCGGTAGCCGGATTCGTCTTTGTCCGCCTTGTGACATTCGACGCAGTGCTTAGCGAAGATCGGCTTGATCTGTTTCTCAAAGTCGATCGCGCCGGCGTCCGCCGCCGGTTGGTCGGCGGCATCAGCGGTTGGCAGGCCGAGATCAAACGTCGGCGAAAGCGCGCTCATCCCGCAGCAGGTCAGCCACCAGGCCAGCGGCAACAGCACGAGTAACTTGAGCCAACAGGATTTCATGGACAACTCCCGAAGAGGCGAATCGCGGCGGGACGTTTGGCGGGATCAACAACCGGTGGTCGCGGAAGGGGCACATGCTACCATCAGGCGGAAAAGCCTCGCAACGACCGAGTTTCCCAATGGTCAAGTTCTCAAGGGCTGCTGCGTGTCCGCAATCCCGCTCGAATCCGCATTGAAGGACAAATCCCGCGAACTGGGCTTCGACCTGTGCGGCATCGCGGCGGCGGTGCGACCAGACGGATTCGATTGGCTGCAACGCTGGCTGGATCGCGGATTCGCCGGGGAGATGGACTACATCCCGCGCCGCGAGGCGGCTTACGAGCATCCCTCGGGAGTACTGCCGCCGGTGCGCAGCGTCGTCATGCTGGCGATGAATTATTTCGTGGGGCAAGTTTCCAACCTGCCCGCCTCAGCACATTCCGCCGGGCAGATTGAAAACCTGCTCCACGGCCGCATCGGAAGTTACGCGCGCGGGTCATGCGACTATCACGATGTGCTGCGCGAGCGACTGAAGTCGCTGGCCGACTTCTTGCACGAGCAGCGGCCGGGATGTCGGACTCGCGGTTGCGTGGACACCGCTCCGTTGCTCGAACGTGACTTCGCCAAGCTCGCCGGACTGGGTTGGTTCGGCAAGAACACCATGCTGATCAACAAGCGACTCGGCAGCTTCTTCTTTCTCGCCGCGCTTTTGACCGACATTGAACTGCCACCGGATAAGCCGCATCACACGTCGCACTGTGGCACTTGCACGCGCTGTCTGGATGCTTGCCCAACCGATGCCTTCGTCGAGCCGTATGTGCTCGACGCGCGAAAGTGCATCTCGTACCTCACGATCGAACTGCGCGATCAGCCGATCCCCACCGAGCTGCGCTCGCAGATCGGCGATTGGGTCTTCGGCTGCGACGTCTGTCAGGACGTCTGCCCATGGAATCACAAAGCTCCGGTGTCGCACGAGCCTGCGTTCGCGCCGCGTGAGCAGCTTGATCCTGTTGATTTGGAGTGGCTGCTGTCGCTGGATCAAAACGGATTTGAGGTCGCCTTCGCAGGGACTCCGCTACACCGCACCGGCCGTGCGGCTTTGTTGCGGAACGCGGCGATCGCGCTGGGGAGTTCGCATGACTTGCACGCTCGGCCGGTGCTTGAGCGTGCATTGCACGATGACGAACCGCTCGTGCGCGAGGCTGCGGAATGGGCGTTGGAGAATGTCTCTCGTAGACCGGCATAACCAGATCGATAAATCCGAGGAGAGGGTGTCAGGCTTGAGCCGCATCAAGCCCGAGGAGATCATTCGGCGCGCGACAGCGACGAAAGCCGTTTAAGGAATTGCAGAATTCTCAGGGACACAGCTTGCTTCAAGCTGTGTCCGCAGCATCGGAAACTCGACGAGTGGTACACATCAACCAATGGAAGTTCATTTTCAAAATCACGTCAACGGACAGTTTTCAATGCCTCCGGCACACAGCTTGAGGCAAGCTGTGCCACCCGATCGTCTTGAGAAGTACTCCGCACTCCAAGTTTTGCCTGTCCTGGATCTACTCAACGGCATTGTCGTGCGTGGCGTCGGCGGCCGGCGCGACGAGTATCGGCCGGTCGAAAGCGTCCTCACAGCCTCCGCGCAACCGCTCGACGTCGCGCGGGCGTTTCGCGACCGGTTGGGACTGACGACTCTGTACGTCGCGGACTTGGATGGCATCCTGCATCAGCAGCCGAACGAGAGGGTCTTTCGGCAGCTCGTGGCAGACGGCTTCGAACTGTGGATCGACGGTGGACTACGATCACCGGATGATGCCAGCCGTCTGCTGAACGCCGGGGCCGCGAAGGTGATCGTCGGTTTGGAAACGCTGACCGATGCGCGGCTGCTGGCGACGTTGATTGGTGAGTTCGGTGCGGAGCGAATCATCTTCAGCCTCGACTTGCAGGCGGGGCAACCGATACTCGGTGACGCCCGTTGGTCCGACGCGACCCCGCTGGGGATTGCTCGCGCTGTGATCGACATCGGCGTCGCGCAAATGATTGTGCTGGATCTCGCCAGCGTCGGTGAACAACGCGGGCCGAGCACGCTCGATCTGTGCCTTTCGATTCGACAACTCGCTCCGAGCATCCGCCTCATCACCGGCGGCGGAGTGCGAAACGCGGTCGACCTCGAACCGCTACAAGCCGCGCGGATCGACGGAGTGCTGCTCGCCACCGCGCTGCACAACGGAGCGATCGGGCGAAGGATTGCCAATCTGAAATTTGAAATCTGAAATTTGAAATCGCAAAAAAACAAAGGCGACCCGGTCTGACCGCCAGACCGGGTCGCCCGAAGGAGAGCCGCGAACGCTGCGTTTGGCGGACGTCACGACCGCGCGCCTCGTCCCGCTCTTTGGAGTTTCAAGCCCCGGACGCATCATATGCCGTCCAGCTTGTCCAACAGCGTCTGCGACAGCGCGAACAGTTCATTGACCGAATCGCTGGCGTCGGTCGTCAGCGTGTCCAGGCCCTCGTTTCCCGCCATGATGTCCGCTCCGCTTTGCCCAATGATGCTATCGTCGCCATCACCAGCGAGCAGCGTGTCGTTGCCCGCTCCGCCCAGCAGCGTGTCGTTGCCGTCGCCGCCGACCAGCACATCATTGCCGGCTCCGCCATTGATCAAATCGTCGCCGTCGCCGCCGCTGAGTCCATCGTTGCCACTGCCGCCCAGCAACAGGTCGTCGCCGTCGCCGGCATTCAATTCGTCGTCGCCGTCGCCGCCGTCGAGTGTGTCGTTGCCGTCGCCGCCACGCAGCTTGTCATTTCCCGCTCCGGCGGTGAGCGAATCATCGCCAAAGCCGCCGTCGAGCGTGTCGTTTCCACTGCCGCTGTCGAGTGTGTCCAAGCCGTTGCCACCCACGAGCGAATCATTGCCGGCCGTGTCCACGAGCCTGTCGTCGCCCGCTTCGCCGTTGGACGTGTCGTTGCCGGCCTGTCCTTGCAGCGTGTCGGCACCGTTGCCGCCGAGCATCGAATCGTTGCCGTTCCCACCCACGACTGCATCATCGCCGTCCTGACCATTGAGCGTGTCGTTGCCATCCTGGCCGCTGAGCACATCGTCTCCCAATCCACCGATCACGCTATCGTTTCCGGCTCCGGCGGTGAGCGTGTCGTTGCCATCGCCACCATCGAGCGTGTCGGTGCCGGCACTGCCGATCAGCGAATCATCCCCCGCTTGGCCGTTCAGTCCCATCCGCACGAATCCCAACACGGCTCCGGACGCATCGAGCGTATCGTTGCCATCGCCACCGTTGATCGTCAGCACCATTCCGGTCACGTTGGTGAGCGAACCGATCGTGATCGAGTCATTGCCGCCGTTGGCATTCACAACCACGTTGACGATGTTCGACTGCACGGTGAGCGTGACACCTGACTCTGTGATCGTCAGTTGTCCGCTCGCATTTTGTCCGATCGCAAAGGTGTTGCTCGATCCCGTCCCACTGGCGATCGCCGTGTCGAACCCCGATGTCCCCATGAGCGTGTCTTTGCCGTCGCCCGCTCCACTCCAAACGAGTTGATCGTCTCCGGTTCCACCATCGAGGACGTCGTTGCCACTTTGGCCGTTGAGCGAGTCGTTGCCATCTCCGCCGTTGAGCGTGTCGTTTCCGGCTCCGCCAAACACAGTGTCGTTGCCTGCGCCAGCATCGATCGAATCGTTGCCCGCACCGCCGTTGAGGAGGTCATTCACGGTCCCACCCAAGAGCGTGTCGTTGCCATCGTTACCGAACAACGTATCGCCCAGGATATCTGCTGCGGTGACCGTGACTGTCACAGTGGCGAGATTGCTGACCACACCTTGATTGTCCGCGATGGTGTACGTGAACGAGTCCGTTCCGCTGAAACCGAAATTGGGCGTGTAGGTGATCAATCCATTGCCCAGACTGACTGCCGTTCCATTGGCCGGTGCCGAGACAATTTGAATGCTCGAATAGACCACCGCTCCGTCGGTATCGCTGTCGTTCGACACGACATCGATCGTCACTGGATTCGGTGCGGCCGTGCTGCCTGAGTCGGGTGCGGCCACGGGCGTCTGGTTTGGCGGCACGACACTCGCCGGAATTCCTGATCCAAAGATCGTGTGTGTCGTGTAGATCGCCGTCCCCGCTGCGGGAATGCTGAAGACGTTGCGCAATCCCAGCGTCACGTCATAAGCGATGTCGATGGCCCCATCGCTGTTCGTGTCGTTGAAGATGCGATCTTGCAGTGCCACTCCGTTCTGGAGGTTTTGGAGGAGGAGCGGAAAGTCGTCCATTTCAAAACGGTTGGTGGCGGGAATTGTGCCGTGCTTCGAGGTAATGCCGACAAACGTCGTTGAGGCTGCGGTTCCGCCGTTATCGGTTTCAAACAGAATTTCGTCACCTCCTGCGGTCACGAGACGTCCGCCGCCATCCAGCAGGGTTCCGTCGAATCGCAGGTCGCCGTCGTAGTACCGGTCGAGTTCAAAATCCGCGTTCGCCGCCGCATTGTTCGTGATGCGAAAGGTCTGCGTCAGCAGGGAGCCAGTCACGATGCCATTGGTATCGAGCGTTGGTGACACGGTCTGAGTCAGGGCAAAGCGTAATGTTCCGATGTCGAACGTCGAATTCGCTTCGGTCGTTCCATTCAGCCGAATCGTGGAGACGTTGCTGGCTGCGGTTGCCAAAGTTTCCCTCGCTCCGCTGCCGCCATTGACCCCTTGTCTGATGAAAACTTCCGATCCAAACGTGGCATCCGCCGCTGCAATGGCTCCGATGGGATCGTAGATGCTGGAATTAAATTCTCCGACGGAATTCGTCGGTTGGGTCAAGCTGCCATTCCCCGCGCCTTGCTGAAGCGTGACGTTGCGACCTCCGGAATCCGAGCCTAATCCACTGTCGGTGGCATCGGGAAAAGTGCCACCACCGAGGGTCGGCGTCGGCGGTGGTGCCGGCGGTGGAGGCGGTGCCGGAGGTGGTCCGACCTGCGTTGAGAACGCGCTGGCCACCAGATCGTTACCGACTCCGCCAGTCAACGTATCCGCTCCGCGCCCACCGACAATCGTGTCATTTCCCGCTTGGCCGTTGATGGAATCGTTGCCGGTTTGTGTGCTGTTCGCATCGGGGCCATCACCTAACAGACTGTCGTTGCCCGCACCGCCAAGGATTGTGTCGCCGCCGTCTCCACCAAGAGCAGTGTCGTTTCCGTCCCCGCCAGAGATGGCGTCATTTCCGTCGCTGCCTTGGATGGCGTCATTGCCGTCTCCGCCGTCGAGGGAGTCGTTACCGAGTCCGCCATCGACGGTGTCGTTGCCGGTCTGGGCATTGATGACGTCGTTCCCACCACCGCCCAGCAAAAAGTCCTGATCTGCTCCGCCGAGGATCGTGTCGTTGCCGATGTTGCCGATGACAGTGTCGTTGCCGCCGTCGCCGTTGAGCGTGTTGTCGCCGAGGCCGCCGTTGATGTTGTCGGCTCCGTTGCCGCCGTCGATGTTGTCGTTGTCGTCACCGCCGTTGAGTATGTCGGCCCCGTCGCCGCCGTTGATCGTATTGAGTCCCAAGCCTCCATTGACCACGTCCGCGCCGTTGCCCCCCAGCAAGCTGTCGTTGCCGACGCCGCCGTTGATCCGGTCCGCACCGTCGCCACCCAGCAGCGTGTCGTTCGCGAGGCCGCCGGTGATCACGTCGTCGCCGTCACCTCCCAGCAGCGACACCGCGATGTCCGAACTGGTCGCGTCCAGCAGATCGTTCGAATCTCCCGCCTCGACGTTGACCGCCAGCGACACACTGAAGCCGTTCGCCGTCGTTACGCCGTTCAGCGCGAGGCGATTGGTGGCATCACTGCCGAAGATGTCGATGCGAGCCAACAGGCCCGGAGCGACGGTCGGCTGACCGACCAGCGTGATTTGGGAACCGCCGTTCTGGCCAACCTGAATCAGGATGTTGCCACCGCTGGCACTCACCGAGATGTCATCGGGACCGTCACAGAGGATCGTCAGATCTTGCAGCAACGGATTGAACGGGTCGGTGTACAGCAACGCGGACACTGATGGCAGACAGCGTACTTCGCAGCGCTCGGCCAGTTGGTTCGCGTGCGGCGCGCGGTGACGTCGTGATAAGCCAGCCATCCGTTGGCGCAGTTTCTCCGTCCAAAATGCAAAGCGCACGGCAACTCTCCTTCGAAAAAAGACAAGCCGGACCTGGTCGCGAGTCTTCCGAATTCGTCCCCTGCGTTCTCACGCAGGCGGTCGGGACGAATCCGACACGACTCCGGCTTCACAAAGCGGTCTGACAATCACGAGCGCTCGGATCTGAAATTTGAGATCTCAGATCTCACATTCCTCGCATCACAAACGCTGGTTGCGGTTCAACCGGATTCGCGAGAACTGAGTGCATTCTCGGATCGACCGGCTTGACACTCAGACTGGTGAATTGCGGATCGTTCCGCACGATTCTCACAGACGTCGCGGCAGACATGCTCAATCTTCGCGACACGCGGATCACACGCAAAACACCGATCGAACGCAACGCACCAATTGCTCAGACTGTGCCGACGATGCGGGTTGTGCGGAGGTGAAAAGGCGAGCGGAGGACGTTACTCCTCCGAGTGCAGCGAAAAACGGCGTCTCGAATCATCGCAATCGGACTCGGAGGGTTAACTTCCTCCGCTCGCCGATCGCCGCAACTCGGCAATCATGTCCCGAGTCGCCGCAGCGACGGCCTCTTCCCAGCGAACTGAACCGAACTGACTGCGGTACGGTTCGCGGGTGTGAGCGAAGTTGATCGCTCGCGAACTATTGATGAGCGCGCCCATCCCGTCTGCACGGAACGCGGCCTGCACGTCCGCAGCGCTGCCCCCCTGAGCACCGTAGCCCGGCACGAGCAAGGGAACATGCGGCATGACTTCGCGCAGCTCCGCCAACTCCTGTGGATACGTCGCCCCGACCACCGCTCCGACGCAGCCGAAGTCGTCGCCAGCGATCTCCGACCGACACAGCGTCGCGACCGACAATTCTTCGACGATCCGCGCGACGTGCCGATAGACCGGCGTGCCGTCGGTCACGCGGTCCTGCAACGTACCCGCTCCGGGATTGCTGGTGCGGACGAGAACGTACAAGCCCGCACCACGTTCGGCCGCGACCTTCACGAATGGTTCGAGTGTGTCGCGACCGAGGTACGGATTCACAGTCAGTGCATCCGCCGCCCAAGCCGCCGCATCGGGATCGGCTCCCGCCAAATAGCCACGAGCATACGCCTCTGCCGTCGAACCGATATCGCCGCGCTTCGCATCGCAGATCACGATCAAACCCGCTCGCCGAGCGTGTCGCATGACATTCGCCAGCGCGGCGCAGCCGTCCGGGCCAAGCTCCTCAAAAAACGCTGCCTGCGGCTTCACGGCCGGGACCAGCGGGGCGACGACGTCGATGATCCGGCAACAGAACTCTTCAAACGCGGTCGCCTGGATCGCTCGCTCGGAGGTCGCTCGCTGTTTGGCGGCGGCAATCACGCTCGGAGGAAGCTGATCGAATCGCGGGTCGAGTCCCACCAAAGCGGACGTTTTGGTTCTCCGAATCGCCGCGTGCAGTCGTTCAATGTAGTGCGTCATGGTCACAAACTTTGTAGCCAAGCTCGCCAGAGCTTGAAGTGTTGTCACGAACTGCACCCAATCTCTGGCGAGATTGGCTACGAAGCCACAAGTCGGCTCAGTCATCGCGGCAGTTCGGACCAACGAGTTTCGTCGTCATCCTCTGGCGTCACGCGGTCCAGACGCAGCATCGTGTCCTCGCCGTCAGTGTCCATCACTCGCAACACTCGGTCGCCGAACCGGAGTGCCTCGCCCACATCCAACCACACTTCGACTAGCGGCGGTTCGTCGGGCGGCAGACCGGAAAGGGGATCATTGGTCGGCATGAGTCATCGCCTTGTGAGAGCAACAGCACCAACCAGTACGACGCGCCAGCGAGTGATCATCACGAACAGCCACTCGTTGGCGCGTCGCGCTGGTTTTGGCAATGGAGCAAGGGGGAACTATAGTCCCACGTCTCGTTTACGAGCAAACATTGAAATCCTTTCTCGCCAGCCCTTCGCACGATGCCGCCACTTCGCTTGCAGCCGTTGTTCAAACAGCGCCCGTGGGGCGGCCGGCGATTGGCCCAGCGGTGGTACAAACCGGACACGAACACCACCGGTTGGGCCGAGAGTTGGGAGGTCGTCGATCTCGGCGACGATCAAAGCCGAGTGCTCGGCGGCCCCTTCGACGGACGCTCGTTGCGCGACTTAGTGCGCGAACATCCCGACGAATTGCTCGGCCGACACGCCAACCGCAAGCAGTTTCCGTTGTTGTTCAAGTTCCTCGACGCGGCCGAGACGATGTCCGTTCAAGTTCATCCGAACGACTTGCAAGCGGCGATCCTCGCACCGGGTCAGCACGGCAAATCGGAGGCGTGGGCCATTCTGGCCGCTGAACCCAACAGCCGATTGTTGGTTGGACTGAAATCTGGAGTTGATCGAAACACTCTCGAACAGCATCTCGCGGCCGGCACGGTCGAGCAGTGCTTGCACTCGATCCCCGCGTGTGTCGGCGACGTGATCTCCGTTCCGGCTGGCACGGTTCACGCCATCGGAGCCGGCGTCGCGCTCGCCGAGATTCAGCAACCCAGTGACGTGACCTTTCGGCTGTTCGACTGGAACCGCCGCGACACTCACGGCCGCGCGCGGCCTCTGCACATCGAACAAGCATTGTCGTGCATCGACTTCTCGCTCGGACCGATCTCTCCGCTCGCACCACGACAATTGGCGACGAGCGATGGTTTCAGCGAGGAGTTGATGCAATCAGAGCACTTCGTTTGGCATCGTCACACGCTGACGGGTACACCCTTTCGATTGCCGGAGGAGGATCGCTGCCGCATCCTGTCGCTGATCGACGGCCAGGTGCAGATCGTGACCTCGTCCGGGCGAGAATCGCTGGCCGCCGGCGAGTCGCTGGTGATTCCAGCCACTTGCGGCCCTGTCATCATCGAGCCAAGCGCCGATGCCGTGGTGCTGGAAACACTCCCCTCGTGAGTCCGGTAAACTGGCAATTTCGTCAAAAACTGACGGCCAGCGAATTTCGCAAATCTTCGATGAAGGCCAAAGTTTCCTCTTTTCAGATGTCGAAAAGAACGGTACTTTGCCGACCCTTTTCGCGGAGCGTGTTGTTCGAGGGGCGTTGCTCGACCTCGGACAGGGACCGCGAAACCCACCCAAGTTGCTCACCAGGATTGATTCAGGCGCATTGACGAAAGCTGATCATGGTTGCGGTGATTTTCTTACCAATCAATCAGTTTGAGATGCTCCTGACCTAGCGTCTCGCCCGCCACTCTTTCGCCCGTTCCTGGTTTCTTCGCAGAGTCTCCTGGGCCAACAGAGTTGGCCAAGTCGAGTCGCCTTTCCCGGCTACACCGCGAGATTGATCTCGCAGTGCCTGCCAAGTTCCCAACGACAACCAGTTTGTTCTCGGAGTCAAGAAGCCATGAGGGCCTCGCGACTCATTGTGTCTTTACGCAGGTGAGCCGGGCGGCGTTAGCCTCCGGACGATTTCCGAAACCGGCGAAAAGCCCGGTGGCTAACGCCGTCCGGCTCGCCAAAAATTAACTCCAGTTTGAAAGGCTCCCAACCTCAGGGTGACGTTCCATGTCCGACCTCACAAAAGTCCGCAACATCGGCATCTCGGCCCACATCGACTCCGGCAAGACCACTTTGTCCGAGCGAATCCTGTTTTACTCTGGCCGCATTCACGCGATGCACGAGGTCAAAGGCCGTGACGGTGGTGCCACGATGGACCACATGGACCTCGAACGCGAGAAGGGCATCACCATCACCGCCGCCGCAACTCAAGTGGAGTGGAACGACTACACGATCAACCTGATCGACACGCCGGGCCATGTGGACTTCACCGTGGAAGTCGAACGCTCGCTGCGCGTGCTGGATGGAGCCGTACTGGTGCTGTGTGCTGTCGGTGGCGTGCAGAGCCAGTCGCTGACTGTCGATCGTCAGATGAAGCGCTACCGCATTCCGCGCATCGCGTTCATCAACAAAATGGACCGCGTCGGAGCCAACCCGTTCAAGGTCACTCAGCAAATCAAAGACAAGCTGCATGTCACGCCTGTGCCGATTCAGTTGCCGATGGGAGCCGAGTCGGACTTCGCCGGCGTCATCGACCTCGTCACCATGCAGGCGATTTATTTTGACGGCGAAGACGGTGAAACTACCCGCCGCGAAGCGATTCCCGAAGGCTACACCGAACAGGCCTCGACCGCTCGGCAAGAGATGCTCGAAGCGCTCTCGATGTTCGACGACAGCTTGATGGAAGCCCTGCTCGAAGAGCGAGCTATTCCAGTCGATCAAATTCGGACGCTGATCCGCGAAGCGACCCTCTCGCAAGAAATCACGCCAGTCATGGTGGGCACGGCGTACCGCAACAAGGGTGTGCAAGAACTGCTCGACGCGGTGACGTACTACCTGCCCAGCCCGCTGGACCGCACTGTTCTTGTGACCAACATCAACCACAAGAAAGTCGAAGGCGAAGCCGAAGACGCCGCCAAGGTCACGCTCACCAAGAGCGACAAAGACCCGCTGGTCTGCATGGCGTTCAAAACGGTCGTCGAGCAATTCGGCCAATTGACCTTCATGCGAATTTACCAAGGCAGCATGGTCAAAGGCGAAAGCTACACGAACTCCCGCACGGGCAAACGACAACGCTTTGGTCGCATCGTGCGCATGCACGCGAACACTCGCGCAGACATCGACATCGCCGGCCCCGGTGACATCGTCGCGGCCGTCGGCGTCGAGTGCGCGTCGGGCGACACTTATTGCGGTGAGCCAGTCAACTACGCGCTCGAAAGCATCTTCGTTCCGGAGCCGGTTATTCGCCTCTCGATCGAAGCCGCTGAACGCGACGGTGCCGATCGGTTGTCGAAGGCTCTGGAACGCTTTCGTCGCGAAGACCCAACGTTCCATGTGCAGTCCGACCCGGAAACCGGCGAAGTGCTGATCGCCGGCATGGGCCAGTTGCACCTCGAAATCTACACCGAGCGGATCAAACGTGAGTACAAGGTCGAGTGCATCGTCGGCGAGCCAAAGGTGGCCTACAAAGAGACGCCAACGAAGGCGGTCGACTTCAACTACAAGCACAAGAAGCAGACCGGCGGTTCGGGTCAGTACGCTCACATCGTCGGCAAGATGACCCCGCTGCCGGACGACTCCAAGGAGACGTACATCTTCCTCAACGAGGTCACGCAGGGCCGCATCCCCAAGGAATACATCAAGCCCGTCGACGACGGCATGCAAATGTCGCTGGTCAAGGGTCCGCTCTGCGAATGCGAAGTGGTCGGTGTGCAAATCCAACTGGAAGACGGCAGCTACCACGATGTCGATTCGTCCGAAATGGCGTTCCGCATCTGCGGTCAAGGGGCGATGCGTGAGATTCTCAAAGACGCGCACCTCGGCTTGCTCGAACCGATCATGAAGCTGGAAGTCGAAGTCCCCGAGGAATATCAAGGCGGCGTCTGCGGGCACCTGAGCAGCAAGCGCGGCTTGATCACTGAGACGGCCACCAACATGGGCATCGGCGTCGTCAACGCCGAAGTCCCGCTGGCCGAAATGTTCGACTACGCCAACGAGCTTCGCTCGATGACGCAGGGCAAAGGCGGCTTCACGATGGAGTTCTGCAAGTACAAGCTGCTCCCCCGCAGCCTGCAGGATGAAGTCGTCGAGAGACGTCGAGCCGACAAAGATCCGAAAAAGGCCAAACAATTGGTCGCTGCGAAATAGCCGACCAGTTTGGCCGTGAGCGCAAAAAAGCCCGGTGATCCGCAAGGACCACCAGGCTTTTATTTTTTCACGGGACTCTGACTACTTCAGCAAGTCTTCCGGTTTCACACCTTTCGCGAAGCCGCCGAACTTGAATCGCAGCGGCTTGAAGTCGCCGACCAGTTCGACCTTTGATTTCACCGGAATCTTGGCTTCCATCGACAGGCACCAGTAACTCGCGTTGACGATCAATCGGCGAGTCCCCTCCCACAGCAGGTCTTCTGAGGCTCCCATCGTGGTCGTGAAGACGCGAGCGACTTTGCCGCTCTCGCTTTTGTAGGACTTGGTCCAGGCGACCGGCATCATTGGGTCGTTCTTCTTCCCCTCGACCGGTTCGCTGTCGTCTTTCAAAGTCTTGGTGACTTGGCCCAGCACCAGCGGCAAGCTGTCTCCCGGCAGCGGCAAGCGCACGCCGTAAACGTCCGTCGTGCCGAAGACGTCGCCGTCTTTGATGCCTCGCAGAATCGGGTGCGACGCTTGGTCCTTCACCACGATTCCGCGAGTTCCCTCGACTGCGTGATGTCCATGATGGTTGATCCACGTCTCGCCGAGCACCTGTCGGCCGAAGCCTTGTTCGTACTCTTTGCCGCCGTAGGTCCAGCCGTACTTCTCGAACTTGCGGCCCTTCGGAATGTTGAAGGCGTGCGTCGAAGTCCGCAGGCCGATCACCGGCTTGCCCGCTTCGACGTAATCGACGAACGGCTGCATCTGCTCGTCCGGCAGATTGCGGAACCGCAATCCCAGAATCGCCAGATCGGCCGTCTTGAGCGACTCGGTCCCTGGAATGTTGGTCTGATGATCCGGCTTGATCGAGCCATCCGCCGGATCAATCGGGAACAGCACCGTGCATTTGAAGCCGTGATGCTTCGACAAGATCTTCGCCAACTGCGGCAACGCCTCTTCCGAGCGGTACTCGTCATCACCGCTGATGAGCACGATGTGCTTCCCTTTGCCCGGCCCGTCGCCCCCCTCGAACACGATCCACGGATCAGCGGCCTTCGCGGCTGAGGCGATCAAACCGAACCCGAACCCAACAGCCATCCAGCACAGAGCCAATCGAATCTTCACGGTCAAACCTTTCGAGTGGTGAATCGTGGAAGTCATCCCGGCCGACATCGTTTCAAGCAGCGACTGGCTGAGCAAGCGAGGAGGTAAAATCAGTAGTCCCGCACTGCTCCGTCCGGCAGCGTCGGCTTCGGCCATTTGAAGACGCGCTTCGGGTCGGCATTGACCTTCTCAAACATGGACTCATCGACGGTCACGCCGAGGCCGGGGCCTTGAGGCAGGGTCGCGTAGCCGTCCTTGTCTTGCTCCCAGCTTTTGCGAGCGACTCCCGGCGGCATGATGTGGCCGTCGAGGTAGCCTTCGTGGATCAAGAGGAATGGGACCGCGAACGCCGCGTGGAGGCTGGCGGAGAGGCCGAGTTCCGAGCAGGTGCAGTGCGGGGCCAGCGGGACGAAGTACGCCTCGGCGAGCGTCGCGATCTTTTTCATCTGCGTGATGCCGCCGGTGTGAGCGCAGTCGGGTTGCAGGATGTCGATGCACCGCTCGTGGAGATACGGCAGCATCTCCCAGATCGTGCGGTCGCGCTCGCCAGTGGCCATCGGGATTTTGATGTGCTGCTTCAGTCGCTTGAAGACTTCGATGTTGCCGGGGACGGCGACCTCTTCCAGAAACAGGAGGTCGTACGGTTCGATGGCGTTTGCGAATTGAATCAGCATCGCGGGCGGGATCGCGCAGTGCGCGTCGAACATCACGGTGCCGTCCTTGCCGACTCGTTCGCGCGTCTCCTTGACCATCTTGACGAGCCGTTCGATCTCCGCCGGATCGGCCGAATACGGATGCGGCCCGCCGGTCCCAATTTTGTGAGCCTTCGCGTGCGGATACATGCGGACCTTGTCGCGCGTCGGCCCGCCGAGCAACCGATAGACCGGCACGCCCCACGTCTTGCCGGTGATGTCCCACAAGGCCACGTCGATGGCCGCGATCACATGCGTCATGAACGGCCCGCCGCGCATGTCGCGATGCGACCGATACAGCTTCTGCCAGAGGTGCTCGATCCGCGTTGGGTTCTCGCCATCGAGCAGTTCAAACAGCGACTGAGCCAATGCGACCGCGACGTTTGGTTCGAGGCCGGTCACTTCTCCCCAGCCGGTGACGCCGTGATTCGTCTCGATCTTGAGGTACGCCTTCGTGCCGACTCGAAAGCCTCGCAGCGATTTGATTTTCAAATCAGCTCCGCGATCGACGACGTTCGCGGCGGGATTGTTTTCCTGGGCAACAGCATCGGACAGCATCGCGAGACCGGTGGCCATTGCGGCTGAGGTCAACAGATTACGGCGGGACAGAATTGAAGCGGTCTGAGGCATGATGGCTCCCACAAATTCAGGCGAACGATGAATGTCGAAGGCAATTGAGGCCAAGGTCGTATCGCGGCGAACACGCGCTGTCGAGCAAGCCGCAACTTGTGAGCGACTCGCGCGCGGCGTAGCATCCGATGTGATTCGCTCCCACCCTCATGCTGAGGACGCCAACATGGCTGATCCGATTTCTATTCAATGCCCGCATTGCAAAGTGAAGTTGAAGCTGAAAGCGACTCCGCCAGCCGGCAAGAAAATCGGTTGCCCGAAGTGCGAGAAGCCGTTTCCGGTGAAGGCTCCACCGAAGAAGAAGGAGGGCGACGGTGCCCAGCGCGATGATCGATCGCTTGAAGCAGTTGGCACCGCAGTCGCCGGGAGCGGGCACAATTGGAGCCGGTGCTGCCGGACAATCACCCGGTGCGTTTCCTCTCGGAGCAGTGCCGACAGGAGCGCTCCCGCAGGGATTACCGCCGACGGTCGCGCCGCCGACAACGGTTCCGCCACAGAATTGATCGTCCGTGAGTCAACAAGAGAATCGAAGTGTCTTATTCGCCACCGAGGAAAACACGATGCGTGCGATAATCCTGGCATTGCTGATGTGGACGACTCTGAGCGTTCCAGCCTTCGGGCAGCAGTTGGTCGTGCAGCAACCCGTTGTCGGCACGACCTCACTGGCGACTGCGGTCGCGGTGCCGGATCGCGGCCGAACTTTTTTAGGCGGCGTGTCGTCCGCTCAATCGGGGCGATCTCGATTTGGATTTGGGCAGCCCGGTTCTTCGCTAGGCCTGTCGCGATCGTCGACGTCGATGTCCGTCGGCGTGACCGTCATCGACCTGCACGAGATGGACGAGGCAGTCTTGAACTTGGCCCCCGATCAGCCGAAGCCAGGATCGCGATTCTCGCGTCATGCGGCGGCGATCAGCGACTCGCGTGCCGAGAGTCCGCGCGAGCCAACTCGCGACGTGGAGTCCACGGCAGATCGTGCCGCGAAGTTCGAGCGACTCGCCCTCAAGGCGGAAGCGGAAAATCGTTCCGGAGTCGCGAAGCTGCACTGGCAAATGGCGGCGAAGTACGGTTCGGCAACGGCTCACGAGCGGCTACGTTGACGACTTTGCGGCCATCAATTCTCGCACGTCGTTGACGAGCGCGGTGATGTCGGACTCGGCGGTGTCCCACGAGCACATGAAGCGTGCGCCTCCGGCTCCGATGAATGTGTAAAATCGCCAGCCGCGAGTTCGCAGCGCAGTCGCGACTTCGGGGCGCAGTCGAACGAAGACCGAATTGGCTTGGCGGCGCGAGATGAACTCGACGCCGGGAACTTCCGACAATCCCGCTTCGAGTCTTTCGGCCATGCGATTGGCTTGCGTGGCATTCCGCAGCCACGCGCCGGACTCCAGCATTCCGACCCACGGTGCGGCGAGGAACCGCATCTTCGAGGCGAGTTGCCCCGATTGCTTGCAACGATACGCGAACTCGTGGGCGAGTTCCTTTTTGAAAAAGATGATCGTTTCGCCCACCGCCATGCCGTTCTTCGTGCCGCCGAAGCAGAGGACATCGACGCCGACTTTCCAAGTGATCTCCTTCGGGGTGACGCCGAGCGCAGCGACCGCGTTGGCGAAGCGAGCACCGTCCATGTGGACTCGCAAGTCGTGACGACGCGCCGCCTCGAACAAGGCTTGCAGATCATCGACCGAGTAGACGGTGCCGAGTTCGGTGGCTTGCGTGAGGCTCAGGACTTTCGGCTTCGGGTAGTGGATGTCGCAACGACGCTGCACCATGTGCGACACGGCCTCCGGTCGGATGCGGCCATCTTCGCCCGACACGACGAGGATCTTCGACCCGTTCGAGAAGAATTCCGGCGCACCGCATTCGTCGGTTTCGGCGTGAGCGAGTTCGTGGCACAGGATGCTGTGATACGACTGGCACATGGCCGACAGCGCCAGCGCGTTCGCCGCGGTGCCGTTGAACGAGAAGAAGACTTCGCAGTTGACCTCGAACAAATCTCGCAGCAAGTCGGCGGCCTTCGCGGTCCATTCGTCGTCACCGTAGGCGGGGACGTGTCCTTGATTCGCGCGGGCCATCGCGTCCCACGCTTCGGGGCAGACTCCCGAATAATTGTCGCTGGCGAAATGACGGCGGCCGGAAGCAGGGTCGAACATGTGTGGTCTCTCCATCAACCCGAATCAAAGGGATGTGAGCCGTCCGTCGCGGAGTTCGGCGCGGCGCGGAAAGCGGGCGGCCAAGTCGGCGCTGTGCGTGACGCAGATCAGCACGCTGCCGACATCGCGGCTGAGTTCCAGCAACAAGCTACCGATCGAGTCGGCGTTTTCGCGATCGAGGTTGCCGGTCGGTTCGTCGGCGAGCAACAGCGCGGGCTGATTGATGAGTGCTCGGCAGACGGCGACACGCTGCCTTTCGCCACCGGACAACTGCGCGGGACGATGTTCGATGCGATGCTGCAAGCCAACTCGTTCGAGCAGCTTTGTGGCGCGGACAAGATCGTCCGCCGTTGTGCCGGGTCCGGCCAATCGCGGGATCAGCACGTTCTCCAACACCGTGCATTGCGGCAGCAGGTGATGTTCCTGAAAGACGAAGCCGACGGACTCCTGTCGCCACGCGGCCAGCTCTGTTTCGGTCGCAGCGAAGACGTCTCGGCCTCGCAGTCGCACAGAACCTTGCGTCGGTCGCTCCAAACCACCGAGCACGAACAGCAGCGAACTCTTGCCGGAACCCGACGGGCCGGTCACCGCCAGCGCTTCACCGCGAGTCAGCGACAGATCAACGCCGTTCAAAACGGTCAGCGAACCGGCGGCGGTGACGTACTCCTTGCAGAGTCCGGTGACGATCAAATCGGAATCGAGGTGCGACATGCGAGGTCTCATCCAAAACAGCAGGACCGGAATCGCCCAGCGGTTCCGGTCCTGCAAGATGTCAACAAATCAGAGCGACGCTGTCGAGTTACTCGAAGGAAAGCGTCAACCATCCGCCAGCCGCTTTGACTTGGGCGAGGCCTAATTGAATCGGCGTCTGCTGGTTCTTGTCGATGTTGATGAAGCGATCAAATTTGCGAGTCGGCAGCGCGTTCTTGATTTTGTTGCGGACGATTCCGGCACGAGCGATTTGCAGACCGGCGTTGGCCGGAGTTTCGACGGGCGAGACTCCCACTTCACCACTCTCCACGACGATGTTGGTCCCTTCAATTCGGAACATCAACGGCACCGTGATTTCCTGTGTCGGAATATCTTCGTCCTTCTGCTTCAGCCCAGCTCGAATCGCGAGCGTCAGTTGACCGTTATTGACTCGGAAGCGAAGGGGATCTTTGACCGGGAAGACGAACGTTGCTGGCTCTTTGACGTTCTCAGCGGACTCGTCAACCATTTTCGAGATGTTGAACTTGCGGCCGAGGAGGTCGGAAAAGGAACTCTCGATTTCCTTGCCGAGTTCATCCTCAGACATCGTCCGGCCGGCGATCTTCAGGCGGTCCAGACTGTTGTTGAGCAGTGATTCGTGAAGGGCCAGCACGAAACCAATGCTGGGAACGCCGACAAACGGACCGTCGCCACCAGCCAGTTCATGTTCAGCCATCAATCGCGTGTTGATTCGCAGGTCATCTTCCGAAGAACGGTAGCTGGCCGCCGAAGGGTACAGATCCTTTTCACGCAGTTTGGAGCTGACCTTGGCTTCATAGTCCTTGTTAAGGTCGCTGACTTTGGCTTCGACCTCGGAGTTGAATTCCGGCAGAACTTTGCTGGAGATCCGTTGCGCCGCGATGGCTTCCGCCTGACCGCGTCGGTCTTCCACTTCGCCCCTGGCGATCGAATCCGCGAAGCCGCCAAATAAAGGAATGTTGCTGTACCTGGTCGATACACCGGTCGTCTGGTTGTTGGCCCGGACGGAAATGTCGGCAGCACTGGTTGTGAACTTGTTCCCATCAAACAGGATTGGTTTCCAGGCTTTGAAAACGTGATTGCCGTTGGTGTGGACGTTGGCTTGATCGGTGACACCGACCGTGCTCGACCGAGCGACACCATCGATCACCAGATTCAGACGGATGCCGTCGTTGCTGGGCTTCAGGTCGATGCCCGCGTTCACGGTCGTCGTCTGGTTGCCGCTGACGTTGGCTCCGAGGATGACATCTTTGACAGGACCCTGCTTCGTGGTCGATTCGGCCACGAGCTTCGATAGAAACTTCTCGCTGACCACGACACGCAAGTTGAAGTTGAAGTAATGCGTGGACATTGCCGCAGCGACGCGATTGCCACGGTCGGGTGATGATTTACGAACCGCGTCAAAAGCCTTTCGGGCCGCAGCCGCATCGGTCGACGATTGCGACTCCTCGTATTGCTCGATCGAGGCGACCAGTGCCACCACTTCGGCTCGCAGCTTTTCGGGGTTGTACGGCTGATCCACCACAGCCGCGAGCTTCACGAATCCATCCAGCGATTGCCTCAAGGCGACGAGTCTCGATCCGTCGAGGAACTTGCGAATCTCTGGCGACGTGGCATCTGACGGAGACAGTTTTTGGTGGACCGCCGAGAGGACCGGCACCGCTTCCATCCCCTTCTTGTCACTGACCAGTTTTGTGATCTCGGCAGAACGGACGTAATCCAACCACGCGGGTCCGTTTTTGACGGTGTTCAATTCGGTTTCGAGATCCTTCAGAGAATTTGCGACCTGCTGCCGTGCCCCTTCGAGTTGTTCGCGGGCGGATTTCTGTGGATCGATTGTCAGCGTGTCGAGCACGGCTTCGGTAATCGCCACGCGCCGGTTGAGAGCGGCGTAAAGACTGCCGAGCGGTTCATGAATACTGCGATAGCGAGCATCCCTGAGCGATGTCTCCATCGTCAGCAACTTCTTTTTCAAGACGTCCAACTGCTGTCGCTGGGCCTCGATGCCGAGCGTCTCTTCGGAGTACAGCTTGGCGACTTCGGCGGCGGTCTTTTCGCCCCACTCTTTCCAGTTTCCGTCCAAGACTGCGAACGCATCTTCGCCCAGAGTCACTGGAACATCGATTGGCAGAACGCCTCGCAAACCTGCGGGCTGCACTGGCTTGGCGTCATCCCAAGCCCAAGTCCCAGAAACCAGCGTCGTTCCCAAGGCCAACACCGAGGTGCCACACAAGGCCATCCAACGGCGATTCGATTTTCCATTCACGCCGTAAATTTGTCGTTCAGTCACAGGAAACACTCCATGAAAATTGGTTCGACCGCATGTTGGCGAAGGGTCGCGATCGGTTCTCCCTTCTCTATCGGCGCTCACTCTCGGAGACCGGTATCGACTTCACCAGACGGCCCGAAGCTCGTTGGGCGGGTTTTGGTGTCGTCGCGAAGGTGCACTCAACACAGAACCATGCCTGCTCAAATAGGTTGTGGCATCCGGTCAATCTCTTCGTCGAACCTCCGTACTTACTCATCCTACGCAGTCTAGTTGGACGATTTTTTCCGTGCAATTGCTACAGTCGGAAGGAGTGGGAGATTGCTAATCACCACGATGTGGTCTTGCAACACCTCATTGTGCGTGAGTCGAAACATCAGCGCGAACGATCTGGTCGTGCTGGTGTCTGACGCGCGAACTCCTAGTGGTCCAACAACTTTGAAATGACAGGTAGCCACACTCGCCAGAACGTGGGAAGCCCGCGCTCTGGCGAGTGTGGCTACCTATCAAAACCAGATTGGTGAACCACTAGACTTCAACACGATCACCCAATCTTCGATAGCCATCACGAACCCAATCCATTGACTCCATGAACGGATCGCTTCCCAACGACGGTGAGAAACGCTGGTCTCCTCTGGCCGGAGTGGGGGCGATCACATGTGGGGGAGGCTTGCTGCTTGGTCTTCAGCGCCTGCCGTGGTTAGCCCAACGCTGGGCCAGCTTCAGTCGTTGGGTGCTGATCGCGTTGGCGGTTGGCCTGCTGCTGTGGGGGATCACGCAACTGCTCGCTTTGGCACGTTCGCGTCAGACGGCGACACGCCGGCCGATTTGGAATCGAAATCGGATGGCGATCACGCGCGAAGGGATCGTCTACATCACGATCATGAGCGTGATGTTTCTCGGCTCGATCATTGGGCGGACGAATATGCTGATGTTCGTTTTTGCGATGATGATTGGCCCGTGGGTGCTCAACGGTTGGATCGCGTTTTCCATGCTGCGGCGCACGCACGCGAAGCGGGGTTTGCCGCATCGCGTGATGGCCGGCGAAATGGTTTCGGTGGAAATCGAAGTCGCGAATCACAAGTGGTTTTTGAGCTCGTGGCTGTTGGCCGCGCGAGATCAAGTCACGCATATTCGCGACCGTTTTCAGGCGGCGGCGCTGTTTGTACGTATTCCGGCGAGGCAAAGTCGGCGAGGTCATTATTTCGTGCGGTTCAGCCAACGGGGGGAGTACTCGTTCGGACCCCTCGAGTTGACCACTCACTTTCCGTTGGGGCTGGTCGAACGCGGATTTCTCTTCAATGACTTCGCCAAGCTGATCGTGCATCCGCGTGTCGGCCGCATGACTTCGCGGTGGCGGAGCGATCTGTGGAATGCCACCGAAGTGGTGGAGCGGCGGCGGATGCGGGCTGGTTTGTTCGATGACGAATTCCATCGCATTCGTGAGTATCGTCTCGGTGACAATCCGAAAGCGATTCACTGGCGCACGACCGCTCGGCGCGGCGAACTGATGGTGCGCGAGTTTCAGCAAACGCGCGACCGCGATCTGGTGTTGCTGGTGGAACTCTGGCAACCCGCGCAGCCAACGACATCCGACCTGGACCGGGTCGAACTGGCGATCAGCTTTGCGTCCACGGTTTTGCACGAGACTTTGCGGCAATCGCATGAGGCACGGCTGCGAATGATTGTGGTGGGCACGCAGACAATTGCTTGGGATCAGCTCTCCAGTTTGGAACAAGCTCTGGATCAATTGGCGTTGGCGTCCGCTTCGCCGACGGCGGATCTCCGGCCGGTGATCGACGAGACGATGCAGCGGATTTCGAGCAGTTCGCGCGTCGTCGTCGTGTCGTCTCGGCCGCGCAGTGAATTGCTGATGCGCACGCGCGACGTCGCCGAACCGGTGGAATTGTTGTGTCTGTCGGCCGAGGTCCGCGATCTGTCGCCGTACTTTGTGCTGGAGGGGCTGGCATGACAGTCGCTCTGCAAGTCAGCATGTATGGATTGGTGATGTTGGCGAGCGGCATGCTGGCGTTCGCCGAAGGAACGGGCTTTCCCGATGCCTTCACGATTCCACTGGCACTGCTGTCGTTATTTCTCACGGATCGCTGGAAGCTGTTTCATCTGCGAGTCCGTTGGGCCAGCGCGTTGGGATTCGGAGCCTTTGGTCTGGTGGGCTGGGAGTTGAGCAGCGGCCTGATCGAAGCTCGGCTGTTGTCGCTGGCGCACTTGTTGGTCTATTTGACGTGGATCGTGCTGTTCATGTCCAAGACGCCTCGGATGTATTGGAGCCTGTGTTCGTTGTCGATGCTGCAAGTCGCGATCGGAGCCGTGCTCACATCCGCTGGCAGCTTTGGTCTGATGTGCGTCGCATTCCTGATCACCGCCATTTGGACGTTGACCGTTTTTACGGTCAGCGGCGCTCGTCAACAATACTCTGAAGAGGATGCGGTTCTCTTCGCGAATCATCGAGCGGGCGATCCGCCGTGGCGGACCGACGCGGCGGGCCAGTCAGCATCAACGGACGATTTCGCCTGGAACCATCGCAGCTTGCCGATCAGCACGGTGCAAATCGATCCTCGACTGCGTTGGATCAGTGGGCCGTTCGTTTCGGGAGTGTTGGCAAACGTGATGCTGTCCGCCGTCGTGGGAATGTTGTTCTTCGTGTTCACGCCACGGATTTGGGTCGGCAATTTTTCGGCGTTTGGAGAAGCTCCCGATCAGCCGTTGCGAGCATTGCAGAGCGGGTTCGCTGAGGAGGTGCAGCTCGGTGACATCGGCCAAATCCTGGAAGGAACAAACACCGTGCTGGAGGTGCGGTTGTTTGATCAGGTCACGAATCAACCGCTGGACATCGTCGCGCACGCCGCTCGGCAGGGGTTCGATGAACCCATCTTTCGTGGTTCGGTGTTGGGCGAATATGAAAACGGAAAGTGGCGCGTCGGCACGACCGGACGAAATGACGGGCCGAGGAATGTGTTGCCAACTCCGATTGGCGATTGCATTCGGCAAGAGTTTCGGATGGGGCCGATGGATTCGGGCATCTTGTTCGCGATGCCACAACATCTGGCTGGGGTGCTGGAACATCGATTTCCGCTCCTCACCGAACGGCGGTTGACAGCGGTCTTGTACCGTGACGAAGGCATCTCTGGCCGCGAACGATTGCAGTACAAGATTTATTCGGAGAAGCCGTTTCCCGAAGCCGATGTGCCGTTCCCACGAGGCACTCACTTCAATCTGATCTTCCCCCAAGAAATCGAATACTACCGTGCCTTGCCCGCTGGCCTGGAGCGGTTGACATCCTTGGCGCGACAGATCGCCGAACCGCCCGACGCTCCGAATTCAAACCCAACGGACATGGCGCGGCGCATCCTGCAGCACCTGCGCGATTCCGGCGAGTACGGCTACACGCTGGACATGTCTGTGGACGATCCGTCGATCGACGCCGTTGAGGACTTCCTCTTCAACCGCAAGCAAGGTCATTGCGAGTACTTCGGGTCGGCGCTGGGATTGATGCTGCGAGCCGTCGGTATTCCCGCTCGGTTGGTCAGCGGCTTCAAAGGTGGCGATTTGAACCAGAGTTCGGGGTACTTCGTGGTGCAAGGCCGGCACGCGCATGTGTGGGTGGAAGCCTTCCTCAACGGCCGCTGGCGCGTTCTCGACGCGACTCCCGCCGGCAGATCCGACAGTGTCAAATCGCTCGCTCCGAAAAAGAGCCTGTTCGGCAATCTGGCGGACATGTTCTCCAACATTTGGTCACATCAGATTGTCGGTCTGTCATTCAACGACCAGAGCAGCAACCTCTACGCGCCATTCAAGGAAGTCAGCACGACGATTTGGAACGAACTTCAAGAGGGCGGTCAGGCGATTCTGAAGGGCGAGAATCCAACGGCAGTCGTGGTACTGATGGTTCTCGCAGGGATGCTGTTGTTGGCATTTCGATCGCGTCGCCAAGCCGAGACGCAGTCGCCGTGGTTTGTTCGCCTGTGGAAGGTTCTGAGTTGGTTGCTTCCCGGCGAGCGCACGACAAACGATGGCGATGGTTGGCGGTCACGCTGGTCGCGCTGGTGGTCGGGACTGCTGCGACGACTGCGCGGCGAGTCAACCGAGCAGCGACTGCGCGTCGAATTCTACGAACGTTTTTTGCGGCTGTTGCGAGCCGCCGGCCTTGAACCGCTGCCGGCTCAGACCGCCCGCGAGTTCCTGATCGCCTCACAATCGGAGTGGTCGCAGCAGCTCGCGGCGGACAACTCGTCGAGTCTTCCCGCAGGCGTCGTTGCGCAGTTTTATCGGGTTCGCTTCGGTGGCGAATCGCTCTCGATTGACGAGCAGCGGCAAATCGAATCGCAGCTCGGCCAGATGGAGCAACAATGGCGAGACCGTCATGGCCGACGTTGAGGAATCGCTTGCGATGAGTCTCTCCGCCGAACAACTGGCTGCTGCAGTCGCGGAAACCGCCGCCGTCATCCGCGCGGGTTGGCCGGAGCGTCTGCGAGCGGCGATCGTCCTCGGCACTGGACTGGGATCGCTCGCCGAACACATCGCGATTGAGGCTGAGTGGAACTATCACGACCTGCCGCACTTCGCCCGCTCAACGGCGGACGGTCATCGTGGCCGACTGCTCGCCGGGCGTTTGGCCGACATTCCGATCCTCGCGATGGACGGCCGCTTTCACGCCTACGAAGGCTACTCGTTTTCGCAGATCACGTTTCCGATCCGAGTCTTCGCCGAGCTCGGCGTGTCGTTCTTGATTTTGTCGAATGCCAGCGGAGGTCTGAATCCAACGCTCCGTTCCGGCGACATCCTGCTGATCGACGACCACATCAACCTGATGGGGATCGGCGTGGGGCAAGTTTTCAATCTACCCCACGAACCGTTCTACGATCCGCAGTTGATTTCATGCGCAGAGCACATCGCAAACGAACAAAACATCGAATTGCGTCGCGGCACCTACATCGCGATGCTCGGCCCGAACTACGAAACTCGTGCCGAGTACCGCTGGCTGTGCACGCTCGGCGACGTCGTGGGGATGTCCACTGTCCCCGAAGTGCTCGCTGCTGGAGAACTCGGCTTGCCGGTCGTCGCGTTCTCGATGGTCACGAACGTCTTCCGCCCTGACGATGCTCAGCAAACCACCAGCGACGAAGTCATCCACGCCGCCTCCAACGCCGAACCAAATCTCCGGCGAATCGTCACCAAACTTCTGACCTCACCATGAACCCCACGCAACTCATCGCGAAGAAACGAGACGCCGGCGAACTGACGGCCGAGGAGATTGCGTTTCTGATCGACGGTCATGTGCATGGTCGCATCCCCGACTACCAAATGGCCGCGCTGCTGGTCGCGATGTTCCTGCGCGGATTGACCGATGCCGAAACTGCCGCACTCACCGACAGCATGTTGCGCTCCGGCGTGACGCTGACTTGGCCGGAAACTTGTTTGCCGCGCGTCGACAAGCATTCGACCGGCGGCATCGGCGACAAAGTCTCGTTGCCACTCGCGCCGCTGCTGGCCTGCTGCGATGTCTGCGTGCCGATGCTCTCCGGCCGAGGACTCGGCCCGACCGGCGGCACGCTCGACAAGTTGGAATCCATCGCCGGCTTCCGCACGAATCTGTCGCTCGACGAAATTCACCGTCTCACGCAGGAGGTTGGCTGCGTCATCACCGGCACGACGCCCGAGTTGGTCCCCGCCGACCAGCAACTTTATGCCCTGCGCGACGTGACCGCGACGGTCCCGTCCGTCCCACTGATCACCGCCAGCATCATGAGCAAGAAGCTGGCCGAAGGCTTGAACGCGCTGGTGCTCGACGTGAAGTTCGGCCGCGGAGCGTTCATGAAATCGCGAACGATCGCGCGCGAACTGGCCGCTGGTTTGGTCGCTGTCGGAAAACGGATGGGCGTCGCGACGACTGCCTTCTTGACCGACATGAATCAACCGCTCGGTCGTATGGCCGGCAACGCCGTCGAGATCGCAGAATCGCTCGACTGCCTGCGCGGCGGCGGGCCGAGCGACCTGCGCGAACTCGTGCTCGAATTCGGCGAGGATGTTCTGGTCAGCGCGAAGATTGCCGACACACGCACCGCCGCGCGATTACGACTGCTCCGAGAACTCGACTCCGGGCGCGCGCTCGAACGCTTCGAGCGAATGGTCGCGGCCCAAGGCGGGCGACTCGATGCACCTCGCCCAATCGCGTCGGCTCACGACCTGTGCGGCGAGCGATCCGGGGTCGTCGAATCCATCGACACCGAAACGCTCGGCTGGATCATCATCGACCTCGGTGGAGGCCGGCGGCAGCTCACCGACCAGATCGACCACAGCGTCGGCCTCGAAATGCTCGCCCGTATCGGCGACGAAGTCGCTTCCGGCCAACCGCTCGTTCGCGTCTTCGCGCCGCCCGCCAAGTTCGACGAGGTCGCCTCACGCTTGCGAACCGCAATCACAATCGGCGACGAGCCGACGGAGTCTCCGCTATTGATCGCCGAACGGCTGGGGTAGACTGCCGCCGTCTTCCTGGTTCCAAGTGTCTCGATCAAAGGAGCCAATCATGCCGACACGATTCGTCGTTCGACCGTTGTGTTTTGCCGGTTCACTGGCCATCGCATTCCTTCTGGCCTCTGAACGTCCGAGCGAAGCCCGGCCAATTTACAAGAAGGCGTTTGACTTCGTGTACAAGGACGTGTTGAAGTCCAACAGAGTCACTTGTGCGGTCTGCCATTCCGGAGACGACAAGAAACACCTGAACCACTACGGCAAGGCGATCGCCGAGGAACTCGGAGAAAAGAACGTCAGAGACTTCGACAAGATCGTGGCGGCCATCAGGGCGGTCGCGAAGCGGAAGTGCAAATCGGGTGTGTGGCAGGAGCGGCTCGAAAAAGGACTGCCCCCCTGCGACTGCGTCGACCAAAACGCCGGCTCGTACATCGCGCTGCAGTTGGCTCGCGAGCGTCACGAGGATCGTTGAGTCACTTTTGCAGCACGCGATCCAACTGCGCAATCAATCGTTGTCGCGGCTCGTCGCCCGCGATTGCCAACTGCGAGCCATCGAACACGCCGGTCGCTTGCAGCCAGGCTTCAAACTCTGGAGCCGGTCGCAGGCCGAACAGCCGGCGCATCGCGGCCGCGTCGTGATAGCTGGTCGATTGGTAATTCAGCATCACGTCGTCGGAGCAGGGGACGCCCATGAAATAATTGCAGCCCGCCGCCGTCAGCAGCATCAGCAAGTTGTCCGCCGAGTTCTGATCCGCGTCCGCATGATTCGTGTAGCAGACATCGCACCCCATCGGCAGGCCGAGCAACTTGCCCATGAAATGGTCTTCGAGTCCCGCGCGAATAATCTGCCGCTCGTTGGCGAGGTACTCCGGCCCGATGAACCCGACGACGCTGTTGACCAAAAACGGTTCGAACACGCGAGCGACTCCGTAGGCCCGTGCCTCCAGCGTCAGTTGATCGACTCCATGATGGGCCTCCGCCGAGAGCGCACTCCCCTGCCCCGTCTCGAAGTACATCACGTTGTGCTGGCCGACCGCCGATGGCCGACCGCCGACCGCCGTGATACCGGTTTTCCCAATCCCGCGCGAAGCGTGATGCTCGAGCACCCGCTCGCGGCCTTCACGCAGCAACGACAGCGACACTCCAAACGACTCATTCGCGGCCTGTGTCCCCGCGATTGACTGAAACAGCAAATCAATCGGAGCACCACGCTCCAGCGCCGCCAACTGCGTGCTGATGTGCGCGAGACAACACGATTGCGTCGGCACGCCGAGCGTTTCGATCAACCGCTGCAACGTGTGTTCGATGGCCGCGACGCTCTCGACCGACTCGGCCGCCGGATTGACGCCGATGACCGCGTCGCCGCAGCCGAACAACAAACCGTCCAAAGCGGACAGCACGATCCCGCGCAAATCGTCGCTGGGATGATTCGGCTGCACACGGATTGCCAACACGCCGCGTTCACCCAGCGTGTTGCGGCAGCGGGTCACGTTGCGAATCTTCGCCGCGCCGAGCACGAGGTCTTGATTGCTCATCAACTTCGCCACCGCCGCCGCAACCTCCGGAGTGATCGCCCAACACAGTCGCCGCAACGTCGCTTCGTCGGCACGCTCGGACAGCAACATCTCGCGGAACTCGCCGACGGTCAGCGAACGGATCTCGTTGAAAGCATCACGGTCCTGCGTTTCGACAATCAGCCGTGAGACGTCATCTTGATCGGGATCAATCACCGGATTCGCGACGATCTCGCCGAGCGTCACATCGGCGAGCGCCCATTTCGCCGCGACACGTTCCCGAGCGCTCGAAGCCGCCAATCCGGCGAGGTAGTCGCCGGACTTTTCTTCGTTCGCCTTCGCGAGCAACTCGCGCAGGTCGGCGAAGTTGAATGACTCGTTGCGAATCGTCGCGTGGTACGGCATTGAAAACTCTCCCACGAAGTCACGGCAGTGCGACACTCAATTTCTTCGCCGCGCCGCACAACATCGCCCAGGTTCCAGCGTCGAGTGGAATCCCATTCGCAAGTCGTTCGCGACGGATCGCTGCGCTGCGATCACCGGGCAACGTGATCTGATCGACTCCCGGCTTGCGCGGTGTCGAGCGAACGTAGTCAATCAGCTTGTCCGCCTCACCAAGAAAATGCGATGTGCCCGCGAATCGCGCGGAGTCCCACAGGATCATCAGCACGTTGTTGGTCCCCGTCTCGGAAGAATCGGCCGGGGGACACCAGCCTCCCGACAGTCCGCCCACCAGCACATCCAACAGCAGTCCCAAGCCGAAGCCTTTGTAGCCGTGAGCGTCGCCGCCCAACGGCAACAGCGTGCCTGGATTCTCACTGAACCGGGAAGTCGGATCGGTCGTTGGATTTCCCTTCGCGTCTTGCAGCCAGCCAGAAGGACACGGCTCACCCGCCAGCAGCTTGGCTTTGACTTTGCCATTCGCCACGACGCTCGTCGAAAGGTCGAGCACCAACGGTTCGCCACTCGTCGGTACCGCGAGGCCAAGTGGGTTCGTGCTGATCCGAGCTTCGAGTCCTCCGGGCGGAGCGACACACTTCAGCACGCCGTTGTCATTCACGGTCATCATGGCCGCGAAGCCGAGTCGAGCCGCCAGCTCCACCCATTCCGCCAGCCGACCGACGTGGCCGCAGTTCTTCAAAGTGCCACACGCGATGCCCAGCGGATGGCACTTCTCCGCCAAGGCGATAACCAATCTGCGAGCCAATACCTGTCCGAAACCGCGTCGACCATCAGCCACCAGGACGGCCGGAGTTTCGGTCAGCACCTGCCACTCGACCCCGCCGCACAACTCACCGGTTCGCAAACCATCGAGGTAATCGTCCACACGGAGCACACCGTGAGATTCGTGGCCACGAAGGTTGGATTCGACCAAACTCTTCGCGACTTCGTTGGCTTCAGGCTCCCCGACACCTGCGGCCTGAAAAAGCTCGCGAACGAGAGTTGTGAGTTTTTCAGGACAATACTGAACTTTTTCCATCGCCTTGGTCACTCTGTTGTTGTCGTGAAAAGAAGAAGACTGCGAAGGTTGCGTCGATCTCGCAAAGCCGACACTCCTGATTCGCTGCAGCGTCTTCGTTCAGGATTCCGTACCCGTCGAAAACTGTCCTCGAGCTGTTCCGGTTCAAGTGCAGTGCGAGGTTCCGGTTGTCGCGGTCCCTCGACTGCAAACCGTGCGACGCGCCGTTCCGCGCACACCGTATCAAACTGTGACGAAAACCATCATGGTTCCGACCACCGTCCTGGAGACTCGGCAGACGCAGTTGATCGAGTACCGCGATCAAGTCCGCGAACGGGCCGTCACTGTCTACGAACAAGTTCCGGTCACCACGTACGACATCATCGAGGAAGTGATCTGCCAGTGATCGTTGCGCGTCCTCCTCGTAGGTCAGGCTTTCCAGCCGGACTCGAACGCTTCAAAAGACGCCGACTCCATTTCGGGCAGTCTCGAAAGGCTGACCTACGGTAAATTCGTGAGGTCGCTGGAAATCGAGCGTGTTGCCCCGGAAGATGCGTCTCTTTTGCAGGACGTGCGAGGCGACAATGGCTCTGGGATTTCAGTTGACGTTTTATGCCGGGCTGATCATGACCGCGTCGATGGCGGGCGGGTTGGCTCCGACGATGATGCGGTTCACGCACCGGCAGTTGCATCTGCTGATGAGCCTCGTAGCCGGGCTGATGTTGGGGGTCGGTGTCTTTCACTTGCTGCCGCACGCGACCGAGAAACTGCACTCCATTCACGCGGCGGCTGGCTGGTTGATGGTCGGACTGCTGGGGATGTTCTTTCTAATTCGAGCGTTTCACTTTCATCAACACGCTTCACTCGAACCGGACGACGCGCAGGCTCCCGGCAGCAATGCCGAGAGTGAGCATTCTGGTTGTCTTGTCCACGATCATGGCCAGCGTCACGACCATGACCACGATGCGCAGCACAGCCACGCTGGCCACGGGCATGAACCGCCCGCAGCACATAAGCTGAGTTGGGTGGGGATTGGCTTCGGGCTGACGGTTCACACGTTGATCGACGGCATGGCGTTGGCGGCGAGCGTGCAAAGCGAAATGTCGCTCGGTGGGACGACTTGGTTCGTAGGAGTCGCGATTTTCCTAGCCATCTTGCTGCACAAGCCGCTGGATGCGATGTCGATCACGACGCTGATGGCCTCCTCTGGTTGGTCGCGAAAATCCAGGATGGCGGCAAACATGGCCTTCGCGGCGATGTGCCCCATCGGAGTGATCCTGTTCTTCGCCGTGGAAGAAGCGCTGTCGGCGAACGGCACGTTCCTCGGAGCCGCGCTGGCGATCTCGGCGGGGGTTTTTCTCTGCATCTCGCTCAGCGACTTGCTGCCAGAAATCCAATTTCATCATCATGACCGACTGCAATTGTCGCTGATGCTGATGACGGGAGTGCTCATCGCTTGGGGGCTGCTGTTCATTGAGCCGAAACATCCTCACGAACTCCAGCGGGATCTCAAACCAGTTTCCGCGCAGCAGATCGCGATCTGACTTTTTGCCTCTCAGGGAGAAAAACGAATGACCACACTCAGAACCGGTTTTTGGGTGCGAACCATGATCGTTCTGTGGGCTGCCTTTGGACCGTTCGCAAACACGCCGGTGGTGACTGCGGATGAGCCGAAAGTCGACAGCGGCGATCCTCGCCAGCACCCTCTCACCGCTGACGACCGAGCCAAGTTGCGAAAGCAGTGGGACGACGAACTGGCCGATGTGTCGAAGAAACTCGATGCCACGCCTGATCGCGTGTCGTTGCTCTCCAAGCGCGGCGATGTGCTCTTCTTTCGTGGCGAGTTCGCCAAGTCGGTTCGCGACTACGAACGCATGAGCGAGCTGGACCCGACACTCGATGCGTCTCATTGGCGACTCGGCATCGCGTATTTCTACGCCGAACAGCCGCAGAAATCGGCCACGCAGTTCGACAAGTTTTTCGTCACCGACGATGTCGATCGTGAAGCCGGCTTGTGGAGGTACATCGCGCAAGCTCCGACGCTGGGTGTCGAAAAGGCGCGAGCCGGACTGCTCAAATACAAAAAGGACGACCGCGAACCGATGCCGACGATTTATCGGCTGTTCGAGGCAGAACTCACGCCGGACGATCTGCTGAAGTCCGTCGATGCGAAGCTGCCCCAGAACGTCCGCGAGCAGCGATTGTTTTACATCGAGCTGTATCTCGGCTTGTGGCACGACGCCTTCAAGCGACCGAAAGAGGCGCTGCCGCACTTTCGAGCCGCGACCGCCAACCGCTGGGGCCGCTCTGCCAGCTACGGGCCGAATTACATGTGGCACGTCGGCCGGCTGCACTACGAGCGGCTGGCCGAGAAGCAAAAGCCGTAAACGGCGATTGGTTTTCATCCGCCAAGTCGCTCAGTATTATCCGGCCCTTCGATTTTTCATCGCCTTCAAGAGACCGCAGTACGCCATGTCTGCTCGATTTGAACAAGCCGAGTTGCTGAAGAAGCAGTACACCGACAAGTACGTCGTCGTGAAACCGGGAGTGGCGGAGCTTCGCCGTTTCGACGGGCTGACCGGCGTCGTGAAGACGGTCAACATGAGTTGCCGAGCACTCGTGTTGTTCGACGGCCCGGCGGACATCGCCTGGTACGACATCGATCCGGCGTACTTGACCGTGGTCGATGCTCCGGCTCCGAAAAAGAAGGCCGAAGAGAAGCCGGCGAAAGAATCGCCAGTTGCAAAGTCCGCTCCGGCTGCGAATCCCGCTGCGACCGCAACCGAAAAGAAGGCCAGTCCGCTGGATTTGATCCGCAAGCAAGGTGCGGCCGGTGCGAAGCCAGCCGCCGCACCAGCGACTGGTGGAGCGAAGCTCAGCCCACTGGATTTGGTTCGTCAGCAGAGCGCGGCCAAAGCGAGCGGAGCGGTGAGCGATCCGGCTGCCGTACCAACTCCCACGGCGAGTGGCGAAGGCAAGAAATTGTCGCCGATTGAGATGATTCGCCAGCAGCAAGCCGCAAAATCGGAAGAGGCACCTCAAGCGTCGGCGGCTGCTGAGCCTGCCCCGGCAGCCGAAGTGCCGGAGCCAGCGGCACCCACGGTGACTGATGGGAAAAAACTGTCACCACTCGAATTGATCCGCAAGCAGGGTGCATTCAAGGGCAACAAGTAGCAGCGGAGCTTCATCGCCAACGAGCCTGCCGTGTCCAACTCTGTGCGGACGATTGTGGTGTTTGAGTCTCGGCCGCATTGGGAGCCGGAGTTGCAACGCCAGTTCCGAGATGAATCGGTGCGAGTGCGTGGCTGCCGCACTTGGAGTGAACTCTCGGCGTTCGCATTTCCGCCGATCGCCGATGTCCTGATTATCGAACTGCCGGAAGACATGACGGAATGCCTGCAATGGCTGAGCAAGCTGATCGCGTCACCGAGTGCTCCGTCGGTCATTGTGTTGTGTTCTTCGGAAACGACTGATCTGGAATGGACGCTGCGCGACGTCGGAGTTCGCGAAGTTGTGATCGGCGAATTGTCCGGCGAGCAACTCGTACGGACTTGCCGACGACTGGTCTCCAGTCCGGAGAATGGGACGCGGAAGTCGGAATGATGGCGGACGTTTCCGTTTTTTCTCACTCGCCCTCTGGGGAGGGCCGGGGTGAGGAAACCGAGAGACGCAGAGACGTTCAATTGTCGTGGAGTCCCTCATCCGGCCTTCGGCCACCTTAGAATGGGACGCGGAAGTCGGAATGATGGCGGACGTTTCCGTTTTTTCTCACTCGCCCTCTGGGGAGGGCCGGAGTGAGGAAACCGAGAGACGCAGTGACGTTCAATTGTCGTGGAGTCCCTCATCCGGCCTTCGGCCACCTTCTCCCGGAAGGAGAAGGGAGTGATTGGACCTCGATGACAAAATGATTCTCGTTGTTTGTTCGTCGTCGGTGAGGCCGCTACAACACAAAATCACGGAATCATTCCTCGAAACTTGCCAGTAAAGACACCATGACAGACGCAGAAATTCGCACGAAACTTGGACAATTAACCGACCCAGAACTCGGAATCTCCTTTGATCGACTGGGCCTGATCCGATCAGTTCAGACGACGTCCGATGCAATCAAGATTGAAATGCAACTCCCAACCCCGGCGTATCCGAAGCGCGAGCGCCTTGGTGACTTGATCGCCAGCGCACTGGGCAGTTCTGCAGGCAGTCGCAAGATCGACGTCATGTACTCGTGGCAGGTGCTCGGTCGCGAAACCGGTGGGAAGATCGGGCTGCGCATCAAGAACGTCGTCGCGGTCGGAAGCGGCAAAGGTGGTGTCGGCAAGAGCACAACTGCGGCATCTCTGGCCTATGGCCTGAAACATTTCGGAGCGAAAGTCGGACTGCTCGACGCCGACGTTTACGGGCCGAGCATTCCGCTGATCACCGGCGCGAAGGGGACGCCAATCGTTCGCGAGGCCGAACTTCCCAACGGGCAGAAGATTCAGCGGCTGGAACCGATCGACGCGGACGGCATGAAAGTCCTCTCGATCGGCTTCTTGATCCGCGAGAACCAAGCGGTCATCTGGCGCGGTCCGATGCTGCACAAGCTGCTGACGCAGTTCCTGCAAGAGACCGATTGGGGCGAACTCGACTACCTCATCATCGACCTGCCGCCGGGAACCGGAGACGTGTCGTTGACGCTGTCGCAACTGCTCGGCTTGGCCGGAGCGGTTGTGGTCTGCACACCACAGAAGGTCGCGCTGCTGGATGCCGTCAAAGCGATCAGCATGTTCGATCAGGTCAAAATCCCAGTGCTCGGCATCGTCGAAAACATGTCGGGCGAAATCTTCGGACGGGGTGGCGCGAAAGCCAAAGCCGTAGAACTCGGACTGCCATTCCTCGGCGAAATCCCCATCGATGCGACGATTCGAGTGCGCGGCGACGACGGTCAAATTGCCTCGCTGTTCGAGGACGACAATCCCGTGAAACCGAACCTGCTCCGCATGACCGAGAACATCGCAATGCAAATTGCGAAGCGCGTGATTGTCGATGCGCCAATGCCGTCGCTGGAAATCCTGTAGCCACACGTGGCTCGCGTGTGGTTAGCCGAGGCATCGCAAGATGCCCTCCCACGGTTGGATGTAGGTCAAAAACGGCAAGCCATCCACGGTCGCTTCGCGGCGGCTAGTGACACCATCCACCGCCGGGCCGTTTTCCACGAGATGTTCCAACCACGTGCGCAGTCTCTCACGAGTCCACGGTTGCAAAACATCGAGCCGGTCTCGCAACAGACAGACTCCGGCAGCGAGTGCCATCGCTCCCCAGTTGCTGGTCCCGGCGACGATGTTGAAGTCACAAGCGATGCGACACGGCACACGCCCTGCGTGCTCGCCCGGCAGACGGCGACGCAACTCGGCCCACGAAATCGACCCCATGCCGATTTCATTCCCGCCGTCGCCGACGCCGATCGTCCGAGCCGTCGGATGGAACTGTGGCAACCGCTCAAATAGCAAGTGCAGCGGAGCCGTGTGAGCGTCGATACAGACGCCGCGCATGTTGTGACAGTGGTTGTGATGTTCGGGGGAGACGTCGGCAATGAAAGCGGAGAGTGACGAGTTGCCATCAGCTTCGTCATGTCCGCCGCTCGCCGTTCGCCCCTCGCCCCTCCTCAAAATCGATTCCGCCGTGTGGCTTGGCCCGACGCGTTCGACGGCGATCAAGTGTGTCAGGCCACGAGCGAATTCCGATTGCAAGAACTCATCGCACCAACTTTCGGCTTTGAGCGGCGCGATGAAAACGTGATCCAGCGGAAAACCGATGCCGTTGGCGGACTCTCGGACAGCGGCGGCACACGGACCGTCGGTGAGGACGGCCGCGTCGATGCCGAGGGCTTGCAGGCAGTGAGCGAGAAACAAACTTCCCGGCGGGCCGTCGGTCTCGGCGCACGGCGGCTGAGCGTGCGGGATGAAAAAGCCGGTGACAATGGCGACTCGGCGAGCATTTTGTGCCAAGTCGGTCGCGGCGGCGGCAAGCTGGCCGGCTCCGAGTCGCGATGTCGAGGCTCGACTGTCGGCGTCAAGTTCGCTGGCGCACAGACCACGCCGCGCGGGGTCGCGGTGGATGAATCGCTCGAATTCATCGAGCAGCACCGCGTGCTCGGCCGAGATCGAAGCCGCTGGTTTCCACTCATTGTTCATCACGGGTCGCTCGCCATCGTTGATCTTCTCAGCCCTGAGAACGTCATTTTGAAGCTCGTCCTGAGTTTGGGAAATTTCGTGTGACTGTGATTCCGAAAGGTTGCTGGCTCGCGGCGCGATTGCAAGAATCCGTCCCTCTTAATCTCGCCCCCTGTGACTGCGCACAGCGTGTGCGGTTCGTTTTGAGCGTGCGAAGAGACATGTCTGAACCAAAACTTTCGACGGCCGATATTCTGGCCAAGATTCGAGCGGCGAAACCCAGCGCGAGCAGCGATGCTCCAGCCGTACCTGCGCCTCCGGCTCCCGTTGTAGGGTCCGCGACCGAACCTGCGGCGGTTGAGGCGGCACCAGTGCCTCCGAAGCCGAAAGCGGCTCCGGCAGCGAAGCCCGGATCAACCGGCGATATTCTCGCCGCGATTCGTGCTCAAGGCGCGAAGGGTGGAGCGGCTGGTGCGCCCGTCGAATCTACGGCTCCGAAAGCGGTTGTCGCGTCGATGGCGGCTCCCGCTGCCAAATCCGGCTCGACCTCGGATATTCTGGCGGCGATCCGCGCTGGCAAAGGGAGCGCTGCTGCTCCGACGGTAGCTGCTGAGGCTCCGGCCGCGAAAGCTGCGGTGAAGCCAGTCGCCGCCGCGACAAGCGGTGGCGCAAAACTTTCCGTGGAAGAAATGCTCAAAGCGGTGCGCGGAGAAACTGCGGGCACTGCGGCTGCGGTCCCTGCTCTGGCGGTTCCCGTGAAGCCTGCTCTTCCGCCGATGCCAGTGAAGCCTCCGTCGGCAAAAGAGAAAAAGATTACGGTCGAACTTGGGCGCCGCAGTCTGCTTGTGATCTGTCTCTCGCCATTGGTGCTCGCGTTCGCCTCCATGGCGGGGGCGGCGTTGTTGTGGTTGTTGAATCTCGCGCGGTTCATGTTCCCGAATGTGCTGGTGGAGCCGCCAACGAAATTCAAGATCGGACCAGCGAGCGACTATCCGTTAGGTGGAGTCAGCACGAAGTGGCTGGCGGCTCGTGGTGTCTGGATTGTGCATACCGATCAGTACAAGGGCCAGAACTTGATTTACGCCTTGGCTTCCGTCTGTACGCACCTCGGTTGTACGCCCAACTGGCTCGAAGGGGAGCAGAAATACAAATGCCCGTGCCACGGTTCGGGCTTCTACATCAACGGGATCAACTTTGAAGGCCCGGCACCTCGACCACTGGAACGAGTGGGCATCAAGCTGGCGTCCGATGGTCAATTGGAAGTCGACAAAAGCGTCAAGTTCCAGGAAGAGATGGGGCAGTGGGAAGACGTGAACTCATTCGTCGATGGGGCGCTAGCGTAGTTCGTGGGGCGGATTTTCAATCTGCTCGGATGGCTTGATTTGTTGGAATGTTGCAGGCACGGCAGGTTGAAAACCTGCCCCACGTGAGAAGGTCAGCATCCATGTCGGTCGGTGATTACATTCGCGATTCGCAAATCTGGAAGAGTGTCTTCCGGCATCCGGCTCCGTACGACCGCCGCAACCGCGTGGTCGTGATGCTGACCAACTTCTTTCTGCACCTGCATCCGGTGTCGATCAAGCAGCAGGGCATCGCGCTGTCTTACACCTGGTGCATGGGCGGAATCACGTTCTTCCTGTTTCTGGTTGAGACGATCACCGGCGTGCTGCTGATGTTCTATTACCGGCCGACGCTGGAGTGGGCCTTCAACGACATCATGGCTCTGCGCGACGTAACGACGTTGGGGATCATGCGTGAGATTCATCGCTGGGGCGCTCACGCGATGGTTATCACGGTTTGGCTGCACATGTACCGCGTCTTTCTGACTGGCAGTTACAAGCCGCCGCGAGAATTCAATTGGGTCGTCGGTGTGATCTTGCTGAAGCTGACGCTGTTGTTGTCGTTCACTGGCTACTTGCTGCCGTGGGATCAGCTCGCGATTTGGGCCATCACCGTCGGCTCGAACATGGCTCGCGCGACACCGGTGCTGGGGCATGAAGGCCCCGGTTTTCAGTTTCTGAATCTCGGTGGTTACGACCTCATTACTAATGCCAGTGATGCTCGCTTCTTATTATTGGGCAGCCGCTTTGTCGGTGAAGAGACTCTGAATCGATTTTATATCCTGCACTGTGTGGCGATCCCGTTGGCGGCGGCTGGCTTGATCGCCATTCACTTCTGGCGAGTCCGCAAAGACGGCGGGATTAGTCAGCCGTTGTAGGAATTCGGAACACGGAAATCTCGATGAACTCTTTGTCGCTGATCACTTCCTGCTTGACTCTGGGATCGACGGACCCGCATCCCAATGTCACGCCGAGCGTCCTATATGGCTTGGGGTGGCTGTATCTGATTCTGTTTGCCATGAACGCGGTGTGGACGTGGAAGTCGTATCACAGAGGTCGCCATTTCCGACTGCCCGAATTCCTGGGCGGGATGGACATGCCGAATGCTGCCGTTTGGGCGATGTATTCGATCGCGTTGTTGCTAGTCTCGGTTACTCACTTGACCTGCGCGAGCGTCCCTGAGGCATTGCGGTGGTTCGTGATGCCCGACTTTGCCAAGTCGGCGATCGACTTTGTCGTGGCGGATGCCCGTCGATATTTTGCGGTGACAACCTTCGGCTTCATCGGAATGCTGCTGCTGCGGAATTGGCTGGCGAAGCCGAACGTCGGCTGGGTGTTGCTTAATCTGTCTCTGTTGTTTCTGTGCGTCAGTCTGACGGACTGGGACTTTCGTCAAATCGTCGGCAAGCCGGACAACGTGCCGATCGTGGCCATGTTGTTTATCGTCGGCTTCTTCACTTGGCTGTTCTTCTATCGAGCCAATGAGAACGACCGCCGGTCTGCATTGGGCAAGGGGCCGATCGAAGCCGAGAACAACGAGAAAGTGTTGACGTGGCCAGACCTCGTTTACACCGAGATGATCTGCATGATTGCGGTGACGGCCCTGCTCATCCTGTGGGGTATTGCGTTGCAGGCTCCGTTGGAAGAACCGGCATCGGCCGTGAAGACGCCGAACCCGTCGAAGGCTCCGTGGTACTTCCTGGGCTTGCAGGAAATGCTGGTCTACTACGATCCGTGGCTGGCGGGCGTTGTGTTCCCCAGCGTCATTCTCGGCGGGATGATGGCTATCCCGTACATCGACTTCAATAAGCTCGGCAACGGCTACTACACGTTCAATGAGCGGAAGTTCGCGATCACCACCTTCATGTTTGGCTTTCTGCCACTGTGGGTCGGGATGATCATTTTGGGGACGTTCTTGCGAGGTCCGAATTGGAATGTCTTCGGCATCTACGAATTCTGGGACGTCCACAAGCTGGAGGCCCTGAACAACGTCAACTTGTCTGAGTACTTCTGGTACGGCATCGGTCGGCCGTTGCCGATGGCCCCCGCAGGGGCAGATTTTTGGACGCAGGCTCCGTACATCCTGTTGCGTGAGTTCGTCGGGTTTGTTGCCATCGGCGTTTATCTGGGCGTGCTGCCGATGGTGATGGCCATGACGGTCTTCAAGAAGTTTTTCCTCCGCATGGGTTTCCTGCGGTTCATGGTGTTCTCGAACTTGGTGCTGATGATGGCGGCCCTGCCCTTGAAGATGGTGCTCCGCTGGGCTGTCAACCTGAAGTATTTCATCGCGATACCGGAGTGGTTCTTTAACGTCTGATCCGTGGCACGCGCGGTTCGCGTGTGCCGATTTTTGAGGATGAAACGCACGCGAACCGCGTGCGCCACAAACATGCCAGCGACCGAAGATTATTTACGTCCGCTTCCCAAGATGCACCGGTGGTTCGCCGTCAGCATGATCGTGCTGTTCGTGGCGACGCTGATGATGATGTACTTCGACCACCACGATGAGTGGCGAGCGTATCAGCATCAGTTCTTCCAACTGGAAGCCGACAAAATTGTCGCCGAAGAAAATGCCGAGAAGGCGAAACTCACCGGCGTGACCATCGGCACCGGAGCGAAGTCGGCCGCGAAGTTAGAGAAATCCTACGAAACGAAGCTCAGCGAGTTACAGGCCGCGAAGCAGGCTCAAACGGAACAGGTGAAACAGGCGGTGCATGACCTGGCCGAGCGGGAAGCGACGATCAAAAAGCTCGACAACGAGTCTTTGATGCAGATGCGGAAGGTGCGTGAGAACCGAGCCTTTCGTGACGTCGCTCGTGCGGACTTTGATCTCGGAATTCGCGATCAAGTTTCTCGGGATGGTCAGGTCACTCCAGCCTCTCGAGAAAAGTCGGCCGCCTTGCTGAAGAGCTTCAATGACCAGCAAAAAGTCGTGGCGGACTTGGAAGCGGGACTCGATCGTCGTGACGCCGACCGCAGCACGGCCATTGCCGCATTGAAGGAAAAAACGAAAGACCGTGACGCCGCAGTCGCTGCTGTCAAAACGTTTGAATCGGACATCCTGCGGTTAGAGAAGGCCAAGGATCGCATCGAACCGGAGGGTTTCGGAAAATCCTTCAAACGCTGGCTCATGGAGCAGCCGATTGCCGATGGCTTCAACTCGCACATCAAAATCCAGCAGGATTGGCTGCCGGATATGAAGATCACGCTGGGCATGGCCAAGACGGCGCGGTTCGACCGCTGCCGCACCTGCCACTTGGCGATTGACCGAGTCGGCGAGGGTGACGTGCCCGACTTCCCGCATGGCGACGGCAAGAATGGAACCTACGAGCATCCGTTTTCGACGCATCCTCGGCCGGACGTGTATTTGACGGCGGCCAGCCCGCATCCGCTCAACGACTTCGGTTGTACCTCGTGCCATGACGGGCAAGGTTCCGGAACCAGTTTTCAGAACGCATCGCACACGCCCAATGATCCGCACCAGGCCCATGAATGGGAGCACGACTTCAAGTGGTTCAACAATCACTTTTGGGAATACCCGATGCAGCCGGCTCGGCTGCGCGAGGCGGCCTGCTTGAAGTGTCACCACTCGGTCGTGGAGCTCGGCCAGAACACGAAGTTCGGAGCAACCGCACCGAAGGCATACGAAGGCTGGCAGCTCATCAAGAAGTACGGCTGCTTCGGCTGCCACGAGATCAACGGCTTCGATGCCGGCAAACCGGTCGGCCCCGATCTGCGACTCGAACCACAAACGCTCACCGAAGCTGAGAAGATCGCCAACGATCCGAAAGCGGTCGCGGGCGTCGAACGCAAAGTGGGACCAAGCTTGCGGCACATCGCCAAAAAGACGACTCGCGAGTGGTTGACACACTGGACCGAGGAGCCCAAACGCTTCCGGCCCAAGACGACCATGCCACAGTTTTTTAACTTGACGAACAACAGCGATGACCACGGCAAGCAGTTCTCGAAAGCCGAACTTGCCGCCATCGCGCAATACTTGTTCGACAAGTCGGGGGAGATTGAGCAAGACGAAAAACAGAAATTGAAACTGGACTTGCCGGGATTGAAGTTCGACGAGTCGGGCAAGATTGATGAATCCGATGAGAATCACGCTGCTCGAATCAAGCGTGGCGAAACAGCTTTTGCCCAGAAGGGTTGCCTCGCCTGTCACAGCCACGACGCCGAACGGTTCAAAGGCACGAAAGCGGAGTTCGGCCCCAATCTGTCGAAGATTAAAGCCAAGCTGCAACCGGGTGAGGATGGTTTCAACTGGCTCTACACCTGGATTCGCGATCCGGAGCGGCATCATCCGCGCACGAAGATGCCGGACTTGTTCCTCGACCCGTTCACGCAGCCAGACGGTACGACCATCGATCCGGCCGCCGACATCGCGGCGTATTTGCTGATCGGCGAAAAAGGGAAATACGATGCCATCGAAATCACCGACGCCGAACTGGACAAGCTCGTCGAGATGCTGCTGTGGCGACGCAAGACCGTCACTCCGGAGCAAGCCGCAAATGTGATGAAAGATCGCAAGTACCCGTATGCTCGCGAGACGGTGAAGGGTGACGAGATTGAACTCCTGGCCAAAACCGAAGGCGCGGCGTTCTCCGACGAGGAGTGGCGAAATCGGAAGATGAACTACCTCGGCCGAGTGACAATTTCACGCTACGGTTGCTACGGATGCCACGATATCCCTGGATTCGACACCGCTCGACCGATCGGCACCGCGTTGCAAGATTGGGGCTTGAAAGACCCGTCGCGGCTCGCGCCGGAGCACATCGAAGAATACCTGCATCATCACGGCGAACCGGACGGCAGTTCGACCAAGACTCGCGTCGAAAATGCGATCAGAAACGCCGCAGCCGGCGACTTTGATAACCACGAACAAGAATCCAATGAGCTCGGCGCGGCATTCTTCTACGAGAGCTTGTTGCATCACGGACGCCCCGGTTTCATCTGGCAAAAGCTCCGCGACCCGCGTAGCTACGACTACGAGAAAACCGAGACCAAGTTCTACGACGAACGATTGCGGATGCCGAAGTTCCCGCTCAACGAGCAAGAGATTGAAGCCATCTCGACATTCGTGCTGGGCCTCGTCGCGAGACCGCCGGCCGAGAAGTATCAGTACCGGCCGAAGGGGGCCGAACTGGCGAAAGTCGAAGGGGAGCGACTGCTGCAAAAATTCAATTGCACCGGATGCCACGTCATTGACCTGCCGGAGATCTCGTATGCGACCAAACCGGACGAACTTCTCGCTTCCGAAATGGGAGTCGAGGATCATCCCGAAGGCTTCGAACTGCTGATGAAGCTCAAGCCGCCGCGCAAGGCACTGACCGGGAAGACGCACGTCGTCAAAAAGGCGGACAGCACCGAGACGTTGCCGGTCGTGATGTTCAAGGGGCTGTCCTCGTCTCGACCGAAGCCGGACGACGATCCCGATGAGCGCGAATACGGCTACGACTTGTGGGAGACGATCGACGTCGGTGGCAAGCTGCAGTGGGCACCACAACGCATTATCGTTCCGGAATCGCAACTGGTTTCAGAGAAGCCGGCGCGTGGCGGATCATTCGCGGAATGGTTGGTGGGGGATATCAAGCGGGTCGATGGTGAGGCCAATGCCTGGCAAATGTCGCCGCCGCCGTTGTATCAGGAAGGGATCAAGGTCCAGACGCCGTGGTTGTATTCGTTCTTGAAGAACCCCAAACAACTACGGCATGTGACGGTCTTGCGAATGCCAAAGTTCAACATGACCGACGCGGAAGCGCAAGCTCTGGCGAACTACTTTGCGGCGTATGACCGTGCCTCATTTCCGTACCAGGACGTAGAGGAACGAACCGCGACGTACCTGTCGAAAGCGAACGCCGAGTTTCGAACAAATCATCCAGATCGCGCGAAGGAGAGGGACTATTTGGCGGAATCATGGCGAGTGCTCAACGAGCCGATTTGCATCAAGTGCCACTCGGTCGCCGGTCACGAATACAAAAAAAGCTCCAACCCAAAAGATATTCGCGGGCCGAACCTGGAGTATGTCGCTGACCGATTACGGTCGGATTGGTTGATGCTGTGGCTCCACAAGCCGGTGTGGATCACGCCGTACACGTCGATGCCGCCGGTGTTCCGTAAAGATCAAAAGCAATTCCCGCCGCTGATGGACACCGATCCGCTCGACCAAGTGGTAGGGGTGCGCGACGCGCTGATGAACTATGTGCGACTGCTGGAAAAAGAAGGCAAGCTGCCGCTCGCGGCAGCTCCCACCCCCGCCGATGCGGTTCCGGCCAAAGGTGACGCGAAGGAAGGCGGCAACTGATGAAAACGGCTGACTTGAAATTCGGTTGGATGATGGCGGCGTGTGCTGGATTGCTGTCGCTTGCTTCCGGTTGCGGCAAGCTCGATACGGGTGCTCACGCAGAACCATCGGTGCGCGTGAAGTCGGCCGAGCTTGCGAAAGTTGATGGCGACAAGCCAGCGGCGGCGGATGGTGCGGCCGCGCCCGGTGCCGGCGGCGTTGGAGCGCTGATCGGTCGAGTCGTTTTTGACGGGTCGCGCCCCGCTCCGGGAGTGATCTACAAAATGGGGGCCGCCGACAAAGACCCCAGTGTCTGCTCGAAAGACGGCGACATCCCCAAGGAGGACTTGGTCGTCAGTGAAAGTAAGGGTGTGGCGAATGTGTTCGTGTTTCTCGACAAGGCTCCGGCTGGTTTCAAAGCTGCGCCGCCCGCCCATGACATCCAATTCGATCAGAAGAATTGCCGCTTCACGACGCACGCGCTGTTCTGCCAAGTCGGACAGACTGTCCGGCTGATGAACGATGACGGCGTGCTGCACAACACTCGCTGTGTTGGCAATCGCAATGGCAACGTGAATAACGCCATCTCGCCCAACGATCGAACGGGCATCAAGCTGGTTTACAAACGGCCGGAACGCGAGCCGTTCTCCGTCAAATGTGACTTGCACGCTTGGATGAGCGCGTATCACTTGGTCTTGGATCATCCGTTCGCGGCCGTGTCGGACGCGGACGGGAACTTCAAGATTGAAGGTCTGCCGGCGGGAAAATATCAGTTCAAGGTCTGGCACGAGCGGGGAGATGGTGGGAAGCCGGGACTGTTGGAATCGAAATACAACGTCGTCATCAAGAGTGGTGACAACTCAGCCGTCGAGATCAAGACGGACGCGAAGAAGTTTGGACTGTGATTTGTAGACGCACTCGCCAGAGTGCGGGTGTCCCGAAAGTCTGGCGACTTCGGCTACTGGAGGATCGTTTCGTGAGCGTGAGAGTGTGGCAATTATTGGTCGTGGTGCTGGCTGGTGCCGTGGCCGGATGTGCTGAAGACGCATCGAAGATGCGGTTCGCTCAGAATGCCGTCCTCGCGAAGCCGGTTCACCGCAAGGCGCAAGCGGTTGTGGAAAAGGAATTGGAAAAGCACTTTGGCACGCCGTTGGACAGCGTGGCGTGGCTGAAGTTGCCGGTGAATTACGGCAAGGCCGAAGGCAAAGTGAAGTCCGTCGATGGCCGGTCCGTGATTGTCGATTTCAATGCGGAGACCAGCGATCTCGAAGGCTTGAATTCTCCGGAACTCAGTCGCGCCGGCTTACTGTTCACGTCCGGAGCCAACCAAGGCGAATCGTTCTTGTTGGCCAGCTACGACCCCAGCGAGAAGTCTTTTGAAACACTGCTTCCACTCAAGACTGCGCCGGCCGAGGGAGACCAATTCGTCGTCGCCGGACAGAACCTGCGGCATGGTCGCAAGCTGTACGCTCGGCATTGTCAGCACTGCCACGGCATCAACGGTGACGGCGATGGGACAACCGCGAAATATCTCAACCCGCGGCCACGCGATTATCGGCTGGGCATCTTCAAGTTTACTTCGACCAACAAAGACACGAAGGCCTCACGCGACGACTTGAAACGAATCATCTCGCACGGCATTCCGGGAACGTACATGCCGTCATTCGTGCCGATGCTCAAGGACAATGAGTTGGCGGTGATCGTCGAATACATCCGTTGGTTGGCGATGCGCGGCGAACTGGAAGTGCAGTTACTCAAGGATTTGAAGAACGACTACGCCGCCGATCGTGCCCGAAAGGAAGCGAAGGAATCCAAGGCAAGTACCAGCGAAATCGAAAATCAAATCGCCAAGCAGCTTGAGGAATACGTGGCGAACCCGACGGAAGGTTTGGCGGCGTTTATCGAGACCGTGACTGGCGATATGGTCTCGGCTTGGGAAGGGGCGGAGACGGCGGACACGGTCATCATGCCACCAGTGCCGCGCGTGCCGGACACGACGGCATCTCGCGAGCGTGGCAAGGCGCTGTTCGTGAAAACGGACGGTGGCAAGTGCATTAACTGTCATGGTCCGACGGGTCGCGGCAATGGTTTTCAGACAGAAGATTTTCAAAAGAATGATGCCGCAGGTGGGTTCTATGAGAAGCGTGGATTACATGATGCTTGGGATCAGCCGATCAAGCCGCGAGATTTGACGCGCGGCATTTATCGCGGCGGACGCCGGCCAATCGACATCTATCGCCGCATCTCGCAAGGGATCAAGGGGACTCCAATGCCGCCAGTGGCCGCGACCGTTAAGCCGGAGGAAATCTGGGACTTGGTGAACTATGTGCTGTCGGTTCCGTTTGAGTCGGCGTCTCCCAAGGCGGCGAAGGCTCACAGCGTGGCGGGGCAGCCGAGCGAACATGGGAATGCGAATTAGACCTCCAGAGTAATTTTCCATCACCGGGCTTGTCCCGGTGGTTCAACGGTTTTTGCACGACTAGCGATCCACGATCTATTGAGTAGCGCAAAGGTCGCTAAACCGGGCAAGCCCGGTGGAGAGAATTTAGTTTTTCAACGCGGGGGTTTTACCGTGCGTAAGTTTTGGTGTGCGTTCTTTGTCTTCTGGCCGATCGTGGCGATCATCTACTCGTTGATCTCGTCGTTGGTCCCATCGCTCGGTTGGTGGTTTCCTGGCCCATCCGTCACCGAACTGGGACAGCGGATCGACAACTTGTTTTATTTGATTCTCTACATCGTTACGGCGGTATTCATTGGGACGCAAATCGCGATGGGTTATGTCCTGTGGCGTGCGTCGCACAGCAAAGACGAGCGAGCCTGGTTCAGTCACGGCAGTCATAGCCTGGAAGTGATTTGGTCGGTTGTGCCTTCCGTGATTTTATTGTTCCTCGCTCTGTATCAAATGGACGTCTGGGCATTGTTCCGCGTGCAAGCGTACTTTCCGAAAGAAGCCCGCGACGCTCCGATCGCGGAAGTGACCGCTCGGCAGTTTGAGTGGCGGATTCGATACCCGGCTCCCGGCAAGAAGCTACAACTCAAGCCGCAGCCCGATGACTTGTACGATGTCAACGATCTGCATGCGCCGATCAATCGTGCGGTGATGATTCAGCTTCGCAGCGAAGACGTGCAACACTCGTTCTTCCTGCCGCACCTGCGAGTCAAACAAGACGCCATTCCAGGCCAAATCATTCCGATCTGGTTCAAGGCCGAGAAGCAGGGGATCTTTGAACTGACCTGCGCCGAGCTGTGCGGCTGGGGACATTACAAGATGCGAGCACAACTGACCGCCGAACGCGAAGTCGAGTTCGAGGCCTATCTGAAGAAGCTGCAAGCCGACCAGAACTACGACGGCCACGCGACCCCCAGCGCCGTCGCGAAGAAGGACGAATAACATGAGTGCCGCGGGAGTCGCCCAGGAACATGGGCACGCAGACGAACACGCTCAGGGTGCCCACGGGCATCACGAGCAGTCGTTCATCCAGAAGTATGTCTTCTCGACCGATCACAAGATGATCGGCAAGCAGTTTCTGTTCACGACGCTGCTGATGCTGATGCTCGGCGGCGCGTTGGCCTTGGGAGTCCGCTGGCAATTGGCGTTTCCGTGGACCTCGATGCCAATCTTCGGGCCGCTCTTCGCCAACGCGGGAGGCCAAATCTCGCCTGAGTTCTACACGATGCTCTTCACGATGCACGCCACCGTGATGATCTTCCTGGTCATCATCCCGGTGCTGGCGGGTGCGTTCGGAAACTTCCTGATCCCGCTGATGATTGGGGCCGACGACATGGCCTTTCCGGTGCTCAACATGCTGAGCTACTGGTTCATGATCCCGGCGATTTTCTGCTTCGGCATGAGCTTCTATTTCGGAGGAGCCGCTTCAGGATGGACCTCCTACGCAGTGCTGGCGGATCTCCGAGCCGCCGCGCCAGGCTCTGGATCGGCTCAGACCATGTGGCTGATGGGAGTCACCTTCGTGGGCGTGTCGTCCATGATGGGATCGGTCAACTACATGACCACGATCATCAACATGCGTGCTCCGGGCATGACGTTGTTTCGGATGCCGCTCACGATTTGGGCCATGCTCATCACCGCGATCCTGCAAGCGTTCGCTCTGCCAGTACTCACGGCGGCGGGGTTCATGCAGCTCTTCGATCGGTTGGCTTTCGGCGGTTGGCTCGAAGGCATTCACACGGTCTTCTTCATCCCGGCTGGCTTGGTCGTCAACAACACCGACCCGACTGTCGGTGGCGGACAGCCGCTGCTGTGGCAGCATCTGTTTTGGTTTTACTCGCACCCGGCGGTTTACATCATGCTGTTGCCGGCGATGGGAATGACCTCGGACATGCTGGCTTGCATGTGTCGCAAGCCGATCTTCGGCTACAAGCCGATGGTGTATTCGATGTCCGCGATTGCCGGGCTGGGCTTCATCGTCTGGGGCCACCACATGTTTACCAGCGGCATGAATCCGGCGCTGGGCATGACCTTCATGGTCTCGACGGTCATGATCGCTCTGCCATCCGCAGTGAAAGTCTTTAACTGGATCGGCACGATTTGGGGTGGCCGTTTGCAGTTCAACACGGTGACGCTGCACTGCGTGGGGTTCGTGTCGATGTTCATCGTCGGTGGCTTGAGCGGCATCTTCATGGCCGCCGTGCCGGTCGACATCTACATCCACGACACGTACATCATCGTGGCCCATTTCCATTACGTCGTGTTCGGTACGACGATGTTTGGTGTCTTCGGGGCGATTCAGTTTTGGTTCCCGAAGATGTTCGGTCGGAAGATGAACGAGACCGTCGGCAAGTGGCACTTCCTGCTGACCTACATCGGTTTCAATGGAGCCTTCTTCCCGATGCACATGTTGGGCATCGCCGGATTCCCTCGCCGGTACGCGGACCCCTACGTCCACCCGTATCTCGAGCACCTGCTGCCGCTGAATCAGTTCATCACCATCTCGGCCATGATCATGGGCTTTGCTCAGTTCTTGTTGTTGGGCAATTTTCTGATCAGCATCTTCAGGGGCGAAAAGACGGGACGGAATCCTTGGAACGCGAACGGTCTGGAATGGGCCGCTCCGTCTCCGCCGGGTCACGGCAACTTCGACGTCCCTCCCGTCTGCTTCCGCGGCCCGTATGAGTACTCGAATCCCAACCGTGCCGATCAAGATTTTTGGATGCAGACGGACCCCACTCGACCCCCGAAGAACCCCCCTGAAGATCCCGCGCACGGGCATTCTTAGTTTGACCATCAGCCCTCCATGACGACCGCATCCTCAGATCGCTGGCTTTCGCGTTACGCCGTTCTCACGGCGGCGATCGCGTTGTTGCCGATTGGAATGGGAGCGCTCGTGACGACGCTCGATGCGGGGATGGCGTTCCTGGACTGGCCGACCTCCGACGGACAGAACATGTTTCTGTACCCATGGCTGCAGGACTTCCATGCGAACCGCGAGAAGTTCGTCGAGCACGGACATCGCTTGGCGGGCAGCCTGATCGGCATGTTCTCGATTGGCCTGGTGGCTTTGACACTGCGTCGTGAATCACGCGGGTGGGTACGTTCCTTGGCGATTGGCATTCTGATCGCAGTGATCTTGCAAGGACTGTTAGGTGGTTTCCGAGTCATCGCGGACGCACGCGTCGCCGCGCTGGTTCACGGATTGTTCGCCTCGTTGATCTTCGCGACGATCACGTTGTTCGCTCTCGCAACTGGATCGAATTGGACCAGTGGCGGACATGTCTCGGATCCGATGAACAAAGTTTCTAGCAGCCTGAAATTCCTCGCGATCGCGACTCCGTTGGCCATTTTCAGCCAGTCGTTGCTTGGCGGTTTGGTCCGCCATCTCGGCCTCGCGCTCCACGAACATTTGGCCGGCGCGATTCTGGCGACGGTATTGACCGCAGCGACCATCGCGGCAAGTTGCCGATCCGGGCAAGCGTGGCTGCGTTCGGTGGCGATCGGGTTGCTCATTGTCTTGCTCGTACAAATGGCATTGGGAGGCGGTGCGTGGGTGACTCGGTTTGGATTTCCGCCGACTGGTTATGTGGCGGTGCAGCAAGCTCCGGAACAAATTCTGTTTCGGACGGCTCACGCGGTGGCGGCGATGTTCGTCCTGATGATGTCGGTGCAGTTGGCGGTTCGAGTGTTGCGTCTGAATTGGCTCGGTGGAGCACGTTTCCAACGTGCCGATTCGCTGCCGGTTGGCTCGGCCACCTTGGCGGGAGGCGTGCGATGAGCGTCCTCCTCGACCCACAAGGTACGATGGAACTCAGTGTGACGCTGTCGGCGCGGACGCATGTCATCCCGCGTTGGCGCGATTACCTCGCGCTGACCAAACCGCGTATCGCGGTGATGGGCTTGGTGACGGTCGCTCTGGGCTTTCTGCTAGCGACAACCGGCGAATGGTCGGCAATCACGTTGGGACATTCGCTGCTGGGGATCGGCTTGATCGCAGCCAGTTGCAGCGCGCTCAATCAGTGGTTGGAACGAGACTCGGATCGGTTGATGGCTCGCACGGCGAATCGTCCGCTGCCGAGCGGCCGAATGTCGCCGCATGAAGTCTTGGTGTTTGGGCTTGGACTGTGGCTGGTCGGCGCGATCGAATTGATCTTCTTCGTGAATGGATTGACGGCTGTGTTGGCTTCGGCGACGTTACTGTTGTACGTTGCGGTCTACACACCGCTGAAGCGTCGCACTTCGTTTTGCACTGCGATCGGAGCGATCCCTGGCGCGATGCCGCCGGTGCTCGGTTGGGTGGCAGCCGGGGGCGAGTTGGATGCCGGTGCGTTCGCGCTCTTCGCGACGTTGTTTATCTGGCAGTTCCCGCACTTCATGGCGATCGCTTGGCTGTATCGCGAGCAATACGCGGCGGCGGGGTTGCGGATGCTGCCGCAGACACGGCCGGCTCCGCGAATCACCGGTTGGCTGTGTGTCGGCTATGCCTTGGCGTTGATTCCAGTCAGTTTATTGCTCAAAGACGCGGCGCTCGGAGGGGATGTGTTTGCTTTGATCGCGGTCGTACTCGGCTTCGGCTACGTCGCGTTTTCTGTCCGCTTTCTACTGGCCGAGTCGGTGACCACCGCTCGTCAGTTGTTGTGGTTTTCATTGGTGTATCTGCCGGCACTGTTGCTGGCGCTGACCTGGGATCATTGGAGATTGCTGAGCTGAAGATCGTCGGCCGTCCAACTCTCAGATTTCAAATTTCAGATTTCAGATTTCAAAAACAATGTCGCACTCACCTTCGCAGGGTCACGCGGTTCCGCCCATCAAAATGGGGTTGGCGATTCCCAACTCCAAGTTGTGCATGTGGCTGTTCCTCGGCACCGAGATCATGTTTTTCACGGCGTTTATCGGCACCTACATCGTGCTGAGGATGGGGTCGAAAGGCTGGCCGACCGATCCCGATGTGACCCACATCCGTGTCGCGGCCGGCGGCATCAACACGTTCGTACTGATTCTTTCGAGCTACTTCGTCGTGGTCGCGCACGAGGCGATGGGCGCACACGATTTCGGCAAAGCTCGCAAGTTTTTGCAGTGGACGTTCGCGTTGGCCTTTGTGTTTCTCGGCATCAAGGGGTTCGAGTACTACGGCAAGATCGACCACGACATCCTGCCGGGCCACATCGCTGAAAACGATCAGCAGGCGAAAGCGAAAGTGCTCCGCGAATCGGAAACGGCAGTCGCGAATCGACTGGAACGCCTGGCCGCAAAAGCGGTCAGTTCCAAAGCTGCCGAGAAACTGCCGGAGCCGAAAGACGACGCAACAAAGTTGAAGGCGTTGCTGGCTGAAGCCGCCAGCAAGCCGGACGTCAAAGAGGCCGAGGATTACCGCGGCTTCGGCGAAATGTTCAAGCAGTTTGATCTGCTGAAGCAAGGCATCCTGCGCGAAGACCTGTCGCTGCACGACGTGGAAACACAACTGGCTGGACTGAAGGCCAATGAGCAGTGGGGCTACGTCTTCAAGTCGGTGCATGAGCCGCATCCGATTCTGTACGGCAACATTTTCGCGTCGTGTTACTTCCTGATGACCGGCTTCCACGCGCTGCATGTGATCATCGGCATGTTGCTGTTTTGGATCTTGCTGAAGCAGGCCAGCTTGGAGGGCTGGCATGATTTCTTGGAGAACAGCGGCCTGTATTGGCACTTCGTCGATCTGGTGTGGATCTTCCTGTTCCCGCTGCTTTACATCGTTTGAGATCTGACATCTGAAATGGTTAATCCCGCCTTCGCTGGCGGACAAGGATTTTGAGTCATGCACAACGAGCATTCCCCGCACGAACATCCCAAGTACGCGGTCATCTTCGGCGCGCTGTGCGTCTTCACGTTGATCTCGATCATGGCGGATGTGGTGGAGCTGCCTTGGGGCGTCAAAGTGGTCGCCGTGCTTTCGGTGGCGACGTGCAAGGCGCTGTGCGTGATGGCGTGGTTCATGCACTTGAAGTTCGAGCGGGGTTGGAAGTACGTGCTGCTCGCGCCGACGACGATTCTCGCGCTGGGCCTGCCGCTGGCTCTGACGCCCGATATCGGCGAGCACTACTACACGCAAGAAGTCCCGCAACTCGATGATTTTGCGGAGCACCAGGCCCGCGCGGCGGCGCATCACGGATCGGCCGCCGCCGTGGACTAAGATCGGTCGCTGTCCCACACCATGATCGCCATTCGTGTCGATGACTTGTCTCATGCCTATGGCGAACGACTGGCGCTCAACAGAGTGACGTTCGAGATTCGTCGTGGTGAGATCTTCGGATTGCTTGGACCCAATGGCGGCGGCAAGACGACGCTGTTTCGAGTGCTCTCGACGTTGCTGCCGGTTCAGTCGGGGCATGTGAGCGTGCTGGATCGAGACGTCGCGACGAACTCGGCCGCGATTCGGCAACGAATTGGAGTCACGTTTCAAGCTCCCAGCTTGGATCGGCGGTTGACGGTGCGAGAGAACCTCGTCCATCAGGGGCATCTTTATGGACTGCGTGGCCGGGAATTGGCGGCGCGGATCGACGATCGGCTGGCTCGGCTGGGTTTGACGGATCGCATGCACGCCTCGGTGAATTCGTTGTCCGGCGGATTGCAACGCCGTGCGGAGATCGCGAAGGGGATGCTGCACGATCCGGAATTGCTGTTGCTCGACGAACCGAGCACGGGACTCGATCCAGGCGCTCGGCATGATTTGTGGCGCTACTTGCAGCAGCTTCGGAGTGAGAGCGGTGTGACGATTGTGGTGACGACGCATTTGATGGATGAAGCCGAGAAGTGCGACCGGCTGGGCCTGTTGGATCGCGGCCAGTTGGTCGCGTTGGGGACTCCTGCCGAGTTGCGGGCCGAGATCGGCGGCGATTGCCTGACGATCTCTGCGGAAGAGCCGGCAGAATTGTCACAACGAATCACAGAGCGATTTGGGATCGAACCCAAGTTGCTCGGTCAGACGTTGCGGATCGAGCGTGTTCGTGGACACGAACTGTTGCGAGAACTTGTCGAAGCGTTCCCCGAGGAGATTACCTCGGTGTCGCTTGGCAAGCCGTCGCTGGAAGATGTCTTCATCGCGAAGACAGGACACCGATTTTGGGAAGAGGAAGGAATGAAGAACTGAGAATGAGAAGCATTGCTTCCCATTCTTCAGTCCTCGCTTTTCGTTCCTCGTACTTCATTGAGCATGATTCGAACATCGTTAACCGCTGCGAACGAGACTGCCTTCTGGCTGCCGATCTGGACGCTGACGTGGCGAGAGCTGCTGCGGTTCTTTCGGCAGCGGTCGCGCGTCGTCGGAGCGTTGGGACAGCCGCTGATCTTTTGGGTGTTATTCGGAGCGGGACTGCGCGGATCGTTTCAGGCTCCGGAATGGGCGCCCAGCGGCATGAGCTACCAGGAGTATTTCTTTCCCGGCGTGACAGTGATGATCGTGTTGTTCACGGCGATCTTCTCGACGATCTCGATCATCGAGGATCGACGCGAGGGGTTCTTGCAGGGGGTGCTCGTCGCGCCGGTGTCGCGATTGGCATTGGTCTTGGGGAAGCTTTCGGGCGGAACTCTGCTCGCTCTGATTCAAGCCGCGCTGTTTCTGTTGATTGGACCGCTGTTGCATTTTGTCGGATTGGGGCCGAGCCTGGATTGGCATCTGTCGCTGGTCGATTGGCTGGCGATGGTCGGCTTCTTGGGGTTGGTGGCATTCGCACTGACGGCACTGGGATACTCGATGGCCTGGTCGCTCGATTCGACGCAGGGGTTTCATGCGTTGATGAGCGTGTTTCTAATGCCGATGTGGTTGTTGTCGGGTTCGTTTTTTCCGGTGCCGGAGTCCGGCTGGTTGTCGTGGGTGATGCGGTTGAATCCGCTGACCTACGGCGTGGCTGGCCTGCGGCGGTTGATGTCTCCGATACTGGCCGAGGTTTCGGCGAGCAGTTCGTTGCCGAGTCTATCGACATGCTTCGCAGCGACGTGTGGGTTCTGTGTGTTGACGGTGACGCTGGCCTGCTGGCTGACTCACCGCAGGAGCGTGATCAATGTCCGATAGTTTTTCGACTGACGAATCACCGCTAAGCGACGCAGTTCGGTCGCAAGCGAGCGGCCCGCCCAGCGCGCTGCGTTGGTTTTTCGTGATCAACGGTCTGTCTTGCTGTGTGTTGATCGGGGCGTGGGTCGCGTTTGGGATGCGCGGTGGAGACTCTTCCGATTCGAAGCCGTTCGCCAGTGGAGCCGACACGATCGAGGAGGACGACAACAACGGCCGGCCGAAGGTCTTGAAGATCGAGATGAAGTGGAGCGAAGCGGGGATCGCCGATTTTGAACTGACCGAGCGAAGCGGGCGAGTCGTTCACAAGTCGGACCTCGAAGGGCATCCGTGGGTCGTGAGCTTCATCTTCACAAATTGCGCGGGGCCGTGCGCGAAAGTTTCAGCGGCGATGCGGCGGTTGCAGGATGAGTTCTTCAAAGACACGGACCTGCGGCTGGTGACGATCACCGTCGATCCCGAACGAGATCAACCGATGGAGCTTTCCAAGTACGCCGCCGGATACGAAGCCGACTCAGAGCGTTGGTTGTTTCTGACTGATCCAACAGGCCAGAAAGACAAAATCTATCCGATGATTAACGGGAGCTTCTTGATGCGGGTCGAAGAAGCGACGGGAGCGATGCGGGAGCCGGGATACGAGTTCATCCACACGAACAACGTGTTGCTGGTTGATGAGCACGGAGTCGTGCAAGGCAAGTGGCTCTCGACCGACGAGGCGGAGTTTTCGCAATTGCGGCGCGAGCTGAAGAAGCGGTTGAAGAAGGTGCAGAATGGAAGTTAATTGGGCGACGTTGCTCCCGGCAGTCGATGCGTCTCTGAATGCTTTGGCAACACTGCTCTTGTTGGTTGGCTTACGCCAGATCAAGAAAGGACGGCGAGAAGCGCACCGGCGCACGATGCTGATCACATTTGTTGTGTCGGCCATTTTTTTGACGTGCTATCTCGTGCATCATGCGATGCACGGATCAAAAACGTTTGGGGGAGTCGGGCTGATCAAGCCGGTTTATTATTCGATCCTAATCAGTCATGTGTTCTTGGCCGTTTTCGTGGCGGTGCTCGTGCCGGTGACGGTCTGGAAAGGGCTGAAGGCGGACAAGGCTGAAAAGCTCGGTCAACCATCGATCTGGGCGAAGCATCGGAAGATTGCGAAAGTGACGTTTCCGCTGTGGCTGTACGTTTCCGTCACGGGAGTTGTGATCTACTTCTTGGCGTACCACTGGCCGAGTTCGTAAACTGCATCCGTGGATTCCCCGGTCTGAAGTCGAAAAGGGTGAGATGATGTTACGACGATTGCTTTTGTCGATGAGTTTGCTGCTGGGAGTCGGACTCTTCACCCCGGTGACTCAGCCGGCTCAGGCGTGTCCGATGTGCAAGATCGCCAACGAACAGGACTCGCTGCTGCCGAAGGCCTACATGTATTCGATCCTCTTCATGATGGGGATGATCTTCAGCTTGGCGGGTGGAGTCGCGTTCTGCGTGTACTCGTTGAGTCGCAAAGAAAACGCGGCGCTCGAAGCGTTGGGGCAGTACGGTGGATTCACCGCGGACGCAAACTCGTTGAATCTGTTGCCCGATGGTGTATCGCCGGCGACCGCGTGAAGGCTCAGTTTTCCGGTGGCAGTGAATCGTGATACTCGTCACCGGTGCCGTCGTCCGATTCGAAATCGGTCGGATCGAAGAAGCAGTCGAAGGCCAACCACAGCGCTCGTGCGTAGCGGAACCAGAACAGAGGCCAGAGCACGCAATAGGCGGCCAGCGGCGGGACGATCCAATTCTTTGGGACGTCGTAGCCGAAGTGCAGGATCAAATACGCGGTCGCCATCGTCACTGTGGTCTGGCCGTAGTTGAAATACGTCGAGCCGAGGAAATAACCGGGCGCGCGTTCGTACTTCAGGTGGCATGCGGAGCAACGCTCGTGCATGTCGAACCAACCGGAGAAGAGCTTGCCATCGCCACAGCGCGGGCAGCGAAGATGCATCGCTCGTGACCAAAGAGTGGCGGGAGTACGTTCGGGCATGAGTTTCGTGTGGCAGACTTGCAACCTGCCGGAGGGACGGGCAGATTGCAAACCTGCTCCACGGTCAGAAGAACTTCACCGGATCGTACTCGTTCTGGCTGGCTTGCACGATCAGCTCGGCGAATCGCGATCGCAGCACGTTCGCGAGTTGTTCCATCGCGGGACGTTCTGTCGCGAAGTGGCCTGGCAAGATGAGCGCGATGTTCGCGGTCTCAGCTTCGAGGCACGAATGGAAGCGGGCTTCGCCAGTCAGCAGCGCCTCACAGCCAAGCTGGGTTGCGTCGCGCAGAAACTCTGCCGCCGCGCCGCACGCGATACCGATCTTGGTGATTTGTCGATTCAAGTCGCCGACGAATTGCACGGTTGAGACTCTCAGAGCAGGCTTGACACGCTCGATTAAATCGCGAAGTGACATCGTGTTCGACAACGATCCCCAGCGTCCTGAGCCGATGGGTTGTGCCTCGCTCGTGAGCGTGGCCTTCGGACGCAATGGCTGAACGTCTCGCAATTCGAAGAGCCGCGCCAGTTGAGCGTTGATGCCGTCGGCCGCGCTGTCGTAGCTGGTGTGCGGGCTGTAGACCGAGATGCCGGCTCGGATCAGTGACAACAACATTCGGCCTTCGGAGGTTTCGGCCGTCAGTCGTTGGACGGGCCGGAACAGCACTGGATGGTGCGTAACGATCAACTGAGCATTTTGCGAGATCGCTTCTTCGGCGACGTTCGGTGTCAGCGTCAGGCAGGTCAGCGCCGATCGAATCTCATCGGCCGGATCGCCGATCAGCAATCCGACGTTGTCCCAATCTTCGGCGAATTCCGGTGGCGCGAACTCGCGCAGAAACGAGACGACGTCTTGCAGTCGAATCACGGTCAACTCCAATCACGGATGGGATGCCCGGTGCAGATCGGGAACGATTCGCCGAGCAGCGGAGCGTGATACCGTTGACTGGGATCAACTCCGAGGTGCGTGAGCATCGTGGCCGCGAGGTCGGCAGGTGAAACGGGTTTGTCGGCAACGTAGGCACCGAGACGATCGGACGCTCCGAAGATGTGCCCACCGGGGACGCCACCGCCAGCGACCAGCGCCGTGAAGACATGAGGCCAGTGATCGCGGCCCGTCTTCTCCGTCGCGGCGTTCTGCGTGAACTGGCCGATTTTCGGTGAGCGTCCGAACTCACCGAGCGCGACGACCAGCGTGTCGTCGAGCAATCCGCGCTCGTGAAGATCGGCCAAAAACGCCGCGAAGGCGAGATCAAACACCGGAGCGAGTTTCTTCAGCCGGTTGAAGTTGTCGTGATGCGTGTCCCAGAACGGTGATTGCTTTTCGTCGCGAGTCTCATCGTCCCAGTTGACTGAGACGAGCGACACGCCACGCTCGACCAGTCGCCGCGCGAGCAGCAGGCTCTGTCCGAATTTGTGCGAGCCGTATCGTTCGCGCGTGACCGGCGACTCGCGGTCGAGGTCGAACGCGGCGGCGGTTTGTTCGCCGGAGATCATCGAGAAGGCTTGACGGTATTGATCGCTGATCAGTTGGCTGCGCGGTCCCTCTGCGATGGATCGTCGGACGGAGTTCACTTCGCGAAGCAGTCCTTCGCGACGCAAAAGTCGCGCGGTTGGGACATCGGTCGGCAGGCGAATTCCGGGCACGGAAAAATCGGCGCGGCTGGGGTCGCCTTCGACCAGAAAGGCATTGTGCTGTTCGCCCATCAGAGCACCAGACTGACCAGCGATGCGAGCGCCTTGGCTGGGAAACATCAGATACCACGGCAGCACGACTGAGGACGGCATTCCGGCAGCGGCTGTCCCAAACCGCTTGACCATCGCCGACAGCGACGGCCAATCGTCCGGCGCGAGCGTGTCGGTCGTGCCGGGCCGACGATGCGGTCGACCGGTGATGACCTGGCTGCACGCAGTGCCGTGAACGGGATCGCCGTGAGTCATCGACCGCAGCAGGCAAAGCTTGTCCGACTCTTTGGCGAGATGCGGAAGTAATTCGGAAAGCTGAATGCCAGATGCCGACGTTGCGATCGGCTGGAAGATGCCGCGCACGTTCTCCGGCGCGTGCGGCTTCATGTCCCACAAGTCGATGTGGCTCGGCCCACCGAAAAGGAAGATGAAGACGCAGCGTTTGGCTTTGCCCACAGGCACCAGGCTGTCGTCGCCGAGTGACGCCGCTTCGCGACGCAAGCTGCGAAGCATGAATTCGTTCAGACCCAGACAGCTCAGTCCGCCGACACGCAACCACTCGCGCCGCGAGATTCGTGGTGAGCGGTTCAAAGGCTGCTGGTGATCGTGCCAAGACTGGGGCATCGTCAACTCACTGGGTCTGCAAAGCGAGAGCGGATTCTAATCCTGACGGCGACGTCTCGAAACAGGTAACTGCTCAGCAAACCGCTTGCGATTCAGCGGCAAGCACCTAAGCTGTCGCGTCTGTCGAGAGATCGTTTCCACAAACCCGCGACGAGAATCATGCAAACGATTGAGAGTGTTTCTGGCACTGCCGTGCCGTTGTTGTTGGATGACATTGATACGGACCGGATCATCCCGGCCCGCTACCTGCGTTGCGTGACGTTCGATGGGCTGGGCGAGCACGCTTTCGAGGACGATCGCAAGCAGGACTCGCGGCATCCGTTCGACGATCCGAGATTCCAAGGAAGCAGCGTTCTGGTCGCCGGACGCAACTTCGGCTGCGGGTCATCTCGCGAGCACGCTCCGCAATCGCTGCTGCGCTGGGGCATCAAAGTCATCGTGGCCGAGTCGTTCGCGGAAATTTTTTTCGGCAACTGTACGTCGCTGGGAATTCCGTGCGTCTGCGCCTCGCGAGCGGACGTCGACAAATTGGGAGCGGCGATCCAAGCCGATCCGAAGCTCGTCGTCACCGTGGACCTCATGGCTGGCGAAGTTGGTGCCGGTTCGATCTGTGTCAAAGTGACGATGGCCGACAGCGCTCGTCAGTCGCTGACGACCGGACAATGGGATTTTCTCGGCCAACTGCTCGACAACAAGTCTGGCATCGCGGCGACGGCGGCGAAGTTGCCGTACCTGAATCACTTCGCGGCGAGCTGAGGTTGTTTTCAAGGCGGTTAAAAAACTAGCCCGACGCGCCAGCGAGGGATTCGCCGTGAACCCCTCGCTGGTGCGTCGGGCTAGTGTGCCAGTGAGCTTGGACCATGTGGAAATTTGCCCTTCGCAATTTGTTCAGCAGGCCTGCGCGTTCGGCGTTGTCGTTGTTGGGGCTGACAGTGGCGATCGCAGGAATGGTCGGACTGTTCTCGGTTGCTCGTGGCTTGGAGCAGATGTTTGACCGCAGCTTCAAAAGCATCCCCGGTTTGATCGTGATGCAGGCGGGCGCGCCGATCCCGTTGTTCTCGCGGCTGCCGAAGGACTGGAAGGCGGACATGGAGCGCGTCCCTGGCGTGCATGTCGTGGCTCCTGAAGTTTGGATGCGAGCCAACATCATCGAAGAGAAACCGGTGATGGCTCCGCCGCGATTTCTGTTCGGAGTCGATATCCCTTCGCGGATCAAACTGCGGAAAGGGGTCTACACCGAGTCGATGATCGAGGGGCGGTTCCTGTCGCCGGACGATGTCGGCCAGCGGAAGGTCGTCATCAGCCGCCAGATCGCCGAGGAGCATCTCAAAAAGGTTGGCGACACGCTGTCCGTCAACGGCATCGAGTTCGAAATCGTCGGGCTGTACCACGTCGGATCGCTGCTGTTGGACATCGCGATTTTGGTGGATGGCGACACGTTGCGGCAGCTCGGTTGGTTCGATCAGGAAGCGGTCAGCGGATACTACGTCGAGTCGGATGGCAGCGCCTCGAACGAGGAGGTTGGACGTCGTCTCAAAGAACTTTTGAAGGACCGTCCGTTGACGACGAGTTCTCCGATGTCGTTGCTCGCACTGGCGGGATTGGGGCAACCGAGTGGACCGAGCCAGCCGAAGTCGCCGAACGCCGTTGGCTTCCTGCTGCGAGCGTTGGCCGGGACGAATGCCCCGGCGAGTCCGCCCGTGGCGGATCAGTCCTCCGAGGAATCGCCAACCGATGCGAAGTCGAAGCAAAAAGAAGAACTCGGAGGACTGACGTCCCCAGCTCGCCAAAAACAAAAACCGGAAGCGTCTTCGCCGGTCGAGGTTCACAATGCTTCCGATTTCTCAGATCGCTTCAAAGAGCTGAGCGAAGAGCTGAATCTGACTCTCGCGCTGCTGACGGGCATCGGCATGACGATCGCCGTGCTGAGCATCGTCAACACGATGCTGATGAGCGTCACCGAGCGGGTGATCGAATTCGGCATCCTCAAAGCGAACGGCTGGTCGCCGTGGGACGTGTTGAAATTGATCACGGTCGAAAGCGCGTCGCTCGGTTTGGGAGGCGGAGTGCTGGGCGGACTGATTGGTTGGACCGTGACACAGGTCGTCAACGCTCACTGGCCTGACCGAGTAAACTTGTTCGCGAGTCCGGGGTTGCTCGCGTTTAGCGTCGTGTTCAGCACAATCGTCGGTCTGCTTGGCGGCTTGTACCCGGCTATCTGGGCCATGCGTTTGTCACCGATGGAAGCGATTCGCCGAGGCTGATCGAGAGGACATCATGTCGCTGAGTTCGTTGCCTCTGAGCTATTGCACCAACGTGCATCCGGGCCTGACGGTGGCTCAGGTCGAGCGTGGGCTGGCCGAGTTCACAGTCCCAGCGGGTCAGCGATTTGGCTCCCCGTTGGCTGCGGGATTGTGGTTGGCTCAACCGGTGATCCGCGAATTGTTATCCGAAACGGAGGGCACGAAACGCTTCGCGGCCCGCGTGGCGGAGTTGGGATTGTGTACCTACACGCTCAATGCGTTTCCGTTTGGAGACTTTCACAGCGAGCGAGTCAAAGAGAACGTCTACATCCCCGATTGGACTCTGCCCAGCCGGTTGGAGTACTCGTGGGACTGCGCTCGCGTGTTGGCCGAACTGATTCGCGCGACGTTGCTGGCCGGCACGGATGGCAGCCTCTCGACAGTGCCGCTCGGATTCAAGACGTTGGCGACAGCGGCAGACTTTGAGTCGAACTGCATTCAACAACTGATTGAGTTCGCGAGACGATTGTCTCAACTGGAAGCGGAGACCGGACAGACGATTCGGCTGGCGATCGAACCGGAGCCGTGTTGCGTGCTCGAAACGACGGCCGAGACGATTGCCTTCTTCCGTCGGTTGCGCGAACGAGCCGCGAGTTTCGGAGCACTCGACGCCGTCCAACGGCACCTCGGCGTCTGTTATGACGTCTGCCATCAGTCGGTGGAATTCGAGGATGTCGCCGAGTCGATCGCGTCGCTGGCTCGCGAAGACATTCGCATCAACAAAGTTCACATCACCTGCGCACTGCAACTGACGAATCCCGGAACGAATGCTGCCGCGCGAGAGGCACTGGCGCACTTCGTTGAGCCGCGATATTTGCATCAGACGTTCGCTCGATTGCCGTCCGGCGATGTGCGGCGAGTGCTCGACCTGACCACCGAGTTGACTTGCACTCCGCCATCGGAGTTCGCATCGGCCGACTGCTGGCGGATTCATTTTCACGTTCCCGTCGATGCCGAGCGGATCGGGCCGCTCGAAACCACTCACGCCGATTTGAAAAAGGCATTGGACGCGGTCAAAAAATTGGCCTACACCCCCCATTTGGAGGTCGAGACTTACACCTGGAATGTCCTCCCCGGTGGCGACAAGCCCGAGTTGGTCACGGGCTTGGCCCGCGAACTGTCCGCCACCCGCGATTTGCTGGCTGGACAATGAAAATCTCCCGATTTTTCGCTCGGCCTCCGCGTATTTTCGGTTCTGTTCCTTCGCTCGGAGGCCGAGCTTCATTTTGTCTTCAGTTTTGGCCGGTATCTTGTCGGTTCGTTTTGTTGTTTTCTTTGTTCGTTTTTCGCTGGCCCATTTTCGTGAGGTTTTGCCATGTCCGTCATTTTTTCTTCTGAGGAGCTTACGGCGACGGATCGCTCGCCGGTGACTGCCCTTGAACTTGGATTGGTGTCACTCGGCGCTGAATTCGCCTGGGATGATGCCGATCGCGGGGACGATCTGTCCGACCTGGAGTGCCAGCCGCTGCTCGCGTCTGACTTGCCGATGAATTCGGACCTCCAAGGCATGTAATCCGCCTCGCATCGGTAATGCGGATTTCGCCACGGCAAAAAACAAAAGGTCTTCTCGCTCGCGTGGGAAGACCTTTTTGTTTGGAATGTCATTCCGTTGCCTCGCGCAAGAGATGCGGCGACGTTCACAAAGGATTCAGATTCGCCATGCACCATGTTCTTCAACAACTCAGCGAAGCGGTTTCACGTCATCAGCCGGTCGCGTACACCGCGCTCGTCGAGACTCGTGGGTCCACGCCTCAAAAGGCGGGAGCGACGATGCTCGTCTTCCCGGATGGCTCACAGGTCGGCACGCTGGGAGGCGGCTGCGTTGAAGCAGAGGTCAAACGGCGGGCATTGAGATTGCTCGATGCAGGTCAGACCGAATTGCTGACGTTCAACCTCGACAGTGATTACGGCTGGGATGACGGACTGATCTGCGGCGGCCGGATGAAAATGTTGGTCGATCCCGTGCGCGGTGAAGCGGAGTTCGGCTACTACCGCCGACTGCTGGAATTGCTCGCGACAGACCAAGGTTGCACCGAGGCCGTGATCCTCGACCCGGAGAAGGCCGACGGACAAGCCGCCGATCGTTTTCTGCTCAACGATGCTGGCGAGGTGATCGCGACCGCCAGCTGTAGTCCGGACGCCGACGTCCGGACGGCTGATACCGATCCCATTGACCGGACGTGGGCGGCCGGTCTACTTCCGCCGACGATTGGTCAGCACTTGCGACCGTTGTCACAGCGGCCTCGGCCGTATGTCGCGGGGGGCGTGTCGTTCTTGCCGCATCTGCGTCGTTGCCGATTGGTCATCGTCGGAGCTGGGCACGTCGGTCAACGAGTTGGCGAACTGGCTGCCGCGTGCGACTTCGACGTCTGGGCCGTCGACGATCGCGAGCAATACTGCAACGCCGAACGCTTCCCGCAGGCCAAGCGGCTGATCGTCGGCGAGATTGACGCGGCGCTCAGCGGACTCGACATCGACCACAACACCTATTGTCTGATCGTGACTCGCGGACATCAGCACGACGAAGAGGCGTTGTATCACCTCGCCGAAACACCGGCTCGATACGTCGGCCTGATCGGCAGCCAGCGGAAGATCAAGATGATCTTCGAAGATTTGCTGCGTGATGGCATCTCGCGCGAAGCGTTGTCTCGTGTGTACGCTCCGCTGGGCCTCGACATCGGTTCGCAGACCGTGCCGGAAATTGCCGTCAGCATCGTGGCGGAACTCATCGCACATCGAAATCTCGGCGAGATTCCCGAACGCTATCGCCGTCCCAGTCTGCTGGATTCACTGGCGGCATCGCCAACGTAGCTGTTCATGCTCACCGCGGTTCCAGCATCCACAGCAGCCGGCCCTGTCCGACTTCGATGGCTTCGTCGAACTCCAGACACGCACTGGTTCCCGGCGAGAAAGACATTCGCCCGCCGCCCATCAACATCGCCGTCAGCGAACTCATGATCGGCTCGTGCCCAATCAGCGCGGTCACTTCGGCGGGGAGTTGCGCAAGCCTTGGCAACACGTCTTGGCAACCGTTACCCAGCGCCAGCCACGGTGCGACGTCCAATGCGTGAGACGGCAATCCGGACGCTGCCGCCAGAATGCTCGCGGTTTCGGTCGTGCGTCGCGCCGGGCTATGAAAAATGATTTCGGGAGTCGCACCCCGATCGACGATGTCGCGTGCCACTCGGTTGAATTCGGATCGACCTTCGTCGGTCAGCGGACGATCGGCATCCGGCAAGTGATGACTGGACGCGGCGCGGGCATGTCGAATCAGCAGCAATCGCATCGCAGCATTTTCTGAAAACGAAAAGCGGCCGAGTGGCCGCTCTTCTTGATGGTCTCTGCACTCCGCCAAGTTTACGGTTGCCGCACGGTTTCGGTCTCGATTGTCAGGTCCAACATTCCGGGGAACGCCATTCCGTTGATTTCGAGATCGAGGGCACCCTGAATTCGCGACTTTCCTTTTTGGGACTGCCACTCACCTGTTCCGCGGTCGAAGAGCATCGTCTCGCCGGATTCGGTCGGCTTCAGATCGCACTTGGCGATTTTGATCTTCACGGCCGCGTTGGGATTCTCAGCGATCGTGAGCGAGACGGCGGTCGTCTTGGCTTCGATCTTGTCGAGCGTCTTGCCTCCTTCTTTGACTTCGCCGATGTACTTGTAGTCGGTTGTGAGGCTCATGGTTTGACCGCCACCGAGCGGCACCTCGGAATTTCTCGACCAGGTCGCGCCCGGCTTGACCGCATCGCCGGGCAGAGTCTCGGACTCTTGATTCGCGGTCTTTATGATTTGCGCCGCGTCGAAGTCTCCACGAAATTCTTCGGGAAGTTCCGCCGCCGTCTTCTCAAGCCCTTCCACTGCAACCACCTTGCCAGACCGATCGCGGATGAGGACCGGTTTGGCTTTCGCCGAGGCCCGCATGACGTTCAAGAGCGGTTCCAGCAGCGGGTTGTCCGCTTTCTTGTTCGGGTCATCCGAATCGAAGATCACTTCGATCCCTTGGATCTTGAGATTGACGGAAAGTTTGTCGGTCTTTTTTTCGATCCGAATTTTGCCATCCGCGTCTCGTTTGCCCGCTTGATTTGTCGAAATCGAGAATCGTTCGGTGCCTGTTTCCTGAGCCATGCCCGCGAGGGTCAGCGTCTGCTTGAGCTTCATCGTCGTGTGGTGGACGGTCTTGCGTCCGTCGGCATACTTGTGCTCCAGCTTCACCTGAGCCATCGCCGGCGCGACCCACCCCGCCGCCAGCAAAGACAACGACAACACGCTTCCAAAACGAAAACCTCGAACGATGTGCGACAACATGATGTGCATCCTCACAGAAAGATTTGGCCAGACAGACTCAGCCACGACAAACAGTCGAGGCCATCGACCATGAACAATTTGTATTGAACCGTTTCTCTGGGCCGTTCGCCATCGAGCGACGGTCAGGCTGATTCGGCCACACGGTCGAAATCTTAACCCGACGGCCGCTATTCTGCGGGCATGACTCATGAAACTGACTACCAGCGCCGGATCACAGTAATTGGCCCGACACGATTCCTGCCAACGACCGCCATCGAAATCGTTCGCGAAGTGACGCTCTCCGAACCGCCATGCCACGCCGTCTTCGATTTCGACGGCACGCTCAGCCTCGTCCGCGAGGGCTGGCCGGAGGTGATGGTGCCGCTGATGGTCGAAGTGCTTCGCGCGACAGGCACGTCCGAATCGGATGACGAGCTGGCGAAGCTGAGTCTTGACTTCATCATGCAGCTCAACGGCAAGCAGACGATCTATCAGATGATGCGTCTGGCCGAGGAAGTTCGGCAACGAGGCGGTTCACCGGAAGACCCGCTGGTTTACAAACAGCGATACCACGACCGACTGCTCGTGCGGATCAATCATCGTCGAGAGGGACTTCGCACTGGTCGCGTCGCCGCCGAGGAATGTCTCGTCCCCGGCTCTGTCGATCTACTGCGCGAGTTGCAATCCCGCGGCGTCGTGCTCTACCTCGCCAGCGGGACCGATGAAGTCTACGTTCGCGAAGAGTGCGACCTGCTCGGCCTGACGCCGTTCTTTGGCCGGCACATTTACGGAGCACGCGATGACTTCCAAAACTTCTCGAAGCAGATGGTCATCGAACGCATCCTGCGAGAAAACAACGCGACCGGCTCACGGCTGCTCGGCTTCGGCGACGGCTACGTCGAGATCGACAACATCAAAACCGCCGGCGGCACTGCGATCGCCGTGGCCAGCGATGAGAAGGACAAAAGCGGCCGGCCTGATCCGTGGAAACGGGACCGCTTGATCGGCGTCGGAGCGGATGTCGTCGTTCCCGATTATCGTGACGCGAGAACGCTGCTGGATTACCTCTGGCGAACGTCACTCGCGTAGCCACGCTCGCCAGAGCGTGGGCTCACCGTCGCGAGACCCACGTTCTGGCGAACGTCACTACGGTTTTGAAACCGCTTCTCGTGCGGGATCGACTGGCAGATGCTGATGCAGGTACTCGGTCATCAGGCTGAAGAGATGCCGCGTCGTGTTCTGACCTTCAGAGATCGCGTGGCTGCGGTTTGGATAGGCCATCATCGAGAACTTCTTGTTGTGCGCGATCAGCTCGTTCATCAACAGTTCGACCCCTTGGTAGTGACAGTTGTCGTCGCCGGTGCCGTGAACGACCAGCAGATTGCCCTTCAGATTCTTGGCGTGCGTGATCGGCGAGCCGCGAGTGAAGCCCTCGGCGTTGTCGGCCGGTAGTCCCATGTAACGCTCTTGGTAGATCGTGTCGTACAGCTTTTGGTTCGGGACCGGAGCAACCGCGATGGCTGTGCGATAGAGGTCGGGGAACTGGAAGATCGCGTGCAAGCTCGATGAGCCGCCACCGCTCCAGCCCCAAATGCCGACGCGATCCGGGTCCGCTTGAGGCCAGCGTTTGAGCATTTCACGCGCGGCAGCGGCTTGCTCAGCGGGATGCAGGATGCCGACTTGTCGATGCACGACCTTGCGAAACTCGCGGCCGCGTGGCGACATCGTGCCGCGATTATCGACGCTCGCCACGAGGTAGCCCTGTTGAGCCAACATCCAATGCCACAACCCGTACTTGCTGTTCCAGGCATCGCGCACCGTCTGCCCGTGTGGCTCGCCATAGACGTGGATCAACAGCGGATACTTTTTGATCGCAGCCGCATCGAAGCCGGGCGGCTTCAGGCACCACGCATCGAGTTGCACGTCGTTGCCGATGTCGAGCCGCAAGAACTCCGACGTCGGACGCTTGAGGGCAGCGAGTGCCACACACAGCTTTGGATTGCTGACCAGAGTCCGCACAGGCTTGTGCTCCGGCAGCGTGAGGAGCTGCACCGTCGGTCGTCGCGAGAATGCCGAATAAGTGTGAACCGCGAATTTGCCATCCGGCGAAATGTTGTAAGTGTTCCAACCGGGCAGATTGTCCGGAGTCAGCCGCTCCCCTTTTTCGCCGTCGAGCGTCGCACGGTAGAGATATCGTTGCGTCGCGTTGTCCGGCGAAGCGGCATAGTAGATCGCCCCGCTGGCTTCATCGACCGCCTCAAGGCCAATCATGTCGAACTGCTCTTGAGTGATGCGGCGAAGCGGCGGCTCATCGTCGCCCGTTGTCTTCGCGAGATACGGCCGTCGCCAGCCGTCGCGTTCGCTGATCCAAAGGAAATGCTCGCCGTTCTTCACCCAACGGAACGGGTTCTCGTTTTCTAGCCACGCCGGATCGGACTCGGTCAGGATCGTTCGTGTCGCTCCGGTTTGCGGATCGGCCAGCATCACGCGGTTCGTGTTTTGAAGCCGGTTGAATTGTTGCAGCGCGACCTGCTTGCCGTCCGGCGTCCACTCCATCTGAGCGAGATAGTGATTGCGCGGGTCGCCGGGGACGTCGAGCCATTTCGGATCGCCGCTAGCGACTCCCACAACTCCGATCCGCGCGGCCGAATTTTGTTCGCCGACCTTCGGATACCGAATGCCGATCGGCTTCGAGTACGAATCGTCCGTGTTGTTGATGAGGAAAAATTCGCGCACGCCGGACGAGTCGATTTGCCAAAACGCGATCGAATTTCCATCGGGACTCCAGCGATAGCCGTCGCGCAGGTCGAGTTCCTCCTCGTAGACCCAATCCGACGTGCCGTTGATCAGCGTCGCCGAGCCGTCCTTCGTCAGCGCGGTGATGCTCATGTCGGCGAGGTTCTGGGCGAAGAGATTGTTCTCTCGCACGAACGCGACGCGCGAGTTGTCCGGTGAGAACTTCGCGAACATCAGTGTCGACGGCTTCGCATCGCCGCCGAGCTTTTTCAATTCACGCTTCGCGATGTCGAGCACCCAATAATCGCCGCGTGTGTTCCGTCGCCAGACGCGGCGGCTGTTCGTGAAGATCAGCAACTTCGATTCGTCGTCCGAGAACTGAAACGTCTCGACGTTCAACGGCTTCTTGTTGCCCTTGTCATCCTTTTCCGCATCGGCAGGAATGAGCGACTCGGACGGGACGACGATCTTCGTTTCATCGCTGGCCGTATCGTGCCACACAAGCTGACGTGGCGGAGGTGTCTCGCCTCCGTCTTTCGCTGGCGCATCCGTAGCGGGACGCTTTGGCCAAGACTCAAAGGTGAAATACCCTGGCCCGTGCTTCTTCCAGACAATTGTGCTGCGACCTTCCTCGTCAAAGTCCTTCGACGCGAAGATGCGATCGACGGTCAGCAGTGGATCGCCCTCCCGTTGTTCCGACCGCTTCACCGCCTTCTCGCGAATCTGCTTGCGGGCTTCGTTCAATCGTTCCGGCCAGACGAATTTCGGAGCGGTCGCCGGGTCGTAGCCGGCGAGATGATCCTTCAGCCGCGTCGTCGGCTTCGTGTAAACGAGCTTCGTCTCGCCGAAGACTTCACGGCACATCGCGGCCAAGCCGGGATCGTATTCGAGCAACTCTTCGCGCGTGTTGACGTGATTGTGGTCGTGATCGTTCTCCCGGTTGTTGTCGAACCAGGACTGCACTCCCTCGGCGAAGTACTCGTGATGATTGGTCGCTGCGTACTTCCCTTTCCACAGCCCCGCCGTTATCGCGCGGTCGTAGGCTTCTTTCAGCCGGCGATCAAACGTCTCATCGACATTGACCATGCCGCGCAGGTGGATGTTGTGAGCGAACTCGTGGATCAGAATGTTTTCGGTCGAGTACGGATCGCCGGGATAGCCGAGCAAATTCTCCTCGCCGCACGAGCAATACGGATCGGTCTGCGACCCACCCGTCCCGCGCGCCCGCGCGTCCCAATAGTCCTTCGGCTTCAACCACGCAAACTCCGGAACGTCGGTCGTGTACTCGTTGTGAGCGATGATGCACAGCCGCGAGCCGGATTTGATCATCGCCGCCTTCACGTCGGGCCGCTTGGCCAACATCAAGTTGACCAGATACGCCGCCTCCTTGAGCGCGTAGTCGTTGACCTTCTCCGACGCGACGATCGGATAGCCGCCGGCATCGACGTACTTCTTGTGAAACGGATTGACTTTCAGCTCGGCGGGCGGAGGCCGGACGACCGCGTCATCCGCCACCGAGCCTGTTTCCCATCCAGCGACCAGCAGCACACTCAGTACGAGACATCGAGTCCAAGCCATCGCAGTCCATCCGATCGATGAGAGAAGTGCCGACATTGCAAAACCACCCAGCGGCTCGGGTACTGAATCAGTCTTTACCTCGAATGGCAACCTCGCTGATCATCGCGCCGCAGACCGACCGACTGGCGGGCAAGCGCTGCGGTTGACGGTAGTGGAAATAGAGCGCACGACGCAGTTTGCGGGTGACCCCTGACCGGTCATCAAATTCGCAATGCGCGTCGTGGGTAAATCCGAAAGACCGGAGACATGTTGATGCGGGAACTCTCTTGGCGAACTTGGATCAAGCGGCGGCTGGGACGTGCGGCTCGGAGGCGAACGATTGGGGCCATTCGCCGATACGCGGTGGAAATATTGGAGATTCGGTCCCTGCCCGCGCCGGCCTTGCCCGTGAATCATGCTCCCACGGACTTGGTGCTGGCGAATGGATACGTCGTTGAGAACAGTCCGGCGGGCACACTGGTCGGAACTTTCGGGACGGCCGACCCGGATGCGGGTGAGACCTTCACCTATCGACTGCTCGGTGGTGCTCCACATCTGTTTCGAGTCGAAGGAAATCAACTGTTGTCCCGCGGCGAATTCGATTTCGAAACGCGCGACGATTACGAACTGCTCGTCCGTTCGACCGACTCGCGCGGGGCGTCGGTCTCGCGCTGGGTGACGATACAGGTCATGGATCGATCGGAAGACCAGCCCAATCCGGGCGGGCCACTGTTGATCACGCGCCCGCATCGTGATGTCCCACCCTCCGACAGCGTGGCCAATGGCTACACCGTTGGGCCGAGCGGAATTGCCGGCTCGGAAGTCGTCTTCAGCAGCCAAGCGCCCAACTTGGTGCCCGGAGACACGAACGGTCTGACCGATGTTTTCGTGGCTTCGAAGGACGGCAAGAAGGAGCGGATCAGCGTCGCGTCAAACGGTCAGGAAGCGAATGGAGATTCGTTCGGTGCAAAGATCAGTCGGAATGGGCGGCTCGTGGCGTTCGTCAGTTGGGCCAACAACTTGTTCGCCGATGACTCGAACGAACGGGCCGATGCGTTCGTGCGTGACCGGGTCTCGGGAACGACCCAACGCATCAACCTGCGGAAAGACGGAACGCCGTTCTCGGAAGGAAGCGTGACGGAAGTCGCCATCAGCGCGGATGGCCGCTTCGTGGCGTTTGTGGTCGAGACCTATTCCCACTTTCAAAATAACGAAGGGGGCTTGTATGTCCGCGATTTGCGTCTGGGGACGACGAAGCGACTGATTGCCACACCAGACGGGCAGCCGTTTCCAGGTTCCATTTCCATCAGCGGCGACGGACGCCGGATCGCCTATGTGCTGTACGAGCACGACGTCAACCAAGTGCGCATGATCGACCGACAATCGGGTGCCATCCAACTCGTGAGCGTGTCGCGTTTCGGAACCGTCCGACAGGAGCATTCGAGTGCTCCCATGATCAGCGAGAACGGGCGCTTTGTCGTGTTCGAAAGCGAGGCCGCAGGATTGATCGAAGGGGGCGAAAACATGAGAGGAGGTATCTTCATCCGCGACTTGCTGAAGAACACCACTCGACGAGTCGATGTCGGGTACGATGGCTCCGCTCCCAATGACTCGGCGGATTCCCCGTCGATCAGTGCCGACGGCCGATTCGTGGCGTTCCGCAGTTTGGCGAGCAATCTCACTCCCGATTCCGGCGCGAGTTACTTCGTTCGCGATCTTCGCACGGGACAAACGCAACTGCTGGCCGTCACGCTTGATGGCAGCTCCCTACCTGGCCCGGAGCGGATCGCTCCGCTGGTGAGCGGTGACGGACGGTATGTCGCGTTCAGCCACTTTGCCTCGAACCTGGTGCCCCGCGATGGCAATGACGGCGACGATGTTTTCCTGCGCGACACTCGCACCAACACCACCGAACTGATCACGCGGCACGATCCCGGTCTGCCATCGACGACGGCGATCACCCGCTATGACAGCGCGCTGTCGGCGTCGTTGAGTGCCGACGGAACGCAGGTTTTCTTCACGTCCAATTCCGTGACTCTCACGCTAGGCCTCACGCATTCTTCGCCCTACGAATACGACCCGAGGCTCTTTGTTCGCGAGTTGAACTCAGCAACCGATGACATCGAGCGATTGCCGATTCGCAGTTACCATTCGACGGCGGTGAGCCGGAATGGCCGGTTTGTCCTCTTCATCACGTACGAATCGCTGGTTCCCGACGACACGAATTACGACTACGACCAGTACGTCTTCGATCGCGAAACCGGAAATTATACGCGAATCAACATTGGCAGCGATGGAGCCCGCGTCGCATTGAACGAGTTTTATGTCGCTCAGAACGCGCTGAGCGATGACGGACGCTACGTCGTGTTTAGCATCTCGGCGTCGAGCGTCGTGGCCGAGGACACGAATGAGAAACAGGACGTCTTCGTGCGGGACTTGCTGCTGGGCACGACCACGCGCGCGAGCGTCGCCTCGGAGGGGACAGAGGCCAACGGCTCGAGCGGCAGTGCGTCGGTCAGCTCGGATGGCCGGTTCGTGGTGTTTGCCAGCGAGGCCGACAACCTCGTCCCCGACGATCAGAATCGTACGCAAGACATCTTCGTCCGCGACCTGTTGCTGGGAACGACGGAACGAGTCAGCGTGAATTCGGAGGGGCAAGAAGGAAACAGCTATTCGTACTCGCCATTGATCAGCGGCGATGGACGCTGCATCGCGTTTGCCAGCTATTCCTCGAATCTCGCGGCGGGCCTCACTTACAGCGGGAACACTTTTTGGCACGACCGGCTGACCGGCACGACTCAACCGGTGAGCGGGGCGAACGGCACATATGGTGCGGGTTATCTGTCCTCGATCAGCAACGACGGCCGCTTGGTCGCGTTTCAGAGCGACTCGACGAACTTGGTCCCGGACGACACGAATTGGGCTTCCGATGTCTTCGTCTGTGACATGGAGCACGGCGTGACTCGGCGAGTCAGCGTTGATGCGGAAGGTCGGCAACTCAATGCTGGCAGCTACAGCGGGATTCTCAGCGGTGACGGCACGAAGCTGGTCTTTGCCTCGTACGCCACGAATCTGGTGCCGCACGACTTCAACAGGGAGAGCGACCTGTTCTGGGTGGACCTCGCATCGATTCCCGAAGTGGCTGGGTACTCGATCAAAGCGGAATCCAGTCCGGTGTCCGAAGCGGGAGCGACCAACTTGTTGTTCGTGTTTGAACGAACCGGTTCGCTCGATCTCCCGGCCACGATCCCGTTTCAGGTGTCGGGGACGGCCAGTTCGCTCAGCGACTATCGCATTTCCGGAATGGATGCCTTTGACGGTTCGACCGGGACGATCACGTTTGCCGCCGGTCAGAGCCAAGTGGTCGTGCAGGTCACGCCGATCGACGATGTCCTGGTCGAGCCGACCGAAACCGTGGAGTTCACTTTGGGCCGCGACGTCCCGTCCATTGCCCCTGGGCAACAGGCCAGCGGCACGATCGAGGACAACGACTTCGCGCGTTTTTCCGTCACGCCGTTTGAGTTTGCTGGCTCGGTGACGGAGTCCGGCTCGACATTGAAGTTCTTCGTCGTGTTGGATGCGCAACCGAGTTCCAACGTCGTGCTCGAACTGGTCAATGGTGACCCGACGGAAATCAAACTCTTGACGAGTTTGCTGACGTTCACGCCTCAGAACTGGAACGTCCCGCAATCGGTGACCGTCCGCGGCGTCGACGACCGCCTGGCCGATGGCGAACAACGCACCGTGGTCTTGGTCCAGATTCATTCGCGAACGACCGACCCGCTGTTCATCGCCGCCGCGTTCGAGACCTTCACGATGATCGAGACGCTCGACAACGAACCGCGTCGCTGACAAAACGCTGCTCCGGCAGGAGGCTCGTATTTCCGTGGTTGAGTCGCCGAGCCGTGCGATGGTTTGCCGACGAAGATGCCGAGCGACAATGATCCGCCTTCGCCTGATGAGATCATTGGGTGCCCTTCCGCCGTCTGATGGAGCCGCGCATGCCGTTTCCGCAATTTGACCGCAGCCAACTTCGCATTCTGCCGCTGGGTGAGCGAGTTCACGACCTGCGCCGCGAGGCGATTCTCAATGTCCCCGGCGGTCCGCGCGTGCCCTTCGAACATCCGGCGATTCCGGTTCTCGCCGAGCGGATCGTCGAGGCCCAACGGAACGGCCGCGCGATCATTCTGCTGTGCGGTGCGCACGTTTTGCGAGCCGGCAACGCACCGCTGCTGATCGACTTGATGCAGCGCGGTTTGGTGACGCACATCGGTTTCAACGGCGCCGGAGCGATTCACGATTTCGAATTGGCCATGATCGGTCAGACCTGCGAGAGCGTCGCCAAATACGTCCGCGAGGGTCAGTTCGGTTTGTGGCACGAGACCTCGCAGTTGAATGACGCCGTGAACGCCGGACATCGCGACGGGCTCGGCTTCGGCGAAGCGGTCGGTCGGGCGATCGAGGACGAACAATTTCCGTTTCGGGAGACGAGCATCTTCGCGGCTGGCTATCGGCTGCGAGTGCCCGTGACCGTTCATGTCTGCGTCGGCCAGGACATTGTTCATGAGCATCCGAACTTCGACGGAGCCGCCGCCGGAGCGACCTCGTACACGGACTTCCTGATCTTCACGCAATCGGTGATGAACCTCGAAGGGGGCGTGTTCCTCAACATCGGCTCGGCTGTGATGGGACCGGAGGTGTATCTCAAAGCGCTGGCGATGGCTCGCAACGTCGCGCATCAGCGCGGTGAACAGATTTGCCACTTCACGACCGCGGTGTTCGATTTGCCGAGCCTCGGCGATGACCTCTCGCAGGAAGCGCCGAAGAACGACCCGCGGTATTACTTCCGCCCGTTCAAGACAATTCTCGTCCGCACCGTCGCCGATGGCGGACAGAGCTTCTACGTCCAAGGCGATCACAAAGCGACGGTGCCGGCCTTGCATGACGCGATCATGCGGCAACTCAACGGTTGACGCTTTGAACTGATCCGGCCGCCGACTAGCATCGGCCTGCGGCTCAGGGGGCCGTGTCATTTCGAGCAGAGGACCATTTCATGGCGGGTCGTTTTCCGCGGCGGGCGTTGATCAGTGTCAGTGACAAGACCGGGTTGGCCGAGCTGGCCGCGGGGCTGAACGAACTCGGCTTCGAGATTGTCTCGACCGGTGGCACGCGAGCCTTCTTGCAGCAGCAAGGGGCCAAGGTCATCGACATCGCCGAGTACACCGGCTTCCCGGAAATCATGGACGGCCGCGTGAAGACGCTGCATCCGAAAGTTCACGGAGCGATCCTCGGCCGGCCCGACGTGCCGCATCATGCCGAAGCGATTGCGGCGCACGGCATCATTCCGTTCGAACTGGTCGTCGTGAACCTGTACCCGTTCGAGGCGACCATCGCGAAGCCCGGCTGCACGACCGAGGACGCGATCGAAAACATCGACATCGGCGGGCCGAGCATGGTCCGCTCGGCCGCGAAGAACCACGAGCACGTCGGCATCGTCACCTGCCCGTCGCAGTATCCGCGCGTGCTGACGGAACTGAAGTCCGGCAAGCTGAGCCACGAGTTCAAGCGAGAACTCGCCGCCGCCGCGTTCGCCTGCACCGCTCGGTACGACCGAGCCATCGCCGACTACATGGCTGGCATGGTTGGCAAGCTGGTCGCGGAAGAAGTCCCCGAAGGAGTCACTGTCGACAACGAAAAGTTCCCGCGCGTGCTGCATCTCGATTTTGAGCGGCGCATGCCGCTGCGCTACGGCGAGAACCCGCATCAAGCCGCCGCGTTCTTCGTTGAACGAAACGCCGATGCCACGACGCTCGCAGCGTTTGAAAAGCTGCACGGCAAAGAGCTGTCGTACAACAACCTGCTCGATCTCGATTCCGCGATGGCCATCGTTCGCGAGTTCGAGCAACCCGCGGCCGTCGTCATCAAACACAACAATCCCTGCGGCTGTGCGATCAGCGATTCATTGTCGTCCGCGTTCGAGAAAGCCTACGCCGGCGATCCGGTCAGCGCGTTCGGCGGCATCTTCGGATTGAACCGAGTCGTCGATGCCGCGACCGCCGAGCAGTTCTGCATCCCCGACCGCTTCGTCGAAGCGATCATCGCTCCCGGTTTCACCGACGAAGCGTTTCAACTGCTGACGACCAAACCGAAGTGGAAAAACAATGTCCGTCTGCTGCGAGTCCCCGGCTGGCCGTCATCGAGTTCCGCATCAGCCGCCAGCTTGGACTATCGCCGAGTCAGCGGCGGGTTGCTGGTCCAAACGCGAGACGACGTCGCCGATCCCGAATCCGAATGGAAGGTCGTCACCAATCGTCAGCCGACTGACGCCGAACTGCGCGATCTGCGATTCGCGTGGCGACTCTGCAAGCACGTTAAATCGAATGCGATCGTCTTCGCGAAAGACGGCGCGATCACCGGCACTGGTGCCGGCCAGATGAGCCGACTCGACTCGTCCGAGATCGCCGCCAAGAAATCCGCCGATCGCTGCCAGGGCGGAGTCGTCGCGAGCGATGCCTTCTTTCCGTTCCGCGACGGCATCGATCAAGCGGCAAAGGCCGGCATCCTCGCCGCGATTCAACCGGGAGGCAGCCGCAACGATCCCGAAGTCATCGCCGCCGCCAACGAACACGGCATGACCATGATCTTCACCGGCCGCCGCCACTTTAAGCACTGAGACGACGAGCGCCGCCTGAAGGCGGGACTACGAACTGGCTAGCAACTGACGGTAGTACTCCACCGTCTTCACCAGCCCGATGCTCAGCGGCACGCGCGGTTCCCAGCCGAGCCAATTGCGGGCGCGGGTGATGTCGGGGCAGCGTTGTTTGGGGTCGTCTTTGGGGAGCGGTTCGAATTTTAGTTCGCTCTTCGAGCCGGTTTCGGCGATGACCGCTTGGGCCAGTTCGAGCATCGTCTTCTCATCGGGGTTGCCGATGTTGACCGGGCCGATGTGCTCGTTGTTGTCCATCAGGCGAATCATGCCCTCGATCAAATCGTCGCGGTAACAGAACGAGCGGGTCTGTTGGCCGTCGCCGTAGATCGTGATTGGCTCGCCGCGCAGAGCTTGGCAGATGAAGTTGGAGATGACTCGGCCGTCGTTGGGGTCCATGCGCGGGCCGTAGGTGTTGAAGATGCGAATGATCCGCACCTCGACCCCGTTGGAGGTGTGGTAGTTCATGCACAGCGACTCGGCGATGCGTTTGCCTTCGTCGTAGCAGCTTCGCGGGCCGAGCGGATTCACATAGCCCCAATAATCCTCGGTCTGTGGATGCACTTGAGGATCGCCGTAAACTTCCGACGTGCTGGCTTGCAGGAAGCGTGCTCGGCAGCGTTTCGCCAGGCCGAGCATGTTGACCATGCCTACGGTCGAGGTCTTGATCGTCTTGATCGGGTTGAACTGGTACGCGACCGGCGACGCGGGGCAGGCGAGGTTGTAAATCTGGTCGCACTCGACGACGAGCGGATGCACGATGTCGTGCCGGATCAGCTCGAAGTGCGGATTGCCGATCAAGTGCTGGATGTTCGCCTTGCGGCCGGTGAAGAAGTTGTCGACGCAGATGACGTCGTCGCCGCGAGCGATCAGTCGGTCGCACAGATGACTTCCGAGGAATCCAGCACCGCCGGTGACGAGGATCGTGGACATGGTTTTTCTCGATGATTTGTGGAGGTATCGGCCGGGACGTTAGCAGTCTTTTGGCGACACTGGCAACGCGGCACGGTTGTCTGTGAATCGACGGAAACAGCCAGTAACATCCCGCGTCCTACTCAAATGGAGGATGGTCCGCCGTTGGTGGATTATCCGTCCATTTTTCGGACGCAGGAAAATGACGGGCAAGAGTGCCCATCCTACAACGAGACGAACGGACGACGCTCATGGCTTTGGATGTCTACGCTGCCTGTCCTTGCGGCAGTAACAAGAAATTGAAATTTTGCTGTCACGGCCTCGAAAGCTCGATCGAGCAAGTCGTGCGGCATCAATCGGCCAAGCAGTACAAGCAGGCGTTGTTGTTGCTCGATGCTTTGGACCGGAAGCATCCGCAAAGTGCGTGGGTCAAGAACCTGCAAGCCTTCACGCTGATGATGGACAAGCGCGGGCCGGAAGCGATCGGGCCGCTGACAAAAGTGCTGCAAGTCCAGCCAGACAACATGTACTCGATCGCGTTGTTTGGGCTGGCATCGTTCTTGGGGAGCGGCTGGAAGGGTGGCAAGACGGCGATCCAGCGGGCGTTTCAGCGTTGCTCGAACGAGTACCCGCACATCATTTACTTCCTCGCCAGGTCGATTGCCGAATTCATGGCATCGGTTGGCAGCCCGCTGGCGCATCGGCAGTACCTCGGTCTGGCGATGCGGCTGGCCAGCGAGGAGAACCGCGAGAACGTCTTCATGGAACTGGTCGAGTCCGATGGGGACACCAAGACTCCGTACATCCTGCGCGGCAGCCACGACCTGGTGCCGGTCGCGGGGGGCGAGGCGTTCGAGAAGGAAGTTCGCAAGTCGATGAAGTTGGCATTCCTCGGTTGCAACGAAGCGGCCGGTGGCTTGTTTGCCAAGCAGGCCGAGACCGCTGAATCCGAACTGGCTGGCTTGTCTGGTGATGACGCGGCGAAGAAGCGTGTCGCCGTTGCCAGCCTGTGGTGGAATTCGGGACTCTGCCGCGCCTGGGACGGCGACGAAAAAACTGCGGCCGAGGCACTGCATCGCTCATCCAAACACGCCGACGATTTCGAGGCGGCTGTTGAGGCGGAAACGCTAGCCCAAATGTTAGGCCGGCGCGGCGATCGCGAGCACGCTCATCGCGTCGTGCAGACGACGTTCAAAATCAAAATGGTGTCGAAGCTGCTGACGCTGCTCGACGCAACGCCGCTGTTCGTGCGCGTGCCGCAGCCGGAGGGACAAGCTCCCGACCCGCGTCAGCCGGTGGCGACGTATCGAGTGCTGGACAAGAATCCGGTGGTCGGCAACGCCCCGGCGAGCTACACGCTCGAAACGGTGCCGCGCGTCGCCGCCGAAATCGTCGTCTTCGCCAGTGTTGCTCCCGGCCAGCAGGAAGCCGCGTTGGCGATCATCGGCATCGAAGGCGAGACCTTCACCGACGCACTCGCCAAACTGGAAGCGGCCGGCGGCGAGGAAATCGAAAAACTGACGGCTCCCAGCACGGGTGAGTCGATCACGACGAACACGGTCTTCGAAAAAGAGTTCCTGCCGCTGCAATTCAAACGACACTTCGAGGCCACGACGCCACCGGGAATCATCCGCCGGATCAACCGCGACAACTGGTCGAAGTTCCTCACGAGCGATTGGCCGGAGATGCCGCTGGCTGCGCTCGGCGGCAAGACACCGAAGCAGGTGATCGGCGACGAATCGGTGCGCGTGCCGCTGGCCGCGTGGCTGCAACAGATCGACATGTATGCCGACCGCTTCGGCCTGCCGTTCGACGTGCCCGCCGAACGGGTGACGTACAACTTGCCGACGGCGGCCGCGCGGGAATTCAGCGAACACACGAGTGTCGGCACGCTGTCGGTGCTGCAATTCGCGCGGCTGCCGTTCGACAAGCTGAGCGATCAGCAACTTGTCGCGGCGTTCAAGCGAGCGGCGTTGATTCAACACAAGGGGAGCCTGCGTCCGCTGCTGCTGACGATCGTCGAGCGAACCAGTTGTCACGAGCAACTCGACATGTCGCGCGTCTACCGGTTCCTCTCGGACCTCGGTTCGCTGCTGATGGAACCGACCGAGGCGCTCCGCTGGCTCGACAAAGAGCGGACACGCACCGTCACCGCTTCGGAGAAGTTCGAGCACGACCTCGACTGCGACATGCGCGAACTGCGATACCGCCTGGACGACCCGCACGACCCGGCCTGCAACAACCTGCTCCGCCGGATGTGGGAACACTACGGCGCGAAGGTACCGGAGTTGCGCGGCTACGTGACGGGCATCGTCAATCACTACAAGGTCGCCGCGCCGTGGATGACGGACGGGGCGTCGCTGCAAGGCGTCGGCGGGGCGATCACGAGTGGCGGCGTCTGGACTCCCGATTCGAGTACCGAGAAGCCCGCGGGTGACAGCAAACTGTGGTTACCGGAGCAGTCGTAGCCGCTTGTGCCCGCATCCAATGTGGCGCGACGCTCCACCTTGTGAATTTCGACACGGAAGGTCGTACCTGAATTCGTGCGAGCCGACGGGAAATCGCAAATGAGTAGTGTGCCCAAGACGTCGCTTACAGTGATTGCATTCGACTTCGCGACTCGCGTCGAGCGTGAGATCCCCAGCGATCAAGCTCGTGCGGCCTGCGACAACGGGCTGTGTTGCTGGATTGATCTGGAACTTTCCGATGCTCCGGCCGCCGCGGCGTTTCTCGCTCAGTTTGGCATCAATGCCGTGGCACGGGACGAGGTTTTGTCGCATCCGGTCTTGGGTCGCTACGACATCTACGACGATTGCCTGCACGTCAGCCTCTCGGCCCCGGTTCTGGAAGCGGGGCGTGTGAGCGGCGCTCACTTGGACTTGCTGCTCGGCGAGCGGTTTGTAATGACATTGCATCGCGGGCCGGTCGAGTGCCTGAGCCAAGTGAAGCGCAGCTACCGCCAATTCTTTGGCACGTTCGCGCGCAGCCTGGGCTTCCTATTGTTTGAGATTTGGGATCATCTGATCGAGAGCTACCGAAACGTGTTTGCGGCGACGGAGGACGAGGTCGAACGGTTGCAATCCACGATGTTCCGCAGCGTCGATGATGACCTCTTCAACCGTGTGTCGAAGTTGACCGGCAACCTGCAGTTGCTCCGCCGCAACGTGCTCGCGGATCGAGAAGTCTTGCGGCAACTGGCGACCCACAAATCGTTGTTTGTCGCCGAGACCACGCAGCCCTATTTGCTCAACATGGTCGGCGCGATGGAGCGACTCGGTGACGACCTGATGGTCGAGCGGGAAATCCTCGCCGAGACCTTGAACTTGCACTTTGGGATCGTCTCTCACCGGACGAACCGATTACTTTTTCGATTGACTTTGGTGAGCATCATTTTTTTGCCGCTCACGTTTCTGTGCGGCGTGTACGGCATGAACTTTGACCACCAGCCTGAGTTCCGTTGGACGTACGGCTATGCGTACTTCTGGGGACTCATCTTGATGACGGTGACTGGGATTATTGCACTCATGAAATACAAACGGTGGTGGTAGCCTCGATGCGGTTTCCCGATGCGGCATCCGTGATGCGGCGGGCCTTCGAGTTGGCGGCTCGCGGGCAGGGGTTCGTTGAGCCGAATCCGATGGTCGGCGCGGTGCTCGTCGATGAATCACTCAGCTTGTTGGGCGAGGGATTTCATCCGCAGTTCGGCGGGCCGCACGCGGAGATCGAGGCCATCCGCGATGCCGAACGACGTCGCCGGAAGAAAAAGCTGAAGAACGCGACGCTATTCGTCTCGTTGGAACCGTGTTGTCACTTCGGAAAAACGCCGCCCTGTTCGCAAGCGATCCTCGCGGCCGGAATTCGCAAGGTTGTCATCGGGCGTGCGGACCCGAATCCGCAAATCGCAGGCGGCGGCATCGCCGAACTGCGAGCAGCCGGCGTCGAGGTCGAAGTCGGAATGCTTGAAGCGGAAGCAATGCGGCTCACCGCGCCGTTCGCCAAACGTGTGGCGACCGGTCTGCCGTGGGTGATCGCGAAGTGGGCAATGAGCTGGGACGGCAAGATCGCGACCGGTTCGGGTGACTCAAAGTGGATCAGCAACGAAGCCTCGCGAGCCGTCGTCCATCAACTGCGCGGACGCATGGACGCGATTGTCGTCGGAGCGGAAACGGCACGCCGCGACGATCCGCTGCTGACCGCTCGGCCAGCGGGGCCGCGCGTGGCGACGCGCGTGGTACTGGACTCGATCGCGTCGTTGCGGACGAATTCGCAATTGGTGCGGACGGCAAATGAAGCTCCGCTGTTGATCCTCGCCGGACCTGATGCTCCGACCGACAACGTCGCTCGCTTGCGGGCAGCCGGTGCGGAAGTCTGCGTGTTGGGTGTCGAAGCGGGTCAGACTGCTGCGCCCGCGACCGCCAAAGATCTCAAGAAGATTCGGCCAGTCAAACCGCTCGAGGTGCTGGCGGAGTTGGGACGCCGAGGTCTGACGAACATCCTGATCGAAGGTGGTGCCGTGATCTTTGGCGCGTTCGCCGATCTCGATTTGATCGACGAAGTGCAGGTCTTCATCGGTTTGAAATTGATCGGCGGCCAAACGGCTCCCGGCCCAGTCGGCGGCCAGGGCTGTGACCCGCTGTCGAAGGCGCGGCTGCTGGACGGTCTGCGGGTCGAGGTGCTCGACGGCGACGTGCATCTGTCGGGACGAGTGAGCGGGCATGTGTGGTGACGTGGAGCAGGTTTTCAACCTGCCAGGTCGTTGGTCGCCGTGCCAAATGCGGGCAGGTTGAAAATCTGCCCCACTACGCCAAGACGAACTCGTGGGCTTCGAGTTCTTCGGACAGGTCGTCTTCCGACGGAATGTTTTCGCCGGTCCAGACGATTGACGCGAACTGGCCGACGTCGTCGATCCAATCGAGACCGACCTGATTGCGGGCCACCCATGGCAACCGGATGACGATGTGTTTCGCTCCCTTCGGCCGACCGAGCTGCATTGAGTAGAAGCGATCGAGATACGACGGGGCTTGCAAACAAGCGGTGCGGATCGCTTGCAGGAAGGACATCGTCAGAGTCGCGGGATCGCTCGTCGGTTCGAGGACGATGCGGAGCGTTGAGTGCGGGTTGTCCTCCAGTAATTGCTGGATCAGACTGCAAGCTTCGTCACGATGTTGCCGGAAGTCGGCCGCTTGCAAGAGCAATTCAAACGCGCCGCTGCGCTGTGCGGCGGAGGGGAGCGATGTCCGTGCGGGGTTGTCGAAGTTCACCGAATGGCTGAAGAAAACGGCATCGCGGCTGTCGGCCACCGGCTCTCGGCGTTCGGCTGGTGACGGGAGTGCGTCGAATTCGGTGTCGAAGATCTCTTCGGCTTCCTCCATCAACTCGTACATCGTCGGCAAGTCGATCGTCGGCGTCTTGAGGACGTAGTACGGCGATCGCGACTGGTATTGCAGGCCGTGCATCTGCGCCTCTTGGCGAAAGGCGGTGCCGGGCAGAATCGCGAGATTAAAAACCTGCACGCTGGAGTACAGCCCGGTGTCGTGCAGATAGTGCATGCTCCGACGAACCGAATCGGGGGTGTCGCCGGGGAGGCCGATGATCAGATCGACTTTGACTTTGATCCCGATATCCAGCATCGCTCCGACGCCACGCTCGAAGGACTTCATGTTGTTCTTGCGGTCCATCAGCTCCATCGCCAGCGGATCGATGGATTGCAAGCCGATTTCGACCTCGTTGAAGTTGGCCTCGCGAAGCAGCTTGGCGATGTCAGTCGTGAGTCCCTCGGCGCGGAGTTCACCGAAGTATTGCCACTGGCGGTCGGGATTCTGGTCGGCGAGCAACCGTACGAAATCCGCGAAATTACGGGCTTGATTCAGCGTCGGGTCGAGCAGCACAACTTCTTTGACCCCTCGTTCCCGCGCGTATTGCAGATTGGCGATGATCTTCTCACGCGAGACGAAATACAGATCGTCGTAGCTCTTGGGGTAGTAGCAGAACTTGCATTTGAAGATGCAGCCGCGAATCGTTTCGAGCAGCAGCATTTCCTCATCGGCCGCGTCGAGGATGCCCTCCAGGTACGGCGAACTGATTTCGTCGAGACTGGCCAACGGCTGACGAAACCCAGGCAGCGGTCCGAGCACGGTGCCCATCGAAACGTACAGCCCGGCGATCGGCTCGCGCGGGTGATTGTTGAACCGCAGCGCGATCAGCAGTTCGGCGAAGGTTTGTTCTCCCTCACCGATCGCGGCGAAGTCGATCGCCGGATGCTGCAAGACCCAGGCGTTGTCGGCGGTGATTTCCGGGCCACCGATGATGATCCGCAGATCGGGACGCCGCTCCTTCAGCCGCGAGGCGATCCACAACGTCCGGTCGATGTTCCACAAGTAGCAGGTGAATCCGACCATCCACGGATCGCGAGCCAGGATTTCCTCGACAAGCCCGCAATCGCTGAGCGTGTTGGAGAGTCGAGTCGGGAAGAGTTCTATGTCGTAGAACTCCTCCAACCCGCGCCGTCGCGCGTACATCTTCAGGTAGCCGGCGGCGAGCGGTACGTTTCCCTTGGCCGGCTCTAAACCGGGTTGCGGGATCGGAAGTTGCAGGAGTTGAATCGAACGACGCAGTGACATGCACGGCAATCTACAGGTGGCTCTGACAAGCGGCAACGAGCGATCCACCAATCGTGGTGGACGCTTTCGGAGTCAACAGCATTCCCCGGTTTGTTTGGCTGTGATTGATGAAACCGGGACTTGAGCCAAATTGAGTGCAAGTCTCTGAAATGCAGCCAATCGGACTTCGCCAAGCGCTGCGACAGGCGGGACTGGCAAAACCTCTCAACGTGTCGATATCGGCGTTCCCGCTGTGTCGTGGCTTTTGAGACTGGCAAGCCAGAGAAATTTATCGGAGCCGCCTTTCCCACCCCCAAAGAGCCGGGTATTTTGGATAAGCGAGGACAGGCTGTGTCCCCGCGGGCCAACATGATGGAGTTGCAGCGTCGTTCGATTTTTTCTTGAACGTGTCCGGCTGCGCTTCTCACAACGTCAGGGAGTCACTCGATGTTTCTGTCTTCATGGCTTGAGTCGTTCAAGAAGGCTGCTGGCCTTTCTCACCGCAAAAACAGCTCTCAGCTCCGCAAGAGTCGGCGTCACGGTTTGCCCCAAAGCACGGAGCGTCTGGAAGAGAGAGCATTGCTGACGTCTCAATTCCTGTTTCCTCCCGTGGCCAACGCGGTTATCTCGCCAATGCTGATTTCGCATGCGTCTGCGTTTTCCGGCGAACCGAATTTTTCTGTGATTCAAACGGACGTTCCAAGATTCTTAGATCCCTCGCAGATCACACTCGCCTTTTCCGTTTTCGGCGGTGGAGGCGGGGTTGTAGTCGGCGGAGGCTTCGAAAACTTGCCGGTCAGGGCGTTTGTCAATCCGCAGCCGAGCGACCTCACTCAATTCAATGACGGATTTAACATTGTCCGCACATTGACGAATTCGACCGGCCCGGATTTGGATGTCTTCCAAGAGACGCTTTCGAGCCGCGCCTATGTGCGATTCGCCCCCGGTTCCGCGCTGTTTGGATCAACGACGATTACGGTGACGGATGGTTTCGATACGCTCAACATTCCTGTGCGGTTGAATGACGTTCCTTCGATCGATGCCATTCCCAATCAATCCGTGACGGAAGACTCGCCTCAAGTGTCCATTGACTTGACCGGCATCACGGCTGGAGGCGGGGCGGATACTCCTGCCAACAACGGACAAAATCGCCTGGTTTATGTCGATCCCAACACTGGCACCACGAATCCCTTCCTCACGGGCATTCCGACCGTCAAGTACGACGCCGCGAAAATGGAGAAGATTGGAAAGCTCATCATCAATCCGGTGAAAGGGGCACCAATTGCCGTTTTGAAGAGCGGTGACAACAGCGCGACGATCACAGTCACGATCGAAGACGGCGGAGTGGATAACATTGTCGGCAAATCGTACGACTCGGATACCGGCGACCTCACGATCACCAATTTTCCAGCGACCCTCGACAACATCACGCGATCCGTGACATTTACCTTTACCGTGTCGCCGGCCAATGACTCCCCCACGGTTGATGACGTACAGTCGGCAATCACGGTCTTGACGGCCGACAATCCAGTGACGGATTCCACGCTGACGGTCGCCGATGGCAGCCGCTTTCCTCCCACCGCCAATCCGATTTTCGAGATTCAAGTCAATAACGAACGGATGCGGGTCACCAGTGTTGTTTTGAACCCAGATGGCACGAGCACGTTCGCGGTGACTCGCGCGGTGAATGGGACGGCGATTGCTCCGCATACCGCTGGTGCGACGGTCGCGCTGATCAACGCCGTGGTGCTCTACGAAGATGACCTCGCGGGAGCCACCGCCGTGACGCTGACAGGCATCACCGCCGGTGGTGGATCGTCACCCATCGGCAACGAAAAACAACTCGTCAGCATTTTACCCGTGACGACGCCGGAGGGATCATTCACGCTGACCTTCAACAACGGCACGCACTCCTACACTTCCGACCTGATTCCGTTCGATGCACCTGCCACGGTCAGTCGTGATGAAACCCTGAGATTGACCAGCAACGCCACCGGCGGGAATTTCACGCTCACCTTGGTCAACAACATTGGTGCGGTCACGAGCCTGGATGATGCGATCTCGGATAGCACGGTGACGAAGTTTGCCGTCGATGACACCATTGGTTTCCCGCTCACCGTTCCGTTTGTGCCGTTTGTGATTTCCGTCGGATCGAGCATTCTGGGAACATTGAATTCGCCGCTGCCAGCGACAATTGCTGCGACGACAACGACGCTGACGCTCACAGATCCCATCGCGCTTCCGCCGACACCGTTTCAGATTCAAGTCGAGCAGGAGCAGATGACCGTCACGGGCGTGAACATGGCGGGGGACGTGCTGACGGTCGATCGTATCGCCAACGCACCCGCGCACGACGGATCGCTCAATCCGATCAATGTGACTGGAACGATCGCCGAGGAAATGCTCGTCAAGGATGTCACCATCACGCCGGTCAGCGGAAATCCCAACCATGCAACCTTGACCGTTGTGCGTGGCTATCACGGGACCACGCCGGCGGCGCATCCCGATTTTGCCAGCGTCATCGAACAACGCACGACGCCACTGAACGAATCGTTGGATTTAGCGTCGCTCCCGTCAACGCTGCTTTTTGATGATGTCGATAACCTCCGTGCGACAACCTCGATCACGGCAACGAATGCCAGTGGAGTTTTCCCATCCGTTGCGACGGACTCATTGTCTAGCGATGTGGGTAATCTCAATTCCGATACGATCCTTCCGCTCAACTCGGTGGCGGCATTCTTACCGCTGACCATCCCCTTCAAGATTCTGGTTGACAGCGAGGTCATGACGGTGACATCCGTGGGCGACGGGCTCACCCCTGCCACTACGACCCTCACCGTGCAGCGTGCCCAGGACGGAACCACACTTGCCGCGCATGCGGCGACTGCTGCTGTTTACAACCACTTCACGATCCGAGTTGACCGCGAAGAAATGTTTGTCACGGGAGTCGTCGGGACCACACTGACCGTCGTTCGCGGCGCAAATGGAACCTCGATCGCGGCGCACGGCAACGGCTTTGGCGCGTACCCGAGTGTGCGGCAAATCGACGATGTCATCACGGTCGTTGATCCGCAGGTGTTAAGCTCCGCGACGCCATTCAGTCCGTACGAGATTCGGATCAACGACAAAATCAATCCGCTCGTTTTCGAAGACATGTTGGTGACCGGTGTCATTGGCAATCAATTGCTGGTGAATCGTGGTATCCACGGGACGACCATCCGGGCGCATCAAGACCAGGACAAAATTTCACAGCTCTTGACCACGGGGATCATCCCCAATAACGCCGATGCATTCGAGCTCAAGAATGCGATTGCCGCGATTCCGGTGGTCGGTCCCTCAGGAGTCGAAGTGCTGGGTGGTCCCTTGGGCACAGCAGCAGTGTCGATCCGATTCATCAACACGCTGGGCAAGTTGAATCTCGACAATTTGACGGCCGACATCGGCGGTCTGACCGGCAACCAAATTCAGCGGCTGCAACTCAGCGGCAACAACTTCTCCGGGAATGGCTCGTTTCAACTGACGTTCAACGGGTTCACGACCGCAGCAATTCCCTACAACGCAGACGGACCCACAATCCAAGCGGCGCTTGAGGCGATGAACTTTGGCGACACCATCAAGGAAGGTGACATCATTGTGAATGGCGGACCATTCCCATTGTCCCCAGTCACGGTTGAGTTCACCGGCCAGTATTCGCACCAGAACATTCCGGCGATCAGTTTTCCCGCGTCAAACGGGACTACTTTGGCGAACGACGAACGCCAGCAGATTGACATCCTCGGGGCAACCGGTGGAACGTTCCGGCTCACTTTCAGCGACGGATACAACTCCTTTCAAGGAAACCCACCTCCTAATACCTTCACCACTGGGCCCATTACATACGATCAAACCGACGGCGACATCACTGCCGCGAATATTGAATCGGCTTTGCAGATCATTGACGCGCCTTTTTTGACCGGAGTGACCGTCCAGAAAGACCTCAACTTCCAGTTGACTCGTTTTGTCGTCAAGTTTTCGGGATTGGCGGGAGATCTCAATCACCCGCAACTGATTGTCCGCGTGGGCGACAACAATCTGACTCCGACTGTTCCCGTACCGACCATCAACATCACCACACTGGAAAACGGCAATCAAGCGGTGACCGTCAACGCGTTCGTGCAACGAGCCATCATCAATCCCGTGGCCGTGGCCACTCAAGTCGTTTCGGGCGCTCTCAGCGTTCAGGATGCATTGGTTCGCTTGCAGTCTGTGACGCTTGCGGACATCAAGGCCCGCGGAACGTCGTTGCCAGGAGCGGCGGTCGAGGTCGAGTTTGTGGGAGTATTCGCTGGACTCGATGTGAACCTCTTGACGGTCAATAACTCTCCACTTCCGCTGGCAGGCTTGACGGATTTTGGCGGACGGGCGTCGGCCACCGATGATGCCAACGGTGATGGCGTCGTGAACATTCTGGATCGGCAATTTGATGGCGAGCTTCAAAAACTGGCGGTCCTCGCAGTCAGTGACAACGCGGACATTGTTCCCGACCCCCAGGTCATCTACGTCTCTCCGAACGGGAACGCGATTCTCAATTTCACCAACAACAAGGACCGCTTCGGTGAAGCCAACATCACGCTTACGGTGATCGACTCGGGATTCGATCAGGATTTGCAAACGCGCGTCGACAACACCGAAATCAAGAAGACAATCCATGTCACGGTGAAGCCCACGAACGATGTTCCGACGATTAACCCGCTTCCCGATCTTTCGATCCCCAAGAACGTCCTGCCGTTCAATGTCTCACTGAAGGGGATCTCCGCAGGAGGCAAGGAAAATCAGAACTTGAAAGTTACCGCCACGAGCAGTAACCCCGCTCTGCTCGCGGATCCTTCCATTGGTTACGTGGACGGTGCCACCACCGCCACCATGACGCTCAGCCCAATTGCAGGCCAAACCAACACCAGCGCGGGTGGGCCGTCGTCTATCACAGTCACCGTGGAAGACGCTGGCGTGGACGGCGTTTTGAACACTTCCTCGGACAATGGAACGCGGCGAATCGTTTTCCGCTTCGATGTCACGGAATCTCCCACATTTGTGCCCGTCGACTCGACCATCACCATTGACGAAGATGCGCCATTGACGTCGTTGGATTTGAATCAGGTGACCGCTGGTGCTGGGGAGAGTCAGAGCCTGCAGTTCACGGTGACAAACAACAACACGACGTTGTTTACGAAGCCGAACGTATACACGACTGCTGCGGACGCCGGGCCGCTGAATTACAAGCCGACTGCGGATCTCTCTGGCTCAGATGTCTTTCATGTGACCCTGACCGATGCTGGACCAGATCTCACGTTGGGAACAGCAACCGCGCTCAGCGCCAACGTGTCGGCCACTGCCGCTTCGATTTCCGTGGCGAATCCGGGGGTCTACCAGTTGATCCCCACCGATAAACTGGCCGTGGCCGCTACGGGATCAGACTCCACGATTACGTTGAGCGATGCAACGCCATTCCCGGCATCGCCGTTCAAGATTCAAATCGGAAACGAAGTGCTGACGGTTACTTTTGTGGATAGCCCCAACAAACAGCTCACGGTTATTCGCGGTCAAGATGGCACGGACGCAGCGCCCCACGCGATCAACGATAAAGTCGTTCAGCCGTTCAAGATTCGAATTGGCTCAGAGATCCTTCGCGTCACGAGTATCAGCGGGAATAGTTTGACAATCACTCGTGGCGTTGACGGAACGACAGCGGCCTCGCATTTAGCTCAAGAAGTCGTCGTTCATCCGGATTCCTTTGACAACCTCCGCATCACGCGCGACATCCCGGTTCAGGTGAATCCGGTCAACGATCTGCCGACCTTGGCCGTTATCTCGCCCAATCCCATTGTTCCGGGAACATTGACGATTCCAGAAGGTTCGGGGCAACAGATCGTTTCCCTGAGCGGCATCAGCGACGGTGAAGGTGCCGGAGCGCGGCAAAAACTGAAAGTCGTAGCCAGTTCTGACAATGAGTCTCTGACGGGACTGATCACGGTCGTCTACACCGATGGAAATCCGTCCGGTTCCATTCGGTTCACTCCCAAAGCGAATGCGTCCGGTACCGCCGTCATCAGGGTGACTGTGATCGACGGCGGTTCGGACAACAATCTGGACACTCGGGAAGACGATTCCAGCGACACGACTTTTCGAGAATTGGTTGTCACCGTCGCCCCAAGCGGCGACGTGCCGACGATCAACAGCATTGCGAATCTGACCATCAACGAAGATGGATCGAGCGCCCTCGCAGCCAATATCACGGCCACCCAGACTTCGATCGTGGTGGCTGACGGTAGCGTCTTCCAAAAAGTGGTGCCGCTGACGGTGCAGATCGATTCCGAACAAATGCGGGTCGTGGCCGTGTCGGGCAACACGTTGACGGTCACTCGCGCATTCGGTGGCACGACGAAGGTGACTCACAACAAGGACGCTTTGGTGCTGCCAGCATTTGGCTTGTCCGGCATCACGGACAATGACGCGAACACTCAAGACTTGCTGGTCACGGTCGCCACGTCGGACACCGTGAGTGGACAGGGCGTTCTCGGCACATTGACTTCGCTGATGGCGGACACCGAGTTGACATTGACGCTCACCAGTCCGATCACTTTGCCGAAAGCGCCGTTTACGATCCAAGTCGAACAGGAACAGATGCAAGTGACGGACGTCACGGGCGACGTGCTCACGGTCACTCGTGCCGTCAACGGGACCGCCACCGTGAAGCATGATGGGTCCACCGTTCCCATCAACGTCACGGCGATTTTGATCTCGAACCTCACGCTGAACTACAACTCGTCGAACTTGCAACCATCTACCTTCGGGATTCCTCCCACAACCGGGACGCTGACCTTCGCTCCTGGAGCGGATCGGTTCGGTACGGCGTCGATCATCGTCACCGTGACCGATGGCGGTGCGGACAAACTCTTGGGAATCGATACGCTGACGACCGCGCTCTCGAATTCGGATGTCAACGTGCTCGTCGCCAACACCAGCCGGTTCCCAATCGCGCCAGGATTCAACATCAAGATCGATCAAGAAGAAATGACGGTGATTGGAATCACACCGGACACTTTGCCAGGAGTTGGAGCAACCTTCACTGTCACACGCAACGTGAATGGCTTGTCGCCCGTTCCCGAACATTTGGCCGGAGCCGTCGTTTCGGCACCGAACACTGCGGCAGACAATCTGACGAACACACGCACGATCAATGTGACCGTGAACCCCGTCAACGACAAACCGCGAGTGAACAGTGACTTTACGTTGGACTCCGTCGGGGCGACCTTGCCAATCAAAATTTTCGAAAGTAGCGGGACGCACACCCTTGGTTTGGCGGGCATCGATGCGGGACGGTTCGAGCCGTTCGCCCCGTCGAATCCATCGAACTACTTGGTGATGTCGGCGACCAGCAACAACACCGCGCTGATCCCGAATCCCACGGTTTCCAACACGGCACCGAACACCGATGCGACGATCAGTTTTACACCGGTTGCGTACAAATCAGGGAAGGCGACTCTGACCGTCAAGATCATGGATGGCGGATTGGACGGAAACATCGGCACGGCGTCCGACAACGCGACGACCACCAAGACGATCGAGGTTACGGTCGATCCGGTGAATGATCTCCCAATGCTCAATCCGATCGCGTTGCCCAACAGCACGCTCGCCAGTGCCGTCATCTCGCCCACCGTGACCACGATCACACTGGCGAATGCCGCGGCGTTTCCAACGAGCGGCACGCCCAGTTTCACGATTCAAGTCGACAACGAACAAATGACCGTCACGGCAGTTTCGGGCAAAACCTTCACGGTGCAGCGAAAAGCCAATGGAACCACGGCCGCCGCGCACGCCGTCGGTGCCGCAGTGACCAAACTGGTTCTGGAAGATTCCGGCGAGAACTCCGTGCCGCTGACGGGTATCACGGCGGGACCGCTGGAGTCGCAGAAGCTGAAAGTCACGCCGTTGGTCTTGTCGGATTCCCTGGGACCGATTTTCCTGGGAGGGACGCTTGCCAACGATGTGACCTCGAAGCTCGTGAACACGATCACCTTGGACGACGTCACGGCGTTTCCGAAAAGCGCCACGCCGAATTTCACAATTCAGGTCGGCACCGAACAAATGACGGTCACGGCGATTTTGGGCAACACGTTCACGGTGCTGCGTCGTGCCAACGGAACCGTCGCTGGGACACCCACCCTTGGAACCGCAGTGGACTTCGTGGGGTCAGCACTGATTTCCAATGTGGCAGTGGATTACGCGTCGGCAAATCCGACCGGGACTCTGCGGTACACACCCAGAGGGGATTTCTTTGGATCAGCGACGATCCGCGTTGCTGTCGAAGACTCTGGCCCCGACGGTGTGCTCGGGACGTCCGGATTCCTGGCAGCGGACATCGACGACACCGAGACTACGGTCACGCTGACCAATGCCGCTGGCTTCCCGACCAGTGTTCCGCCGGATTTCTTCATCAAGATCGGCAACGAAAAGATGAAGCTCACCGGCGTTTCTGGGAATATTCTGACGGTCACTCGTTTGGCACCCGTCGCTCACACACGCGGCGAAGTTGTGCTTCAAGGGACGTCGTTTGATAACGCGGTGTTCGTTCACGACTTCCAAGTCAACGTCAACAACGTTGCAGACGCTCCGAAACTGGATTCGCCTTCCGACTTCGTTTTCATCGAAGGAGTTCCCGATGGTGATCCCAATGTGACGCTGACTGGCATTACTGACGGCGACTTGAATTCCCAGATCGTGTCGATCACCGCCACAGCGGCGAATGACGACAGTTCAGCGTTCCTCACGGACACGGTGATCCCGGTTGATTTCACGCAAAGCGCGTTGACTCCCAGCCTCACGCTTCAGACCGCTCTCCTGAAATTTGAGAGCGTCTTGCCGGATCTTCCAGATCCGTTACTGTCCGGGACGACGCTCATCACGGTGGTCATCACGGACGCCGATGGGACATCCATCACCAAGACGTTCAATTACCGAGTCGCGAGCATCGCCAGCAATGATCCGCCGACTCTGGATCTGATCTCAAATGTCGTCAGAGACGAAAAACCGACAGCGATTCCGATTTCGATTTCACTGGCCGGAATCGCAGAAGGTCCAGGGGGAACCGAATCGACGCAAGACCTGACGATCGAAGTCGCCAGTGACAATGAATCGATCATTCCCAGCCCTGGGCTAATCACAACATATGGGGACGGCGATGCGACAGCATCATTCGACCTTGTTCCGATTGCGCACGCCTTTGGCGAGGTGAATATCACCGTCCGAGTCACCGACGATGACACGATCGACGGGACACGAGTCTTCTTTGAACGAGAATTCAAAGTCACGATCAACCCGGTCAATGACGCACCGACACTCGCCGCTGCCACGCCGTCCATTCTGGAGAATTCGGAAAATGGGACCGAAGTTCTGACACTTGATTTCGAAGACATTGACACGCCGACGAATCTGCTGTCATTCAGCATCTTGGAGGGCAACAGCGACGGCGCATTCTCCGTCGATAACACCGGAGTCCTGCGAGTCGCCAATTCCACGGCATTGGACTTTGAAACGAAGGCCGAATACACGCTGAAGGTCAAGGTTGCCGACAACAACCTGGTTGCGCCGACCGGACTCTCCAAGACAGCCACGATCACGGTCAGCTTGGAGGATGATTTCGAATCGTTGACGATCGAACCCGAAAATTGGGTCGGCACGGCCGGGCTCACACTCCTGCGGACGACCGGTCCCCTCGGAGACAAGCTGCACGTTCGCAATTCCAGCACAGGCCAGGACGTCATGCTGGCTCAGGATCCGAACTTTGTGACCGATATTTACGTCACCGGCCGCTCGAATTTCGCGGACGTTTTGACGCTGGATTATTCGGGTGGCAATTTCGTGCCCGAAGGCGGCTTGGTGTTTGATGGGGACAGTTTGAGCGACACGGTCCGAATCGTGAATGCCGGGTTCAATCAACTCGAAACCGAATTCAGTTCGGCGAACTCCGCGTCGATCACCGATCCGGATTCAGTTTTTGGGCCGATTGAACTGCTCGACGTGGAAACGATCCGGTTCGAGGTGAGCAACTTTGCGACAGAGTTGAAATTCGTTTTCGGTTCTGGATCTGACGTCGTCACCGTCTCGGATGACGGGATCTTGACCAATCACGTCAGCAAGTTTTCATCGAGCACGTCGCCCACCGTGTTCTTTCCGACTCTGTTGAGTCTCTCGATCGATGTTGGCAATGGTGACAACAGCGTGGCGTTCAATTCGATTGAGGATCCGAGTAGCGGCCCGACCCCCGGCCCGGCCGTGACCGTGCGGGGGGGCACCGGCAACGATCTGCTGAAAGCGACGACTGCCTTCGGTCGAAACCTGGAATTGCTGGGCGGATCCGGTAATGACACGCTCATCGGCGGGATCGGTGACGATGTCCTTCGCGGCGAAGCGGGCAACGACGCGCTGACCGGTTTACTCGGCAGCGACGACATGGACGGTGGCGCAGGCGTTTTAGAGATCAATACGTTGGTCGAAACGGCCAACGTGGATATGACACTGAACGTCAACAGTCTCACGGGTGGACTCGGCAGCGATGTCGTCAGCAATTTCCAATTCGCAGTGCTGACTGGCGGTTCGACTGGCAACGTGATCGACGCGACAGGCTTTGGCGGCAAAGCGACAATCAATGGTGTCGGAGGCAATGATACCCTGACCGGCAGCGGAAATGGCGACGTGCTGACTGGCGGTGACGGCGACGACGAGATCAATGGCGGTGGTGTCACCGACACACTGAAGGAAGCTGGCAACGTCAACTTTGTACTCACGGACTCGAGCTTGTCCGGGGTGGGATCGGACACGCTCAACAACATTTTGCTCGCAATTCTGATCGGTGGAACTTCGAAGAACACACTGAATGCGGCGGCTTTCACGGGTTCGGTCACGTTGCAGGGCGGAGACAATAACGACGTTTTGATCGGCGGCGACGGCGACGACTCGTTGTCGGGCGACGCGGGCAATGACACGCTGAGTGGGAATGGCGGCACGAACAAGCTCAACGGCGGTTCGGACATCGACCAAGTCTTCGAGTCCGGTAATGTGGACTTCGCATTTTTATCGCCCACTCAACTCAGCGGCCTGGGCACCGATGATCTGATCGCGATCGAGACCGCGAAGCTGGTCGGTGGCGACAGCGACAATACGCTGGATGCCCGCCTCTTTGCCGGTAAGTCGACGCTGCAAGGTGGCGATGGTGCCGACGCGCTGATCGGCGGAACGAATGCCGACGCGCTGGAAGGTGGCAGCGGCGACGACGTGCTGACTGGTGGACTCGGCAACGACACGTTCACGGGCGGAGCCGATATCGACACGATCTTCGAAGCGGGTGTCAAAACTCTGTCGCTCACCCTGACGTTGATGACAGGCCGAGGCACCGATTCGCTCGTCGGCATGGAGAAAGCAGACCTCACGGGGACCACGGGCAACGACACGATCAGCGGAGGCACATTTGCCGGGACGATGATCCTCAGAGGCTTGGCCGGACAGGACAAACTCACCGGCGGCACTGGTGCCGACCAAATCGACGGCGGTGACGAGTTCACTCCAGTGGTCGCCGGCAAGGTCAAAGGTGACACGATCAGCGGTGGCAAGGGAAATGACACGATCCTCGGCGGAGCCGGCGACGACAGCATCAGCGGTGGTGACGGAAATGACGCCATCGACGGTGAAGCCGGAAATGACACCATCAACGGTGATAACAACAATGACATCCTGATCGGTGGTGACGGCAAGGATTCCATCAACGGCGGAGCCGGCGACGACCAGCTGTGGTCGGGTGACTTCGACCAGGACTCCCTGATCCTTGAAGATGACGACATTGACAAGCTTGTCAGCGGCACCGGTACAGATGTCGTCTCAGGTGTTGGAAATGATGTGCTGACCGATTTGTCCAATACGGCCGCTGAAAAAGCTGCCGCGTTTGAAATCGATTACCACGGCATCTTCGATGCGTTGCTCGCATTGAGAAGCTGAAATTGCCGAAACGGTGCCTCGTCGAATTTCTGGAAGGCGATCGTAGGATAGACTGTTGCTGCTCGCCGCAGTGAAGCTTGAGAACTGGGTGAGCGACCAATCCTCCCGCGAAATCAAAAACTCTGAAAATGCGGGATTGACTGCGATCGGGGCGCTCGTCACTTTGATGCTGCAATCCTGATTGGAATTGCACGCGGGCCACAACAAGATTGGAACTCACACCGGTCAGTCGGATTTTTCGGGTCGAACCTGCGAAACAGGATTCGTCCATTGGTCCGACGATTCGCAAAAGAGCGAGACGACGCTCAAAAGCGAAACCAACGACAGGATGCGTTGTGGATGGTGCAGACCCGCGGAGATCGCTCCTCGGTGGCGAAATCGCCAGTCGTCAAAAAGTGCAATTTTCGATTTGACGAAACAGTATTAGCCACTCTGCGCCCTGCGCGCGGATGGTCTGTTTCGTCATCGTCAAGCATGTCAGTGGGTGCGGGCCAACGCCACCACCAGGCAGTCATGAGTCGACCACGAGCGATCGTGACGATTCTGCCGGGTGGTGAAGATTGTTGAGCTAACTCTTCGCAAGCACCCTGTGGCCGACCGATGACGCTGGACAGTCCGTCCGCTCAACGATAAGCCCCAACGCCCCCAGAGATCGGGAGAAGTTCTATGTTGCTGACGTCTTGGATTCGCGCTTTGCGTCAGTCGTTCACTCGTCACCGCTTGAGCCGCGCTCGCCGCAAGCAGGCCGATTCCCGTCGGCAGAATCTGCGTCACGCTCGGTTGGCGGAAGTCCTGGAAGAGCGGTCGCTGCTGTCCATCAGGCCGCTGGTGATCGACATCAATCCGGTGACTGGCACCAACGTCTTCACGAGCACTGCCAGCACTCCCGGCATCAGCATCACCAACAGCTTGCTGGACCCGAATAATGACGGCGTCTCCGACTACGACGATTTGGTGATCGGAGTCTCGCAGTCGTCCACGTTTGAAGAAACCCGGATCAGCGGAACGGGTATTGGCATCCGCATCAATCTCAGCAATCTGACGGGGTTGAATCACATCTCGATCGACAACGTGTTCATCACGGCCGGAGCCAATCAGCAAGGCATCAGTGTCACACTGGACAACGTCGCGTTGCAGTCCTTGGCCGTCGATCAAATCAATGTGACGCCCGCTGGCACGGGAGGGACTGGCCTGGAGATCAACCTCAAGAACATGGCCAGCACGACGGGTGTCGATGTCAGTGTGCAGAACTCAAACATCCGGTCGGGCAGCACGAATTTCAGCGGAGTCAACATCACGCTGGAAAGCGTCAGCAAGGCCACGCACGTCGGCGAGTTGACGCTGTCCGATTCGACGGTTGAAGGCTACAGCGTCAACACCTCAGCGAATTCGATCTTGTATTCGGCGATCGATCAGGCCAGCGTCCGCAATAGCCGCATTCAAAACGGGGCAGCGAATCCGAGCGCTCGCGGAATCACCTACACCTTGAACCGCACGACTGTTGTCGATCTACGTGTCGAAGAGAACATCAACCTTCGAAATGTTGCGGTCACCACGACCAACTCTCCATTGAGCACCGTCTCGATTTCAAATAATCCGAGTTTCGACGTTTCTGGATTTGTGGTGACCGATACGGTTCGTGACGCGATTCTCATCAACGCCACCTCGACCAATGCTGCCGGGACTCAGCGATCAGACGTCACCAATTTGCGAGTCGTCGGCAATACCATCACGGGCAGCGGTGCAAGCGGTGTCGGAACCGTGACGTCCAATGGCATCGTCTTGAATCTCACAGACAGCAACCTTGGAAATTATGGCGTGGCATCAGCCGGTGCCAGAATTGCCGACAACGTCATCAGCAACTTGTCGGGTACTGCCAATATTCCCGCCGCCGCGATCTCCGTCGTGGCGACCGCAACCAGTCCGTTTGTGGCCGGTAACGGTGGCTTCCCGTTGCTCTTGGATTTTCAAGGCGATGGCACTGCGAACGATACCAACGGAATCACGCAGAATACGCTGACCGCCAATAACGGACGGGGGATCGTCGTTACGGGTCGTCCAGATACGAGTTTTTTGGCAGACATCACTGCCAACACCATTCAGGGAGGAGCAGCGACAAATCGTCGCGAAGGAGTACTGATTAACTTTGTCACGAGGCCGACTTTGGTCAGTGAGGATTCCTTCTCGCTGAATTTCTCAGACAACACCATCGACGGCAGTCAGGGCAGTGCCGTTTCGCTGGCGTTGCAAGATACCGCGATTGGCCGCTTCGTGATTCGGAACAACGAGATCACGAACTCGACGAGTTTTCCTGCTGCCTCGACCGTGACGGCCACGACACCCGATGGACTGTCAGTGGTTCTGGAAGGAACGAACAGCAATCAAGAGGCAGTCAACGTTCTGAAGAGCTCATTGATTGAAGGCAACTTCTTCGGAGTTACACGCAGTGGTTTGGCTGGAGCCAATGCGGCGAACGGTGTCTTGATCAATAGCCAGGAAGCTTCCATCGTTCAGGATCTGCAGATCTTGAAAAATGAATTCCGAAACAATGGGCTGAATAACTCACACGCAGGATTGCAGTTTCTGCGGGAAGATAAGTCTGAGCTGGTGGCATCGAGTCCCACCACACGGGGCGTCACCATTTCGGGAAACACATTTGGTCTTAACCGAAATGGCATCCTGATCGATGCCCGCAATGGAAGCGAAGATCTGTTGGACTTTGACATCCGTAGCAACTTCATCGGCGTGGATGTGAATGGAACAGACATCGGGAACGCTGACGACGGTATCAATCTGCGATCGCAAGCGGACGCACGGTTGTTGGCCGATATCTCGAAAAACCAAATCCGGTTTAACAACGGCAATGGCATCAATCTGAATGACCGGTTTGACAATTTCAGCACGGATAAGCGTCAAATTGGCGGAACCTGGATCAGCAACACGATCAGCGACAACGAACTCAGCGGCATCCAGATTTCGGGCAAACATGGACTGTTTGATGAAGCGACCGGAATCACCACACCTTTGGTGATTGGTCAGGAAGGGCAAGGCAACCTGATCCAGAATAATGGTCTGAACGGCATCCAGATTTTCGGAGGTGTCATCGTCGCCACGCCGCAAGGGGTTCTTGAACGGAGCACCGCGGTGGGTACGGTCTCGATTACAAACAACACGGTGAAGTCGAACTCCCGCACGGGTATCTTTTTGGAAAGTTCCGACGAAAAGATCGATATCCGCCACAACCAGATCGAAGCCAACTTCGGAAAAGGTATTGATTTCCAACTTGTCCGCGGCATTCCCACATTGCCGTCGAACAACGGCATACGAGGAGTGATCTCGGCGACGATTCGGGATAACGTCGTCACCAAGCAACTCGATAACGCAACGACCGGTGAGCAAGGTGACGGAATTGAGATCACTGGCTACGAGCTTGTGCGGTCCACGATTGGCGCGTTGCGCGAGAACAACGACGACCTAGGTCTGTTGAATGGCTTGATTCTCAATAACTTTGTGGACGCGAATGCAGGTCGCGGTCTCGACATCCTCAACGTGGGTGCCGGGACGATGCAATTGCGAATCGGTGATGGTACGGAAGCCGGGGAGAACAAGATCCTCAGAAATCAGTTGGATGGCATCCGCGTCGTCAACACCGGCGAGCGTGGCCAGCACCTTCTTCAAGATAGTGTTCCGACCGCCGCTCGACCGCTGGGTGTCACGCAAAACGTTGTCAGCACTGACGCCGCGTTTTCACCCGACATGATGGTCGACGTTTCGAGGAACATCATTCGAAATAACGGCCAAGGACTGCCTGACAGCATTCAGACCGGTGGTGTCTCGGAAGTGAATGGCAGCGGTTTGGTCGTCTTGGCCGCCGGTGTTGGTCAGGGTGCCAACCCGATCGGAATAGGATTGGATTTCTATGCGAATGAAGTCGGTGCCAACAGTGGTGATCCGAATGCGGGGAACGGCCGCGTCAATTTGCGAGTGACCAACAATGAGTTTGAAGGCAACTTTGGTAACGACCTTGTGATTGCTCCGTACACGGCCATTATTCCACCGACGACAACAGGGGCTTGGGACACGTCGACCTATGGCTTCTTGATGTATTTGGACCCGCTGATTCGTGTGAATGCGGTCGTGTCTGGCAACACGGGCAACGGCATGGACGTGATCCGGCCGGCTCCGGAGTACACGAACGCAGAGCCAGTCTTCAAATCTCGGTTGCTTCCGCCGACGGCTCCAGGTGGACCGTTCGGAAGTGGCACTCGTCCGCGTAACGCAACCCGCTTGGCCGTTGATGGAAATCCACAGAGTCCTGATCTCGGATTTCGGTTTGTTTATCCCGGTTTGGACGAACGCGCCTACGGTGCTCAAACCGGAACGATTTCCTTGATTTTGAATAATCAGCTCATCAGCCAAGGGCCCAATCCGAATACACCGGTGACGACTCTGCGAATCGAATCCGGCTTCGATGATTCGGGAGCGACGGCGGGGTTTGCGTTTCACAGCCCGGGACCAGGTCCGGGAAGCGATGACAACTTCGATGATACGTCCCGTGCCATTGCCAACGGGGTGCTGCCCACGATCAACGGCCGAATTGACACGCTGTGGGATTCCGTCCTGCAGGGGACCTTCACGTACCCCAACGTCGATTCTCCGACCTTTGTGTTTCCGACGATCCGCAACTTCCCCACTCTGGGAAACAGCAGCCCCGGCACGATCATCGTGGATTTCAGCGAATTCGTCCGCTTCGTGGATATCACCGATTTCCGTTTGCTCAGGGACGGAGTCGTGGTGTCGTTAGCGGGCTTGGCGGCGTCTCCCGTGAACAGCAGCAAAGACCCGTACAGCTCCGATGCGTTCAAGAGCTACACGATTGACCTGTCCTCCGTCACGGCGTTGCCCGGTCACTACGAATTCCAAGTGTTGGCGGTCGGTAACACCATTCCGCCCGACCCACCGTTTACGGCAATCCGGGACGTGCATTCCCAGTTCAGCAACCAAGGCAACGTGCTGACGCGAGTGACGAACGGTGCGGGAGTCTTGCAGGACTATGCGTTGAGCCACCTCTTCTCGATCGATAACGCGAGCCCTGTGGCGACAATCTCACCCGTGACGCCGAATCCCAGGAATGCTGCGGCCGGAATCGTCACAGTGACTTTCGACGAGCCGGTCACGGGGGTCGATATCACGGATTTCCAATTGTTTCGCGATAGCGGGCTAGGCCCTGTTCCGGTGAATCTTGGCAGCGTCACGGTGACGGCGGTGAGTTCCACCGAGTACAGGCTGAACCTCAACCAACTTTCAGGTGCTCCGGGCACCTACGAATTGCGGTTGGTCTCGACCGATTCGAATACGGTGGTGCGAGACTTGTCCGGAAATTCCGTCGCGGAGCCGGTCGCATCCACGTTGCAGTCGGACATCGATTTCAGCGATTCGGAAATCACGTTGTCCAGCATGGCTGGGTTCCCGAGTTTCGCGTCGAGCGATGCACCATTCGTGATTGCGATCGAAGGAGAACAGTTGCTGGTGACCACCGTCACCGGGGCAACGTTGACGGTCTCCCGAGGGTTCAACGGAACCACCCCAGCGTCATACTTGGCTGGGGTTGCGGTCACTTTGAAAGTGGCCGACAGCGACACTTGGCTTGTGGACACGACGCTGCCCTTCGTGGATTCTGTCGCTGATTCGCTAGTGACGACCACCATCACTTCGCCGGTGAACGCGCACCCGGCTTCGATCATCATCAACTTCAGCGAGATCGTCAGCGGCGTTGATAACAGCGACTTCACTTTGTTGCTGACCAACTCCGCCGGGATCACCTCGAAGATCGATATTCTGGCAGTCGATCTGTCGGGCCCGCTGTTTCCGTTGTTCGAACTGGCGGGCGACCAGTACGAATTGAACTTGCTCGCATTGGCGGAACCGCCCGCGCCCGGCACCTATCGGTTGACCATTAATCCTTTGAACTCCGGCATCGTGGACACCGCCGGCAACACATTCCTGACAAGTTTTTCAACGTCCTGGGTGCTGGACGTGGCGGCTCCGCTGGCCGACCTTGTCGATGTCGCGCCGGACCCGCGGCAGACTCCGGTGGATGCGCTCAACACGATCTTCAACGAGAAGGTCACCTTCGAGAATACGTTGGATGCCTCGGCACATTATGTCCTGGCCTACGACGATGGCACCGCTGCGACGGCTGGCTCGATCTCCGACGCGACGAACGGCGAGACGATCGTTGTGACGTCGGCGGCCCATGGATTGTCCGATGGTGATCGCATCACCATTTACGGCGTGCAAGGCAACACGAACGCCAACGGTGTCTTCACGGTGACGGAGATTGACGACGATCACTTCAGCCTCGACTCCTCGATCGGGAGTGACATCTACAGTGGCGGTGGACGTTGGGTTCACAATGTTTCCCTGGCAGGATTGACCGTTTTGCCGCAATCCGGCACGCAACCCGACACGCGGTTTGTTTTGAACCTGTCGGCAGTCACGCTCAATCAAGGAACGTACATTCTCTCGCTGCTGGCGGATGGCACGATCAAGGACGTCGCCCTCAACGCCGTTGGACCGGCGACGGGTCAATTCAACGTTGCGGCTCAAGACATTTGGACGAATGGACCAGACGCCGCACCGACTGGGACGATCGAGCCGATCACGACTCCGCGCGGGACGAATGCCGGCGTGATCTTGGTGACGTTCAGCGAGCCGCTGCAGAAGATCAGCGGCAGTAGCCCGGTGGACTTCAAAGACTTCAAATTGACGCGCCTCTCCGGGGCGGTCACGACCACGATTGTGCTCACGAACGTTCCGATCACTCAAACCGGTCCGACCACCTACACGCTCGACCTGTCCGCCTCCGGACTGACCGACGTGGACGGCACCTACACTTTGCGGTTGCTCAATTCCAACACAGCCACACCCGATACGGTCTCGCCGTTGAAGGATCTGACCGGCAATTTGTTGTCGGATGACTCCGATCCGCTGACAGCCACCGGCATCGCCAGCGAGATCGTGTGGGCCAAAGATGGCGCTCTGTCGGGTCCGCAAGTCACCAGCTTCATTGACCAAGGACGAGTCACGGTGACAACCCCGACCCCGTCGCTGCAAGGGTTCACGAAGCTGCGCGCTGTGGACACGCTGACGATCAACTTCTCGGAGAATGTCACCGGAATCGACGTGACCGACGCCTCGAAGAACTTCCTGCTGACTCGGCAAGCGACGGGCGGAGTGGAGATTCCCGTTTCGTTGGACAATATCCCGGTCCAAAAAGTGACCCCGAGCCAGTATCGCATCAATCTCAGCACGCTGACCGGCACGGACGGCACGTACCGCTTGAAGGTGCTGGCGAATGGTCTGATCAAAAACGAAGCTGCGGTCCCTGTTGAGTTGAAAAATCCGCAGACCGTGACTTGGCTCAAGGACGGCACCATGCGTCCCAGCACGGTGGGAGATTCCATCGATTCGATTCCGGGCAACGAAGTGGTCGGTTCAGGCGACTCCTATTCATTGCGGCAAGCCATCCAGGAAGCGAATGCCTTGGCCGGTGACGATGTCATTGAACTGGGAGCCGGGACGTACACGCTGTCGCTGGCGGGTGTGCAAGAAGACTTCGCGGCAGTCGGCGATCTCGACATCCGTCAAAACCTGGTCATTCGCGGCAAGGGCGTCGGCGTCACGATCATCGATGCCACGGCTTTGGCCAACCAACTCACGACGACCAACCGCGACCGCCTGTTCCAGATTCTGTCCAATGTGACGGTCACGATCCAAGGCGTCACGATCCGAAATGGTGCGGTGACCGGCAGCGAAGATGGCGGAGCGATTCGCAACTCCGGCAACCTGACGATTCTGGATTCGGTCATTCAGAACAGTACCTCGCAAGACGACGGCGGAGCCATCAACAACACAGGTACGCTGACAATCAATCGCACGACGATCTCCGGCAACACCGCATTGGCGACCGGTGGTGCGATTCGCAATGCCGGTACGTTGTTCATTAACAACAGCACGCTGACCGGCAACCGCACAACTGGCGCGAGCGGTCACGGTGGCGCATTGATGAACGCGGCCACGTTCTCGGCAACGCTGGAAGGCGTGACGATTTCGGGCAACACCGCACAGAGTGCGGCCGGTGGCGGAATTCGCAACGATGGTAATTTGCGGCTGATCAATGACACCATCGCCTTCAACCGGTCGTTGAACGTCGGTGCCGGCATCTCGCGCAACTTGGGCACGGTCACAATCGGCAACACGATCGTGTCCGACAATACATTGACGACCGCCGCAGTTCCGCCCACACCGAGCGACGTCGCGGGCACATTCGTGTCGCTGGGTGGCAACCTCGTGCGGACACTGGGTACCGCGGTTGGCTTCATCGGGATCGGCGATCAGCCCAACGTCAATCCGAATTTGCAGCCGTTGGGAAACAATGGTGGTTCGACCCAAACTCACGCCTTGCCGGCGTTCGACGCCACAGGAACGCTGCCCAATCCAGCGATTGATCGCGGTTTGGATGGCAATGTCACGGACCAAAACCGTGTGACGTCACTGGATCAGCGCAGTGCGCTGCGATTCCTGGATGGCTTGAACAGCCTCAACGCGGTGGATGTCGGAGCCTTCGAGTTCGGCACGTTCTTCGTCAACACGACTGACGATTCGATCGACGTGAATACTGGTGACGGCTTGGCCGAGGACGGCTTGCGTCAAACCTCGCTCCGCGCGGCGATCATGGAATCCAACTCCTTGGGCGGCGAAAGCGCGATCGTGCTCGACGGCAAGGTCTATTCGCTCAAGCGTCTGGTGGCCGATACGACGGCTCCGACCGTGGCCAGCATCACCGGCGTACCGCTCACGCCGATCACGACCGGCGGAGTGGGCGTGGTGACGATCACGTTCTCAGAACGAGTCGCGGGCATTGATCTGGCTCACATCAACTTCACTCGGACTGCCGTGGCCGGCGGCTTGCCGACACAGATTCTGTTGCCAGCGGCGACGTTCCAGCTCACCAAAGTCAGCGACTTGGTCTACAAGATCGAGAACAAGGCGAACATCGCGGCCGGAGTGCTGAACACCGGCCTGACCAGCGTGACGCAGACCAATGGTCTCTACAGCTTGACGATCAATCCGACGGCCAATGTGCTCATCAATGGTGTGTCAACGCCGGTCAACATTCGCGATATCGAGAATCTGAATCTGGCTGCGGTAGCCAATGTGAATTGGGTACGAGGCACAGACACATTCGCTCCGTCGGTGACGATCACTCCTGCGGTGATCTCCAACCAGTTCATTCAGAACGCGGGCACCGTGACGGTGACCTTCAGCGAAAAGGTGACGGGGGTTTCTGCGAGCAATTTCACACTGACGCGCAACGGTACTGCGGTCACGGGCTTGGTGGTGACACCGATTACGAACGAAGGCATCAATTTCGCGGGTCGCACTGCGGTCACGATCAACTTGCAGGCTCTCACGGCGATCAATGGCAATTATGTGCTGACGTTCAATCCCGCCGTTGGAGCCAACATCACCATCAAGGACTCGGCGAGCAACAATTTGACGGGCGGCATTGTCACGCGAAATTGGACGAAGTCTGCCGGCGTGCGGCTCGCGGACGTGTCTTCCAACGCGCTGAACAACAATGTGCGGGTCGATGAACTCACGAGGGTTCGATTGCAATTCACCGAACGAGTGGCCGGGGTGAAGCTCGATGATTTCACACTGACGTTTGACGACGGTTCAGGCCTCGGGCCGCAAGCGGTGGATCTGAGCCAAGCCACGTTGCTGCCACCGGTCGGCACGCCGGTCACCGCGGTGCCAGGCTTCGGCAACGCCGCCGAGCAGTGGGAACTGACCTTCTCGAACAAGCAAGCCGCTCGTGATGGTGTGTATGTGCTGAGCTTCGACGGTCTGGCCAATGGCAATCAGTTGGTGACGACCGCGACAACGGCGGCGATTGTCGTACCGTTCACAGCGACGATCGACACTGCGACTTTCCAGGTTGGCGAAGACTTGTCGCGGATCGGCGACTTGGACGTCATCGTGGGTGCCGGCCGCGTACAGATCTTTGGCAAAGGCAAAGATGATTCCACAACCATCCTCGGCAATCCACAACCGCGGACGGTCATCGACGGCAAGTCGGACATTGACCTCCTGTCTCACGACCGACTGTTCGATCTCACGGTCGGTTCGAACGTGTCGTTCACCGGCGTCGAGCTGATCAACGGCAAAGTGGTCTACGAGCGGAGTGGCGGCGCGATCCGTAACCTCGGCACGCTCACGATCAACGATTCCGATGTGGGCGCGACGAACGGTGCCACGGTGCAAGGAAACTTCGCGGACGGCAACGGCGGAGCGATCTTCAACGCCGCTCCTTCCGCTCCGATTACGGCCGTGTTGCAAGTTGGTGTCAACGCGATCGGGAATTTAATCACCGTTGACAGCGTCGCGTCGTTCCCAACGACGGTTCCGTTCACGATCCTCGTCGATTCGGAGTTCATGCAAGTGACGGCGGTGAACGTCGCCACGAATCAGTTCACGGTCGTCCGCAGCGTCACCAATCCCGCCGCACACGCCGTGAATGCCACCGTCTCGCTCATCGCCGCACGAGTTGGGATCATCGGATCTCTGCAAGCTGCGGCAACCAATGCCGTCGCAACGTTGACGCTCGTGAATGTCACAGCCTTCCCCAACACCGCGCCGTTTATCATTTTGGTTGATTCAGAACAGATGCAAGTCACAGTCGTGAATGCGGCCACAAATGAATTCACGGTCTCACGCGGCTTCGGTGGTACGACTCCTGTTGCGCATGCCGCGAACTCCGTCGTGACGTTGCTCTCTTCAACGACGATCAACCGTTCCAATTTGCAGAACAACATCGCCGGCTCGGTGGCCAGCGGTTCGCAGTTCGGCAAGGGTGGCGCGATTTACAACGAGAACGGCGCGGTCACGATCAACGAAGGAGCCTATTCGGCCAACCAAGCCGTGACGGATGGTGGCGCGATTTACAACGGTAACCAAGCCACTGCGGAGCTGGTTTCCACCAGCATTACGGGCAACCTGTCGGGACGCGATGGCGGAGCGATCTACAACAACAACTCCGCGATCTTGAAGATCAGCACATCGACCTTGAGCGGCAATCGGGCCGACGCCTCGGTCAATGGTGTCGTCAGCGACTCCAACGGCGATGGCGGAGCGATCTACAACGAGACCTCGGCCACTTTGGTCCTGGACGACAGCCTGCTGCAAAACAACTCGGCCCGAAACGGCGGAGCGTTGTACAACGACGATGGCACGCTGGTCTTGATTCGCGATACGTTTGGAGTGAACTCCGCGCTCGAGAATGGCGGCGCGATCTTCAACACCTCCGGCGGCAGTTTGACGTTGAATCAGGGGTTATTCACGACCAACTTGGCCAGCGACAACGGCGGCGCGATTCAAAACTTTGGCAATCTGGTGGTGCTGGACGTGGCGGGGACCGGCACGCAATTCCTCAGCAACGAAGCGGGGACCGACGTTCGTGCGAGCGATACCAACAAGGGCAAAGGTGGTGCGATCTTCAACCAGGATGGTGTCGTTGACATTAGCTCGGCGACATTCACCTTGAACCGTTCCCATGGCGACGCCGGTGTGATCTTCAACGACGGCGACGGCACGTTGACGGTTCGACGCACCACATTCGACCGCAACTCGGCCGATGCAAACGGCGGCGTGCTGGTCAATAACGACTTTGCCCAAGTCACGATCGACGAAGTCACCTTCTCGAATAACAAGGCGGTCAACGGGGACGGCGGCGCGATCTACAACAATTCAGACTTCACCAGCGGTTCGACGCCGTCGTTGACGATCGACGACACGACCTTGAACAACAACTTGGCTGATCGTGGCGGCGCGATCTTCAACACGTCGGCTGCCGGCCTGACGATGACCAACAGCACGCTGTCGGCGAACACCGCCACAACGAACGGCGGCGGCTTGGCCAACCTTGGCACCGCGACGCTGCTGAACGACACGCTGTATCTCAACAATGCGCCAGTGGGTGCCGGGATCGCCAATAACGTCGACGGCATTCCGCCGTTCGGCCCGGCGACGTTGAAGAATACGCTGGTAGCCGGCAGTACCTCGGGCGCGGACATTGAAGGCGACAATTTTATCAATGCCGGACACAACCTGATCCAAACCGTGGGGACCGTGACGGCGTATCTGCCCGACGAAATCACTCCCACGGCGATTGCCAACGGCGACGGCAATGGCGACATCGTGGGGAAAAACCCGCAGCTCGACTCCCTGCGAGATAACGGTGGTCCGACGCTGACACACGCGTTGCTCTTCGGCAGCCCGGCTCGCGATGCGGGCGATAACTTCGCGGTCACGCTCAATGATCAGCGTGGTCTGAATCGCGTTTTCGACGGCGACGGCAACGGCGTGGCGACGGTCGATATCGGAGCGTTTGAGTCGGGCTTCGTCGTCAACAGCTTCCTGGACACGGTCGATGAGAATCCGGGCGACGGCATCAACGCCGACGCCAACGGACGCAGCACGCTGCGAGCCGCCATCATGGAAGCGAACGCTCGGCCGGGCGAGGACACAATCATCCTGGGGCCAGGCATCTTCACATTGACGCTCACCGGCCGCGCGGAAGACTTCCGGCGCAACCTGGCCGGCAACATTGACAGCAGTTCCGAAACCGGCGACCTCGATATTCTCGATGCGCTCAACATCATCGGAGCTGGTACAGACCTGACCTTCATCGACGCCGCTCAAATTGACCGACTTTTCCAGATCTTCTCCGGAGTGAGTTTGAAGCTGTCGAACCTGACGTTGCAAAATGGGAACGCGACTTCGACCGACGTCGGTGGAGCAATTTTCAATCAGGGAACAACCACACTGGACAACGTCCTGGTGATTAATAGCTCGGCGGGGCGCGGCGGCGGAATCTACAACGGTGACCTCGGCACACTGACGATCGAAGACAGCTTGTTCCGCGGCAATCAAGCGGTGCAGCAAGGCGGTGCGTTGTACAATGACGGCGCACTGACGCTGTTGCGATCGGACATTGGTGCGGTCAGTCGTTTGGCCACAGCGATCCCGTATGTCATCGGCAAGCTACAGAATGACGTCACCTCTGGAGGCGCAACCGTCACCCTGGTCAACGCGAGTACGTTCCCCACGACGACACCGTTCGTCATTCAGGTGAATTCGGAATTGATGCTGGTCACCGGTGTCGCCGGAAACGTGTTGACCGTGGACCGCGGCGTGAATGGTACGACCGCAGTCGCGCACGCCGCGAATGCAACGGTGACTCCCAGCGTGACCGTGACGGTTTCCAATGTCAGCGACTTTCCGACAAGCGGCCCGTTTGTCGTCCAAGTCGACGCGGAGCGGATGCTGGTCACGTCGGTTCTGGGCAATGAGTTGACGGTCACTCGCGGCTACAACGGCACCGTCGTGACCACGCACTCGGTGTCCGCCTTCGCGACGCTGGGCAACACCGCCAACATTCACGGCGGCGGCCTGTATAACTTGGGTGGCGCGAGCATCACGCAGTCTTCGTTCAGCGGCAATCTGGCTCAGTCACGCGGCGGTGGACTCTACAACGCCGCCCTGACCGGACAGCTCGCGGCTGTCGCCGACAACCTACAAGTCGCGGTGCCGGCCGCTGCGCTTCAAATCACGCTGGTCAACGCCGTCAATTTCCCCAACGTGACGCCGTTCACGATCCAGGTCGATTCCGAGCAGATGGTGGTCACGGCTGTGGCCGGCAACGTGTTCACGGTGACTCGCGCTGCCAATGGCACCGCAGCTGTCGCTCACCTGGTGAACGCCGTCGTGACACAGCTCTCCATCCCGGCGACTGCCACGACAATCACGCTCAACAGCGTGGCGGCCTTCCCTGCAGCGGGCTCGTTCACGATCCAAATTGATTCCGAAAAAATGACGGCCAGCGTCAACCTCGGAACCAACACGCTGACGGTGCAACGCGGAATCCTTGGTACCACGGCCGTGGCGCATCTCACGGGAGCGATCGTGACGTCGGTGGGTCAGAACCAAGCGACCATTCAGCAGAGCACCTTCCTGGACAACTTCGCGAGCTCACGCGGCGCGGCCATCTACAACGAAGAAGATCTGACGATCAAGAACAGCACGCTCTCGAACAATGATTCGGGAACGAATGCCGCGCTGGGGAATTCGGTCAGCGGCCAAGTCACGATCGAAAACAGCACGGTGGTCGACAACGTCGCGTATCGCGGCGGTGGCTTATCCAATAGCTTGATCGGGACGGTCGAAGTGCACAACACGATCGTCGCGAACAACGCATCGACCGCAATCACTGGTGCGAAAGCGCCGAACGTCCGTGGCACCTTCCTCTCGACGGACAACAACTTCATCGGCAACAACGCCGACAGCGGTCTCAGCTTCGTCAACGGCACGAAATCCGACCAGGTTGGCTCTGGAACTAGCCCGTTCGATCCCGTGTTGAAAACACTGGCGAACAATGGCGGCCCGACTCCAACGCACTCCGCCCGCACGGGCAGTCCGATCATCGACGCCGGCAACAATTCCGGCGGAGACCCGTTCGATCAGCGCGGAGCCACTCGTCCCACCAACAGCGACAGCGACATTGGTGCGGTCGAGCTGCAAGAGGTGCATGTCACCATCAACGACGTCACTCTGAAGGAGGGCAACAGCGGCTCGACGATCTTCACCTTCACGTTGTCGCTGACGAAGCCCAGCATTCAAGAAATCCGCGTGCATTACACCCTGCAAGGGGACACCGCATTTGCGAGTGAGGATTTTGTTGATGCCAGCGGTGATGTGGTCTTCGCGCCGAATCAACTGAACCAGACATTGGAAGTCGTGGTCAACGGCGACACGACCATCGAGCCGGATGAGCAGTTCCTGGTCAACCTGTCAGTTCCGGCCAACGCGGCGTTCACTCCGACGCTGGATCGCACACAGGCGATCGGCACAATCCTGTCCGAAGACACCGGCATCCGGATCACCAACGTCAACAAGGTCGAGAAGGATCCGACAGCAGCCGACCAGGATTATGACTTCTCGGTCTCGGTGGTCGGTGCCTTGCTGACTGCGGTGCCCGGAAAGTTGCAGACCGCGGCGACTGTCGCGACGACCACGTTGACTTTGGAAAGCGTCGCCGCGTTTCCGACGACTGTTCCATTGACCATTCAGATTGATTCCGAACAGATGCAGGTCACGGCAGTGGATGCGGGTGCCAATGAATTCACGGTCGTTCGCGGATTCAACGGCACGACAGCGGCCATTCATGCCGTGAACGCCATCGTCAACCGGACGTTCCTCGTGAATTACACGATTGCGGATGGCTTGGACCCTGCCACGAAAGCGACCGCCGGTTCGGACTATGCTCCGGTCGGCGCGGCGACTGGCACGCTGACCTTCATCGCTGGTCCAAATGGCCAACTTCCGTCCGCTCAGAATATCACCGTCAAGGTGAAGGCCGACCAATTGGTCGAAGCGAATGAGACGTTCTTCGTCAACCTGACTTCAGCCGACCTGCCGTTCGAATTCGACAAAGACAAAGGTGTCGGCACGATCTTCAATGACGATTTGGGCTTCGATGTCTCGTCGCCGTTGCCTGCGACTTCAGAGGCAGCCAATGACAACATCGCCTTCACTGTATCGTTGCAACAACGAGTGTACGTATCGGATCCCACGACGGGTGCTCCGGTGCAAGCCTCGATTACCGCGAACGTGGCGACAGCGGACGGAACGGCGAATTCTGGATCAGGTGGCGATTACACTTCGATCAGTCAGGCCGTGACCTTCACGGGGACGACCACGACCGCACAAGTCTTGGTCCCAGTCCTCGACGATCTGCGATTCGAGCCTCCTGAGACCTTCCAACTTCGAGCGGTCTCAGGGCTGATCAATGGGCTGGCGGATTCCAACGCCGTTCTGGGGACGGGTACGGGGACGATTTCCGACGACGAATTGCCGCCCGATCAATGGCGTGTCTTCTTGGATGCGATCACTGACGAAATCGTCGTGACGTACTCCGCCGGTGGTGCCGCTGAGGTGGAGGTGTTCCGGCAGCCTTATGTGACCGTTCTGAGTTTGGAAATTTCTGGCGATCGGACTGGCGTGAACTCGGCGTTTTACGATGACGCGAATGTCGGAGCGGATGTGACCAGCGACGACCTCTTCATCGTGGATTTCACTTCTGGCCTGAACCCAATTCCGGTCGGGGGGCTGAAGGTCGATGGCCTGACGCAGAACGGTGCGGACGGTCTTGAATTCCGCGCCGATGTTGGTGTCACGTTCGGCACGGTGACCTACGATTCGTTTGGACCGGGCAATGGCCAGGTCACGTTCGACGCACTGCCCGCGGTGAACTACGACGGCTTGGAACCGGTTATTGATAAGACGATTGCCACGAACCGAATCTTCAATGCACCTGTCGGTGGCAGCGATAGCATTCTGGTCTCCTCCAGCGGCGGCTCGACAACCATTAGCAGCGCGGCGGGATTGTCGATTCCGACATTCGAGAGTGTCACCTTTGCCAGCGAAATGAATGTGGAGACCAACCTCACGGTCAATGGCGGCACGGGAGCCAACAACATTTCGATCAGCGGCGGCGATTCGCTGTTCCCGCTCGACTTGACGGTGAATTCCGGCAACGGCAACGACACGATCAATCTCTCGGATTGGTTGCTGGATTCAACCGTGAACGGCGGTGCCAATGACGACCTGATCACCGGCGGCAACAAATCCGATAAAGTCGATTCGATCGACGGTGGAGACGGCAACGACACGATCACCGGCGGACTCGGCGACGACACGCTGTTGGGCAATCTCGGTGACGACAGCATCCTGGGTGGTGGTGGCGACGACTTCATCGATGGCGGTGACGGCAAGGACACCCTCCTGGGAGAAGCCGGAATCGACATCATCAACGGTGGAGTCGGCGACGACAGCATCGATGGCGGAGCGGATGATGACAGAGTCAATGGCGGTGTGGACAACGACATTGTCAGTGGCGGCGATGGCCTCGACACCGTGTTGGGCGATGTCGGCAACGACGTCCTCAATGGCGGCAATGACGTCGATACGCTAATCGGTGGATTTGGTGACGACACGATGTCCGGTGACGCCGGCAACGATAGCATCGAGGGTCTGGGAGGCGACGACGTCATCCGGTACACGACGAATCCTCTGGATCTGTCGGCCCAGAATGACCACATCACGCTGACCAGCACGCGACTCTCGATCAAACGGCCCACCACCGAAGTCGAATTTGATTTGGTGACCAACACGGAAAAAGCCGAACTCACGGCGGGAAGTGGCAACAACAAGATTGAGGCCTCGACCTTCGGCGGTTCCGTGACGATGAACGGTTTAGGCGGCAACGACACCCTGCTGGGCGGAACTGGCAGTGACAGCATGACCGGCGGCACGGGGAACGACACGGCATCCGGCGGCATTGGCTTCGACACGATCAACGGCGGCGACGGCAACGACACGATCAACGGCGATGTCGGCGACGACGTGATCACGGGCGACGCGGGCACGGACCTCATCGACGGCGGAACGGGCAACGACAACGCATCGGGCGGTGATGGCAGCGACGTGCTGACTGGCGGAGCGGGCATCGATACGCTCGACGGTGGTGCCGACCAAGACACGATCTCGGGGGGCACTGAAGGCGATAGTTTGTTGGGCGGTGCCGGTCAGGATCTCATCAACGGCGAAAAGGGAGATGACACCATCCACGGCGACGATGTGGATGACTTGCTGTTTGCCGGAGACGACACCGCGTTCGGCGGAGAAGGCAACGACTACGTCGGTGGTGGCCGAGGGAACGACTCCCTGGAAGGCAACCTCGGCGATGACTCGGTCAACGGGAACGATGGCAACGATACGCTCGACGGCAGCGGGACTGGCAACGACAACATCACGCTGGCTGGCAGCAACGGCCTCGACACGTTGTACGGTGGTTCGGGCGACGACTTGATGATTTCCAGCGATGGAAACGATCTACTGGACGGTCAAGGTGGCTCGAACGACAGGTTCACTTTCGAGGGTCAAGCGACACTGGCCGACATCTTCACGATCACGTTGGCCGGTACTGGGGATCCGCTGGAAGCACCGAGCGGCATTGCTCTCGCTCGCCTGAGCTCGAATTCAGGCCTGGCATTTACGACGGTTTTAGTCGGAGTCGAAATCTTCACGTTGAATTTGAACGGCGGAAACGACCTCGTCACGCTCAATGATCTGGCCGGAGTGCTCGACCTGACCGTGCTGAACATCAATGGCGGCGACGGCAACGACACGATCGACGGTTCGCTCTCGACCAGCGAAACGGTCGCGATTCGAGCCTTCATGGGTCTCGGCGACGACTCGGTCCAAGGCACGGCCGCCGGCGATACGATTCAGGGCGAAGCCGGCAACGACAAGATCACTGCCAACGCTGGAAACGATTCGGTAGTCGGTGGCGACGGCAACGATAGCCTCAACGGCAACGACGGCATCGACACGATCAACGGCGGCATCGGCGATGACACGATCTGGGGTGGAGACGGTCATGATTCGCTGATCGGCCTCGACGGCCTGGACACCATCTGGGGTCAAGGTGGAAACGACACCATGGATGGCGGCATCGGCAACGACTTCCTGGATGGCGGCTTCGGCAATCCGAACACACCCGATAGCGGTGATGATTCGATCCGCGGTGGTGCGGGCAACGACAAGATCGCCGGCCGCGACGGACTCGACAAACTCTTTGGCGATGCTGGCAACGATACGATCACTGGCGGATTGGACAACGACATCATCGACGGCGGTGCCGGTGACGACCTGGTCGATGGGGGCGACGGCAACGACGTCATCAACGGCGGTGCGGGTAACGACATCCTGCTGGGTGGACTCGGCAGTGACAGTATCCTGGGCGGTGCTGGCAACGACCGGCTGGTCGGAGGAGGCGAAGACGACACGCTCGATGGGCAAGGCGGGACGGACACGGTACTCGGCGGAGACGGTCTCGGGACCGACACGCACACGTCCGGCGACAAACGCATCGGCGAAAGAATCAACGAGCTGTTCAAGATCACGAGCATTCGGTCGACGATCTTCAACGAACTGAACTTCTAATCCGGTTCGCAGAAATTAGCTGCGCGTTGGTATGTAGCTTTTATCGCAGACGGACTTGATCAGGTCGGTGTTGAGGCAGTGTTGGCACCAAGAGCGGGAGGCGACCTCGAAGAGATCGTCGTATTTCTCGTAAGAGGCTGACAAACAACCTCCCGGCAACTTCGAAACCGCCGAGGATTTGCCAACCGGAATGAGGTTCTTTGTCAGCCTGTAAGCCCGGTTGGACCAGCAGTGGCTGCGAAGGTCGTGCCAGAGGTTCTCGATGCCGTTGAGTTCCGGGGAGTACGGCGGCAGCGGAATGAGTGTGATGTTGGCCGGAACTTTCAAGTCGTTGGCTCGGTGAAAGCCGGCTCCGTCCCAGATCATCGCGGCCTGCACGTCGGAGGCTGTCATTGGGCGCGTTGAAACCGGCCAGATGATCCGGTTCGCAGAAATTAGGTGCGCGTTGGGATGTAGCTTTTGGCGCAGACGGATTTGATCAGGTTGGTGTTGAGGCAGTGTTGGCACCAAGAGCTGGAGGCGACCTCGAAGAGTTCGTCGTAGTTTTCGTAGGAGCGGTTGGACC